>JASBTS010000037.1 GCA_030148305.1 Allomuricauda sp. | reverse complement strand
ATCGCTTCCACCGCACATGCCAAAATGTTGGGCAAGGTGGGGTTGATTACCGAAGAGGAAGCCAAGGATTTGGTAACGGCGTTGGGTGAAATTGGTAAGGATATCGAAAAAGGAAATTTTACCATTGAAAACGATTTTGAGGACATGCACTCCAAAATCGAATTCATCCTGACCGAAAAATTGGGCGATACCGGTAAAAAAATCCATTCGGCCCGATCTAGGAACGATCAGGTTTTGGTGGCCATGCAGTTGTATCTGAAAGAAGAGCTTACCGAAATCAAAGAGCAGGTGAAATCGCTTTTTGATCTTTTGATGAATCTTGCCGAAAAGCACCAGAACGTCCTTTTGCCAGGGTATACCCACCTTCAGATTGCGATGCCCTCGTCCTTTGGACTTTGGTTTTCTGCCTATGCCGAAAGCTTGATTGACGATCTGTACTTTGTACAGGCTGCCCATAAGATTGCGGACCAAAATCCCTTGGGAAGTGCCGCTGGTTATGGAAGTTCCTTCCCCATTGATCGCTCGTTTACCACAACGGAAATGGGTTTTGAAACCCTAAAATACAACGTGGTGGCTGCCCAAATGGGTCGCGGAAAAGTGGAAAAGGCCGCTGCTTTTGGCATTTCCAGCGTGGCTGCCACCCTATCAAAAATGGCGATGGACATCTGCCTGTACATGAGCCAGAACTTCGATTTTATTTCGTTCCCCAACGAACTCACCACGGGCAGTAGCATCATGCCGCACAAAAAGAATCCCGATGTGTTCGAATTGATCCGAGCCAAGTGTAACAGAATCCAGACAGTGCCCAACCAACTCACCTTGATCACCAACAATTTGCCCAGTGGTTACCACCGTGATCTGCAATTGGTAAAAGAAGTGATTGTACCCGCCTTGCAGGACATGCAGGCCTGTTTGGAACTGATGATCTTTAGTTTGAAGGAAATCAAGGTGAACCCTAAGATTTTGGATGACCCGAAATACGATTACCTCTTCAGTGTAGACACCTTGAACGAACTCGTGAAAAGTGGCATGCCCTTCCGGGATGCTTATAAGACCATGGGCAAGGCCATTGAAAATGGCAACTTTAAACCCAAAAAGGATATTGAGCATACCCACGAAGGCAGTTTGGGGAATTTGTGTCTGGAGCAGATAAAAGCAAAAATGGAAAAGGCACTAAATTCGTGAAAATTACTATCTTAACTTACCTATGCCAATGCTATTTCAATATCGTTGGAAATTATCTTTAAAACGGATTCATATCCTCATGGCTAGCAGTAATTCCAAAAACTCTCTCGTCCTAGAACAATGAACCAAACCGAACTAAAACCTTTTTGGAATAAATACTTCAGATTCGACTGGAAATTTGGACTTTTTCTGGTTTTAATAATCTGTGTTCCAAGATTTTTTCTGGTTTTAAATGCAAATCAAACAGGTAATTACGGACCCATCGGCATAATAATGTTCGTATCAGCATTAGTGCCTTTCTTTTTTTTAAGCAAATACGGCAGACAAAAAATCGGAATAAAGTTAACAAAAAGAATCGGGATAATATTGTCTGCGCTTATTCTTGGAGTAATCTTAAGTTTATTGCTCTACTTGATCGGCAAAGGATTATATGGGACTGCTTTTGAAAATTGGTATGAATATATTGGAAAATCTTACAATATCCCAGACGGGATATCTGGGAAAGATAAATTGATTATGTTCATCATAATGGCGTCAACTGGAATGATTTTCAGCCCGATTGGGGAAGAACTGTTCTTTCGAGGAATTGTCCATGGTAGTTTTGCCGAATCCATCGGTCAAACAAAAGCTTCCGTAGTGGATAGTTTGGCTTTTGCAATCACGCATATAGCACATTTCGGATTAGTGTTTGTACACGGAATTTGGACTTTTTATACCATTCCAACTCTAATTTGGATAACAGGCATGTTTCTTGTCAGTATTCTGTTCTTCAAAATGAAAAGCAAGTCAGGCTCTTTATTAGGAGCTATATTCTGTCATGCAGGATTTAATCTTGGAATGATATTTAGTATATTTTACCTGTTATGAGTATGAAAAAATAACTGTTACCAACAATGTAACACCCTCTTATTTTAAGTCTTTTCACAGCATTTAAAAAATTGCGGAATCCATTACTATAAATTGGGTATCTTAAACCTTAGTTTTTTACTGTCTATTTCCAATTTTTATGTACAAGCGAACCATTACAAGCCTGCTCTCGTTCTTCTTTTTAATCACGATTTCTTGGGGACAAGATCTGTACCAAAAAAACGAATCCGTGGATATCCAAAACTATGTTTTTGGACTTAGCCTGAATGATAAAGACAACGAAATAACAGGTGAGGCCGAGATTACGGTTTTCTTCAAATCCGAAGCTGTTCCTTTTTCATTGGATCTCATTGAAAAATCGGGGGAATTTGGCATGGAAATCACTGAGGTTCTGGAAGGAGCATCACCTGCGAATTATTCCTATACCGATAACAAGATCAACATCATTCCTACCACAACCGAAGGCAATAGCCAGACCTATACCGTAAAATACCATGGCGTTCCCGAGCGGGGTCTCGTCATCTCCACCACCAAATTTGGGAAACGTTCCTTTTTTGGGGACAACTGGCCCAATTTGGCGCGGCACTGGCTTCCGTCCGTGGATCATCCGTACGACAAGGCAAGTGTGGAGTTCCGAATTACGGCTCCCGACCATTACGATGTGGTGGCGACCGGAAAAAAACAAGAAGAGAGCAATCTGGAGAACGGATATAAACTCACCATTTACCAAGAACCTGCCCCCGTGGCCACCAAGGTGATGACCATCGGGGTGACCGAATTTGCATCAAGAGTGGTTGGTGAAGTGGACAACATTGAGGTTTCTGCCTGGGTGTACCCTCAAAACCGCTTGGAAGGCTTTGGCGATTATACCGTGGCGAAGGACGTTCTGGAATATTTTATCAATCACATCGGCCCCTATTCCTATGCCAAATTGGCCAATATGCAGGCCAAGACGCAGTGGGGCGGACTCGAAAACGCGGGCACCATTGCCTATTTTGAAAATTCCGTGACCGGGAACAAGACTGTGGAACCCTTGATCGCCCATGAGATTGCCCACCAATGGTTCGGCAATTCGGCTACCGAAAAAAACTGGAACCACGTATGGCTCAGCGAAGGGTTTGCCACCTATTTCTGCATTCTTTATTTGGAAAGTGTGTATGGCGATGAGCGAAGAAAAGAGGAATTGGCCATTGACAAAAAAGAGATTTTTGAGTATTACCTTAAAAATCCGTCCCCGATCGTGGACCTGACCATCAAAGACCCGATGAAGGTACTGAGCACCAATACGTATCAAAAAGGAAGCTGGGTGTTGAACATGCTCCGCCATAAGCTGGGCAACCACACCTTTTGGGAAGGCATCCAAAAGTATTATGCCGCCTACCAAAACAGCAATGCCCTTACCGACGATTTGCGTCATGTGATGGAAGAGGTATCGGGCCAAAATCTAGAGGCTTTTTTCCAACAATGGTTGTTCACCAAAGGGCATCCTCAATTAAAATGGCGCTGGGAGTATAAAAAAGGGAAGGTCATCCTCCATTTGGAGCAAACTCAGGAGCACTATGTGTTTCAATTTCCTTTGGAAATCGCATTGGTCAAGAATGGGCAGACCACTGTTGAAACCATTGAGGTGAAAGAACGGTCTCAAAGCTTTGAAATCAATGCCAAAGAAAAACCTGATTCCGTAGTATTGGATCCCAACCAATGGACCTTGTTCCAGGACATGGGGACACCTTAAAAGCGTTGTCATCATATGATGACATCCTGACATCCAGCACCTTAACGATTCTTTTACACTAGACACTCCTAGGTCTTAAAAATGTATTAAGGTTCGCTATTTAGTGAGCAAAACCGCCGCTTTGGTATTTATTTTGCTGTGTCATGTTTGACATTTAAAGTGGTTTTCTTGGCGCCACTTGACACAGGAAAGCCACCAAAATAACTGGTGTATAACCTAAAATTTGAGCAACATGAAAAGTACATTGATGTTGGTACCCACCATGCTCTTGATGGTAAGCTGCCATGGCCAAGAACACAAAAAAGATGAAGTAACGGAAAGCAAAGACAAAGTTACCGTGGAACAACCCAAGGGCGAATGGAAAGTTAACCGGGAATTTGACAAGGACGGTAACCTCGTCCGGTACGACTCCATTTACACCTGGTCCTCTTCGGATTATGCCGATAAATTGGACCGCATGGACAAGGACAGTTTGTTACAGTCCTTCACCTCAAGGTTTTCGGGTAACCTTTCCCCATTCAACGAGGAGGATTTTCACAGCTTTTTTGCCGACGATTCCCTGTTCACCCAGCGGTTTTTTAAGGAAGATTTCTTTGAAAGCCCTATTGGTAAGGACTTTATGAATCTGGACGAAATCCAGAAACGGATGATGGACATGCAAAAGAAATTCTTGGAACAATACGGCCAAAAACCGGAAACCCAAGAGCCGAAGCAAAGTTGAATAGCTGAGTTTTGTTTAGAAAAAGGATTCCCCACACGGCAGGTGTTGGGGATTTTTGTTTTTTAAAATAGGGGGTAATCCAGATAGTTCGTCTTTGATTTGGAATTGCTAACTTCCCCTTAACGTACAGATATGAAAAGAATAGTCGCAATTCTCAGTTTGACACTTTTCACATTGACATCTTGTAACGAAAACAAAGCAGAGACTAGTGCAATGGCAACAGAAACGAATGAAGAATTAACTTTCAAAAACGGTTATTCCAAAGTGAATGGCCTAAATATGTATTACGAAATTTATGGACAAGGCAAACCGCTTGTTCTCATTCACGGTGGTGGTTCTACCATTCAATCAAATTTTGAAAAAGTCGTTCCATTACTCGCAAAAAACAGAAGAGTAATTGCTGTTGAACTACAAGCACATGGACGGACCAGTGACAGAAACGCCGACTTGTCATTTGAACAAGATGCGAACGATGTTGCAGTCTTGCTTAAAAACCTAAACATTGACAAATCAGATTTTTTTGGTTTCAGTAATGGCGGAACTACTACTTTGCAAATTGCTATTAGACACCCCGAAATAGTTCACAAAATCGTTTTGGGTTCAGCGCTTGCCAAACGAAATGGGGTTCCGGATTGGTTTTGGAAGTTTATGGAACAAGCAAAATTGGAAAATATGCCAGAACAACTAAAAATGGCATACAAACAGGTTGCGCCTGACACAAGTGGTTTACAAATAATGCATGACAGAGATGCTAAACGTATGGTAAACTTCAAAGACATTCCTGACGAGGAGCTAAAATCTATAAAAGCGCCAGTTTTAATTATCATTGGCGATAAGGACATCATTACACCGGAACATGCCATTGAATTGCACAGACAAATTGCGAACTCTGAATTGGCAATAATTCCGGGCGGACACGGAGAATATATTGGCGAAATCACCACAATAAAACCAAATTTTAAAGAAAGTGAACTGGTCATCCCAATGATTGAAAAGTTCCTTGATAAAAAGGAAGAGTAAAAACAAGGCATAGGTTAAAAGCAGTACTTTTTTCTTACATATCAACTCCGTTTCAAATATTTTTGCCATTCTCTCAATCCAAAACCAAAAAAAATATACTCTTCTTGATTTATCACCATAAAACCGAGTAATTTCTTATTTTTAGCGCACAAACTAAAAATGACCGACCCATACTTGAAATCCCCTGTACTCCTATTGGCCATGCTGCTTTTTGGTGTCTTCTCTTTTGCCCAAAAGAAAAATGCAGCCTATAACATCCACATCCAAAAAACCCAGGAAACCTTTACCATAGATGGCAAGGGAGACGAGGCCACTTGGCAAACGGCCGAGCCCGCCGACGACTTTTTTATGGTACTCCCCATGGACGATCGCAAGGCCACCCAACCTTCAGAAGTAAAAATGGCCTATGACGACAAACATCTGTATCTCTTGGCCACTTTCTTCAAAACCCCTGGGAATACCTATGTGGTGGAATCGTTACGAAGGGATTTCAGTTTTGGAGGCAACGACAATTTTCTGCTGTTCATGGATCCCTTTAACAACCAGACCACGGGATTCAGTTTCGGGGCCAACGCTTACGGCGCGCAATGGGACGGTACCATGTCCAACGGGGGCAGCGTGGACTTGAACTGGGACAGTAAATGGGTTTCAGAAGTACAAAATTATGAAGACAAGTGGGTGGTGGAAATGGCCATTCCCTTCAAATCCATTCGCTATGAAAAAGGGGTAAAGGAATGGGGCATCAACTTTTCCCGATTGGATCTTAGCACCAATGAAAAGTCGAGCTGGACGCCCATACCTCGACAATTTCCAACGGCTTCCTTGGCCTTTACGGGAAATCTGGTTTGGGACAATCCACCTCCGGACCAAGGGCTCAACTATTCCCTAATCCCCTATGTTTTGGGAACGGTTGGTGATTCCAGCATCGATGGCATTACCTACGACGACGAATTTAAAGTGGGAGGCGATGTGAAGTTGGGGCTTTCCTCTTCCTTGAACCTGGACCTGACCATCAACCCAGATTTTTCGCAAGTAGATGTGGACCGTCAAGTGGCCAATTTGACCCGCTTTGAACTCTTTTTCCCCGAAAGAAGGCAGTTTTTCCTTGAAAATGCTGACTTGTTCTCCAGTTTTGGATACGAGACCATCCGCCCGTTCTTCTCACGCCGAATCGGTTTGGGGGTACCGATCATTGCCGGGGCGCGGGTAAGTGGCAACCTCAACCGGAACCTTCGGTTGGGCCTTATGGATATGCAGACGGAAAAAGTGGACGAAACCGGATTGCCCAGTCAGAATTTTGCCGTGTTGTCATTGCAGCAAAAGGTATTTTCTCGTTCCAACATCGGCCTGATGTTCGTCAACAAGGAATCCATGGATTATGAGGCCCTGGCCGATAGTCTAAAAACCACTTATACCAAGTTCAACCGGAACCTGGGTTTGGAATACAATCTGGCCTCCAGTGACAATAAGTATACGGGGAAGTTGTTCATGCTCAAATCCTTTGGGCCGGAATCCACCGAAAATGGATTTGCCCAAGGAGCCCATTTGGCCTACAGTAGTCGAAAATGGAACTGGCGCGTGCAACAAGAGTACATCTCCAAAAATTATGTTTCGGAAGTAGGTTACGTGCCAAGGAACAATTATATCAAGTTCAACGGTTCGGCCGGCTATCTGTTTCTTCCGGCAAGTGAAACGGTGGTCAGCCATGGCCCCACTTTTACGGGGCAATACTTTTTTGATCCCAGCATGCATTCCACGGATTACGTAAGCATTTTAGGCTATCAGGTCAATTTTTTAAACCGAAGTGCCTTTAACCTCAACCTCTTTAACGAATATGTAGAACTTTTGGCTCCCTTTGATCCCACCAATACGGATCAAGATGAATTAGCTGCCGGAACACGTCACCATTGGAACGGCGTGTACATGGAATACACGTCAAAGCCCAAAAGTCTCTTCACCTATATGCTATCCAGTCGTTTGGGGCGCTATTTTTCAAGCGGGTACCGCACCAACCTAAATGCCCAATTAGGATACCGTTTTCAACCCTATGTGAGCTTGGCGGCTACGTTGAGCTATAACAACCTTGATCTGCCCAGCCCTTGGTATACTACAGATTTTTGGCTCGTGGGCACTGAGGCCTACATCACTTTTACCAACAAATTATTTTGGTCCAACCTATTCCAGTACAACGAGCAGAGCCGAAACTTCAGTCTGAATTCTAGATTTCAGTGGCGATATACTCCGGCATCCGACCTATTTTTGGTATTCAACAGCAACGAACAATTGTCTCCGCTTGAAGGAAAGGTTTGGTCGTTGACCTTAAAGATGACGTACTGGTTTAATCGGTAATTTTTAAGGCATTTAACCACAAAACAACCCCGCAATATCAGTAAGGAATATCAACTTATATACATTGATATACTCTTTTATTATTGTTTTTCAATTTTTATTTATTGTTTTTCAATAAATTTTTTACTTTTGAAATAACGTATTCAAAGTATTCATCATGAAAACAACCTCCATTCGATTTCTTCAGTTGGTACTTGTACTCATCGCCATTGGAGCTATAATTATTCTGATCCGGTTTCCAATGACCGAAGGAAGGGCTCAAAATCTGGATCTTTTCAGCATTTATTCCGACCCTTTCATTTTATATGGGTATGCAGCATCCATTGCCTTTTTTATTGCCCTATTTAAAGCGTTCAGATTACTCGGGGATATTGCACAAAATAAATTGTTCACGCTGTCCTCGGTTCGGATTTTGAATAGCATTAAATATTGCGCAATCAGCTTAAGTGGCTTAATTGCGTTGGCCGCACTTTATATACGGTTTTTCCACCATAAAGATGACGACCCGGCAGGTTTTCTGATGCTTTGCACCATAACCATCTTTATTTGCATTGTGGTGGCCACCATAGTGGCGGTCCTAGAAAAAATCCTGCAGAATGCGATAGACTTGAAATCTGAAAACGACCTAACCATTTAAGCTATGCCGATCGTAGTAAACGTGGACGTGATGATGGCAAGGCGAAAAATGTCATTGAACGAACTCTCAGAAATCGTAGGGGTAACGTTGTCCAACCTTTCCATTTTAAAAACAGGAAAGGCAAAAGCTATACGCTTCAGCACCTTGGAAGCCATTTGTAAGGCCCTGGACTGTCAGCCCGGGGATATTTTGGAATATGTCAGTGACGAGGAAGGCTAAGTTGTAACGTTTAGATTACTTAATATTCTTCAATTTGATCACCTCTTGCTCGGTCAAATGACGCAATTGCTCTTTAGGCAAATCCTTTATCATTGACCCAAATTGGGTATCGGGGAATTGCACATGAAATTTAAACCGGAAAAAGACAAACTTCATGTGTCGGTTGAAATCATTTATTGAAACGGACTATATCTTTTATTGCGCTAAAGGTAACATCAGAACAAGTATTGAAGAGACCGACCGTTAGATTCTAAGATGAATTACTTCCCAATAATTTTCTTTCTATGGGCTTTGCCCCAATCGGTTAGATTATTAATTATTACTTGTAGACTCTTCCCATGTGCTGTAAGTTCATACAGAACCTGGGGTGGTTGAGTGTCTAGAACTGTTCTTTTAATGAGTTTGTTAATTTCCAAGCCTTTCAATTCTTGGCTCAACATTTTGTTTGAAATCCCAACAACATCCTTCAATATATCGGAGAATCTTCGCTTTTGATAAAAACAAATAGATGAGATGATTGAGATTTTCCATTTTCCACTCAGCACATCCATTGAATCCTGAATGGCCATCATATTTTTTTGATTCTGCAAACAACTTTTTTCATCCATAAGTTACATTGTTACTTTTTGGTTACTGTTACTTTCAGTTACAAAGTTACTAAAGTAAATAATTCCACTTTACTTTTGTGTCTCAAATTTAAAGGAGATTAAAAAATGAATAGATTAAAAAACAAAGTAGCAATAGTTACCGGGGCATCCAAAGGAATTGGTGCTGCAATTGCAGAACACTATGCAATAGAAGGTGCAAAGATTGTTGTTAATTATGCATCTGATAAGATCGGTGCTGATAAAGTTGTAAAAGCAATTATTGAAAAGGGAGGTCAAGCTTTAGCAGTTAAGGCGGATGTTTCAAAAACAAATGAGGTATTGAATCTTTTTGAAGAAACACTAAAAAACTATGGTTCCCTGGATATTTTAGTGAATAATGCGGGTATATATCCCTCTGCACCAATTGAAGAAGTAACCGAACATACATTTCGTAAACTATTTGACATTAATGTATTGGGTTCACTATTGACCATAAGAGAAGCAGTAAAAGCATTTGGTCCAAATGGTGGAGTAATTATAAATGTGAGTTCAGAAGTAAGTAATTCTCCAATGGCAGGGATTTCAGAATACTCAGCTACAAAGGCAGCACTTGATGCAATAACAATTTCGTTATCTAAGGAATTTAGCGGTAGAAATATTCGTATCAATTCTCTTTTACCAGGTGGTGTAAAAACCGAAGGAACCATAACAGCGGGAATTACAGGTAGCGATTTAGAAAAGATGTTAATTGAGAAAACACCATTTGGCAGAATTGGCCAACCCCAAGACATAGCTAAAGTTGCGGTTTTTCTTGGTTCTGAAGAAGCAGGTTGGATAAACGGGCAAAAAATTGCTGCCTCAGGCGGCATATATGGATTTTAATCTTAAACCAACAATCCATTGATTAAACATTGCCCATAACAATATTTTAGGCCATAGCGGAATTTTAACTTCGTCTATGGCCTTTTTTGTAATTAAGGCTTACACTAAGCCGAAAGTTTTGTGTGAAAGTCAGCTAAGCATAATAGCCAAGACTGATAAATGAAATCCCAAAAACTTCCTGTAATTACTTAATATTCTTCAAATTAATCACCTCTTGCTCGGTCAAATGGCGCCAGTGCCCTCTTGGCAGATCCTTTTTGGTAAGTCCGGCAAAGATCACGCGGTCCAATTTGGTTACCTCATAGCCCAAATGTTCAAAGATGCGGCGTACAATGCGGTTACGACCACTATGGATTTCAATACCGAGTTCCCTCTTGGGAGCCCCTTGCACAAAACTGATGCTATCCACTTCAATGGGGCCATCTTCCAACTCCAGACCTGCTTCAATTTTATGAAGATCGGCAACACTCAAGCTTTTGTCCAAATGCACATGGTAGATCTTCCGAACACCATGTTTGGGATGGGTAAGTTTTTTGGTCAAGTCGCCATCATTGGTAAAGAGCAACAATCCCATGGTATTCCGGTCTAACCTTCCCACAGGTAATAAACGGGCGTTACTGGCACTGGAAATCAATTCCATTACGGTGCGTCTTCCCTTTTCATCGCTGGTGGTGGTGATAAAGTTTTTTGGTTTGTTCAGCAATATATATTCCTTCTTCTCCATACTGAGCCTTTTGCCATCAAAACGGACATCATCGGAGCGTTTTACCTTGTAGCCCATTTCGGTGACAGGTTTGCCGTTCACGGTTACGTTGCCAGCAGCAATATAGGTATCCGCCTCCCTACGCGAACAAATACCGGCATTGGCAATGTATCGGTTCAAACGGACTTCATCTGGATTGGATTTTTTTGGCGGAGCAGTCTTTTTGGGTTGTGGAGCAAATTTTTTGCCCTGTGGCTTTTGGGAATTGCCTCCCTCGCGGCTGTTTCTGGCCGGTTTACCTTTTCGGTTATTGTCTGATCTCATCATCAGTCATCAATTTTTTGCAAATGTAGTCTTTTTAAGGTCCAGAAAACCTCGGGGACAAATAATTACAGAATTCGGTTGAGTACCACATCCACATTGATCAATAGGATACTGACCACCCCTGCCACAATGATGAATTTTAGAATATTATGAAGCCAAACGTAGTGCTTTTTGCCTTCTGCCTTCCAGAGCAACACCAGAAAAATAATCAGTAAAATGATACTGGCCGCAAAGTAGAGATACATGTACCCCACGTCAAAAGTATTGATCAACAGGAATGCGGGCACAAGTGTCAAAAGCACCAATAAGGTGATGAACATTTTGGATGTTCTTGGGCCATAAATAATCGGGATGGTCCTGTAGTTCTGGGCCATATCACCGGCCATGTTCTCCATATCCTTGATCATCTCACGGGCCAATATCAAAAGGAAAAGAAAGAGCGCGTGTACAAAAATGACCGTTTTAAAATTGTGATAATACACAAAAACCACAAAAAATGGGGCAATGGCCAAAGTGGCCGAAACGAGGTTGCCCAAAAAAGGTATCCGTTTAAGTCGATGCGAATAATACCAAATTCCAAAAATATAGGCCGAGAAGAACAGCACGGCCCTAAACGAGATGTAACTGGCCGCGAATACCGCCAAAAAATTCAGGATAAAATAGGTAGTCAATTTGAAGTTCTGACTCACCAAGCGGTCCAGCATACTTTTGGTGGGTTTGTTGATCAGATCTTTCTCCGCATCATAAAAGTTGTTGATGATATAGCCACTTGCGATGACGAGGGCCGAAGCAGTAACAATCAAAAAAAGATTGAGGTCGAAAATTACCCTTCGTAACGGAATATCCGGTGCCAAAATGTAAATGGATGCCAAATATTGGGCCAGGGTGATGACCAAAATGTTGTACCCACGTACCACGGAAAACAGACTCAATAGCTTAAAAAGCAGGAGTTTGTTTTTTCTACTAAGCATGGAATTGCTTTTAGAAGTTGTATACCACCTCTAGGTTATAATCTTTCAGTGCTTTTTTGGCCTTTTCCAAATCTTCGGTGAAGCCCAAAATGTAACCTCCACCCCCTGAACCACAGAGTTTTAAGTAATAATCATTGGTTTCGATCCCCTGTTGCCAAAGTTGGTGGAACTTGGCAGGAATCATCGGTTTGAAGTGATCCAAGACCACGTGGGAAAGTTGTTTCAGGTTCCCGAAAAGGGATTTGATGTTCCCGTTCAAGAAATCTTCCACACAGGCATCGGTATGTTTGATGAACTGGTTCTTGACCATGTTACGGAAACCTTCCTGTTTCATTTTCTCCATGAAAATCTGCACCATGGGAGCAGTTTCCCCGGTGATTCCACTATCCAACAAAAACACGGCACCCTTGCCATTGGTGTTTTGGGAAGGAATACTGGTAGATTCGATATTATCTTGGGAATTGATCAGAATAGGCAAGCTCAAGTAACTGTTCAGAGGATCCAATCCAGAGGATTTTCCGTGGAAAAAGGATTCCATTTTTCCGAAAATCCTTTTCAATTGCAGCAATTTGTCGCGGGTCAAATTTTCAAGAACGGTAATCTTGTCCTTGGCATAACGGTCGTAAATGGCCGCTACCAACGCACCACTGCTACCAATTCCGTACCCTTGTGGAATGGAACTGTCAAAGTACATGCCGTTGGCGATATCGGCTTCCATGGCTTCCATATCAAAGGAAACCAATACCTCATCATCCTTTTCCAAATTTTTCAAATATCCGGCGAAAGCCTTTAGGCTTGCATTGGATTTTTGGGCCATTTCTGAGGGATTGTCGTCCCATTTCAAGGCGCCTTTGAAAAAATTATAGGGAATGGAAAGTCCTTTGGAATCTTTGATGATACCGTACTCCCCGAAAAGCAAAATTTTTGAATAGAACAGTGGACCTTTCATACGCTTACACTAAGATACAAACTATTTTGTTTAATTATTTAAAAAATATGATAAACAAAACAATTTGCTCTTTCTAATGGAACTCTTTGACAAAAAGCAACGCAAAGAACGTAAAAAAAGTGCTTACCGTCTCAGTTTTAGCTATTTATTTTTAGGGCACCGAGACCTACCTTGTCTTGGATATAATGTCCATTTTCACAGTGCATGGCCAATTGGTCATCAATAAATTGATGGACCGTTTCCTTCACACGATCAGGGTAAAGCAAATGTACATTGGCACCTGCATCCAAAGTGAAACAAACGGGTACATTGGTAGCCTCCCTAAATCCCCAAATTTTATGAATGATGGCCAAGGTATCTGGTTTCATCAACATAAAATAGGGCATACTGGTCATCATCATGGAATGAAGTGTCAGCGCCTCGCTCTCCACCAATTTGATGAACCCATCCAAATCCCCATGGGCAAAAATGGGCTTCAGGGTATCCATATTTTCTAGGGCCTGTTGAAATCTGTTTCCGGCATAGGGGTGTCCGTGCATCAATTGGTGGCCCACTGTGCTACTTACCTGTTTTTCGCCCTTATGCACCAACAAAATGGTGTCTTGGAAGGTTGTGAAGACCTCATCCACTTCAAATGGATAGGGAATCCCGAACAGATCTGAACTTCCAGGAATATGGTCATGCACCCCAAACTCGATCAATGGACCTTCAATACTCCTACAGGCACTTCCTGAACCCAATCGGGCCAAAAATGAGGCTTTGGTATTTAAAAATGTCTGATCCATATCGGGGACCAACATTTTTTCGATGTCCATCAAACACAGGGAAAGGGCCGCCATTCCACTGGCAGAACTCGCAATACCGCTGCTATGTGGAAACGAATTGGAGGTTTCTATGGTAAAATGATAGTTCTTCAGAAAGGGCAAATAGGCCTCCACCCGCTCAAAAAAAGTAACAATCTTCGGTTTAAAATCTTCCTTGGGTTTCCCCTCGAACAAAAGATCAAACGAAAAACCTCTTATATTTTCCTTCTTTTCAAAAGTGATGGATGTGGTGGTCGCACAGGTATCCAACGTAAAGCTGATGGAGGGGTTGGCCGGGATCTGCACCGGTTTTTTTCCCCAATATTTCACCAAGGCTATGTTACTGGGAGCTTTCCAAGTGGTTGCTCCCTTGAGGGGCAAATTTTCATAGTTTTTGGGCAGAAAATCTTTTTCCGTCATGAAACCAAGTTTGGGCAAATATAAGGTGCCATGCCCATACAGGATATCGGATTCAAATAAATTCTTATTTTAGATGCACATGTACCAACCATGAAAAAAAGAATCGTTTACATAACCATCAGTGTTGCCGTTTGCCTTTTGATCGGTTTTTTGTCGAGCATTGCCACGCAGAGCTCGGTAAACGATTGGTATGTGACCTTGAACAAACCTGGATTTACGCCTCCCAACGCCTTATTTGCTCCCGTTTGGACGATACTTTACATTTTGATGGGGGTTTCTGCCGGAATTGTCTGGTCTAAAGGGTATCATCACATTTGGGTTAAAACTGCGCTCTACCATTTTGTATTCCAATTGTTGTTCAATGCGTTGTGGAGTATTGTGTTCTTCGGTCTTAAAAACCCGTTGTTGGGATTGATTGTCATTTTGATATTATTGTCCCTTATCATGCTCACCATCAAATGGTTTCGGGTCATCAGTAAGCCAGCCGCTTTGTTATTGGTGCCCTACCTACTTTGGGTTGCCTTTGCCTCGGCACTCAACTACAAAATTTGGGAGCTCAATCCTTAGTGGTCATTTCTAAAAGCTTTTGCATCGTTTTTAAATTCCTGGTGGTTGCCTCCACTTTCAGTTTTCGTTCAATCAAGTTATTGTTGAGCTTGGCATTGCCATAGCCCTTTTTGCAGACCAGATAAACGCATTCATCTGTGATGTGAAAATCCTCGTTCTCAAACTTTTGCTCCTTGAACTGGTCCACTAAACTTTTTTCAGGAGGATTTTTCAAGAGCACAAAATACAGTCTGTTCTCCTCCTCATCCGCAAACGGATTAGTTTTTAAAATGGATTCAACCGCTTCCCGAGTAACCGCTAAAGTTGGAACATCAAATCCAAAATCCTTCAAAATAACAGCGTGGACGACATCCTGAATTTTTTCCTTCCCTTCAATATCGGTATCGAAAATGACATTGCCACTTTGGATATAGGTCTGCACATTTTGCAGCCCGATATGCTCCAAAGATGTTCGGAGTTCAGCCATTTTAATCATTTTTTGACTGCTTACGTTAATGCCCCTTAACAATGCGATATAGGTATTCATGTTATTTTGGATTCGTTTCTAGAAGTAATTTTAGTAAATTCAAGCGCACTTAAATTAACAAAATGAGCAAATATATCCTTGCTTTGGACCAAGGCACCACAAGTTCCCGTGCCGTGGTCTTCGATCAAAAGGGAACCATCATATCCGTAGCACAAAAAGAATTTACCCAAATATTCCCAAAACCCGGTTGGGTTGAACACGATCCCAATGAAATTTGGGCCACACAAGCGGGTATGGCCGCTGAAGCAGTCAGCAAGAAGGGGCTCAAAGCCGAACAAATGGCCGCCATCGGTATCACCAACCAGAGGGAGACCGTTGTGGTTTGGGACAGAAAGACCAGCGAGCCCATCTATAATGCCATCGTTTGGCAAGACAAACGTACTGCTTCCTATTGTGATGATTTGAAACGACAGGGGAACTCGAATATGATCCGGGAAAAAACCGGTTTGGTCATCGATTCCTATTTTTCCGGAACCAAGGTGAAGTGGATACTGGACAATGTGGAAGGTGCCAAGGAAAAAGCGGAGGCCGGGGAACTTGCCATGGGGACCATCGACTCTTGGCTCATTTGGAAAATGACAGATGGCAATCTTCACATTACCGATGTCACCAATGCGTCCCGTACCCTTTTGTTCAACATCAATACGATGGATTGGGACGATGAGCTTTTGGAACTGTTGACCGTTCCCAAAAACATGCTCCCTAAAGTGAAACAATCCAGTGAAGTCTACGGACATACCTGTCCCAATTTCTTTGCCTCCAAAATTCCCATTGCGGGGATTGCAGGAGATCAACAGGCAGCCCTATTCGGTCAAATGTGTACCAAAAAAGGGATGGTCAAGAATACGTATGGCACCGGTTGTTTTATGTTGATGAACATTGGCGAACAACCCATCGTGTCCAAAAACAATCTCCTGACAACTGTAGCTTGGAAAATCAACGGGAAGACCCACTATGCATTAGAGGGAAGTATTTTTATTGCCGGGGCCGTGGTGCAATGGCTTCGCGATAGTTTAAAAATCATCAAAAACTCTTCCGAAGTAGAAAAATTGGCCAGTTCTGTGGATAGCTCCGAAGGTGTGTACTTTGTTCCCGCATTTGCCGGACTTGGCGCACCCCACTGGAACCAGCATGCGCAAGGCACCCTATTTGGCCTAACCAGAGGAAGTACGGATGCCCACATTGCAAGGGCTGCCTTGGAATCCATTGCCTACCAGACCATGGACATTCTAAAAGCCATGGAAGCCGATTCTGGGATTTCCATAAAAGAATTGCGTGTTGATGGAGGTGCTACAGTGAATGATATGCTGATGCAATTTCAAGCCGATGTATTGAATACGGTTACGGTACGACCAAGGATTGTGGAGACCACGGTCATGGGGGCGGCCTATCTGGCAGGATTGGCGGTCGGATTTTGGGAAAGCCCAGAAGAAATTCAGGATATCTGGCAAACCGATGCGCATTTTAATCCGTCAGAACAACGCGAAGAAATCGACCAAGGTATCCAAGGATGGTATCGCGCCATTAAAGCATTGGAATATTGGACGGAACATCCTTAAAATCAATTCAAAAACAGACTAACATATGACTCCATTTGTTGCAGAGATCGTGGGCACTTTTTTGCTCATTTTATTGGGATGTGGCGTAAACGCCAACGTCTCCCTACAAAAAACATACGGAAATGGTTCCGGTTGGATGGTGATCACCACAGGATGGGCCTTTGCGGTCTTTACCGGGGTAGTGGTTGCCGGGCCGTATAGCGGTGCCCACCTCAACCCTGCTGTAACGGTTGGGTTGGCCGCGGCCGGAGAATTTCCCATAGATGCGGTACCCAGCTACATTTTGGCACAGTTTATCGGGGCCATGCTTGGGGCATTTTCCGTTTGGCTCATGAACAAAGATCATTTTGATGCCACGGAAGATGGGGACGCCAAAAGGGGTGTTTTCTGTAATGCTCCCGCTATTCCCAATACTTTCCTGAATTTACTGACCGAGATTCTTGGAACCTTTGTCCTAGTTTTTGCAGTGCTCTATTTCACGGATGCCATGCTTGCTTCGGACAACACCATTATTGGGTTAGGTTCGTTGGGGGCATTACCTGTTGCCTTGATTGTTTGGGGAATCGGTCTTTCATTGGGAGGTACCACGGGTTACGCGATTAATCCAGCTAGGGATATGGGCCCACGGATCATTCATGCTTTGGTACCCATTAAAAACAAGGGAAGTAATGGTTGGGGCTATTCTTGGATTCCTGTAGTCGGACCTATTTTGGGTGCGATTTTGGCCGCTGGCATAGCCATGGTTTTGCAATAAGATTATTCCGAGGATGCAATGGCCTGAGCCGCTAAATAGGCGCCTGTCCAAGCATTTTGAAAATTGAAACCACCCGTTATGGCATCCACATTGATGATTTCCCCAGCAAAATAAAGGGTCGGATGGATTCTGCTTTCAAAGGTCTTGAAATTGATTTCCTTGAGGTCTACTCCCCCGGCGGTTACAAATTCTTCCTTGAAAGTACTTTTCCCATCTACTTTAAAGCTACTGGATGTTAACTGTTCTGCTAAATTTTGAAGTTTTTCCTTGGTTAGGTCCGCCCACCTATCTTCTTGACCGATATTGGCAGCCTGAACCAACTTGGCCCACAACCGTTTGGGGATATCGACCGCATGGGTACGGAATACCGTTTTTTTGGCATCAACGCCCTTGATCTCCCTTAAATAAGCCTCCATGGATTCCGTGGTGTATTCAGGGGTCCAATTCACTCTTATTCTAAAAGAATAGTGGTAGTCGTTCAGGATGTTTGCCCCCCATGCACTTAACTTCAAAATGGCTGGACCGCTCAAGCCCCAATGGGTAACCAGTACCGGACCTTCTGACAAAAGCACCGGCTCTTCTTTGTATGGACTTTTCAAACCAAGTTCTTCGCTGGTAGATGCGTACATCCTTTTTGGCATCACTTCCAAGGCTGCATGGGTGCTCACCCCTTGTATGCCGTTCAATCTTTCATCATTGATGTTAAAAGTAAACAAGGAAGGTGTTGGAGGCACAATCTGATGTCCCATAGCCTGCAATTGTTCCCATATTTTTGGGTTGCTGCCTGTGGTCAACAAAAGTTTTTTGGCAAAATAGTGCTTGTTCATGGTGGTCACCTGCCATCCTTGTTCCACTTTCTTGAAGGCCTTTACCGAACTGTTTTTCAGCACTTGCACCCCAAGTTTGTCTGATTCGCCCAACAGACAATCGATTATAGTCTGTGACGAGTCACTTACAGGGAACACGCGACCATCTTCCTCAATTTTTAGGGAAACCCCGCGCTCCTCAAAAAAGGCCATGACATCCATTGGGGCATACTTGTGGAAGGGCCCCAGAAGTTCCTTTTCCCCACGAGGATAATTTAGGGTCAGTTCCTTGGGTGAGAATTCACCATGGGTAACATTACAACGCCCTCCGCCAGAAACCTTTACCTTGGCAAGGACACTTTTTCCACGTTCAAAAATGGCAATTTTGAGATGGGGAGCCTTTTCAGCAATGTGAATAGCCGCATAAAATCCTGCTGCACCGCCCCCAACGATTATGACATCGAACATTACTTCACACGTTCAGGGTAGTTGGTGATAATACCATCCACCCCGAAAGATTCCATTTGTTGGATGTCTTCGGGTTCGTTAACCGTCCAAGTGTACACTTTAAATCCTTCATCGTGAATTTTGGCAATGTTCTCTTGTGTCAAAGTCTTATAATGAGGATTAATGGCCACAGCTTTCAATTCCTTGGCCACATCAAGTGCCTGCAAAGGGTCTTGGTCCGTAAGAATGGCTATTTGAATACTGTCATTCAATTGCCGTAGGGTACGAAGTTCGTCCCAATTAAAACTGGATATCACAATATTATCAGCCGACCAGCCTTTGCTTTTAATGTAGTATCCTACGATATGATTTACCCTATTCGCTGTATTGGGGCCTTTTAACTCAATATTTAGGGCGACCTGGTTCTTTATCAAGTTTAAAACATTCTGAAGTTCAGGTATCTTGTGGTTGCCTTCCAAGGTAAGTTCCTTTACTTCCATGATATTGAACTCCTCTAATTTTCCAGTGCT
Organism: Allomuricauda sp.; assembly: GCA_030148305.1. Classification (GTDB taxonomy): domain Bacteria; phylum Bacteroidota; class Bacteroidia; order Flavobacteriales; family Flavobacteriaceae; genus Flagellimonas. The sequence goes on along the minus strand of JASBTS010000037.1, from coordinate 2,633 downwards.
ATTTGCTAGCCTATCTACAGTATCATCATGAAATACAACAATTTCACCACTCTCAATTTTAAAGACATCTATTTCAATCATATCCACCCCAAGCTCCAAGGCCTTTTTAATGGATGCCAGAGTGTTCTCAGTTTCATGGCCCATGGCGCCTCTGTGCCCGATAACCAATGGTTTTGAATTTTTCATTTGACAACTGCTCAAAATAAGAATGGCCAAGAAAGCCACAATTGCATTTCTGTTCATTGTTTGGTTCGTTTTGGTCCTTAAAAATACAACTTGCAAGTGAAATGAAAGTTGGTTTTAACTTCAGAATACCATAAAAAATTTAAGCATAAATGACTATTATATAATTTTTTAAGTGTTATTTTGATGATATGTTAATTTTATTTTGATACATTTAACATATCAATAACCAATTAAAGCAAATCCTATGTTTTCAAAATCCAATTTACTGGCCACTTTGGTGGGAACAATTGTCATGTTTTTCTTGGGGTACCTGATATGGGGTATCGCCACTGTAGACTTTTTTGGGGAGCATACGCTTGTAAATGTCATGAAAGAGGTTCCCGATCTGGGAATAATAGCGCTTGCCAACCTCATAGCGGTATTTGCCTTGAGTACACTTTACGGAAAATGGGCCCGCGGACATCACTCCATGGGTGAAGGTTTTCAATTTGGGGCATGGATAGGGATATTCGTAGGAATAGGCATGGGCCTCTTAAACTATGGAACCACCGAATGGATGGATTTGACCGGATACATGGCAGAGGCCATACTCGATATTGTCTTTTATGGTATCCTCGGGGCAGTAATCGGGTTGGTATACCAAAAAACCGCTGCAAAGGGATAAACAATTAATAACCAACTTTATTGAGGGCGGATTCTTTGTGATCCGCCTTTTTTATTCAGCCAACCTAAAAATATAAGACTGCAACGGCGCCAATTGAACGGCTATACTGCCTTGTCCATTTTCAATTTTAAGCTTAGGTTTCTCTGCATGATACAAGACTTCCTGCAATGGATATTCCCTATTCTCCAATTGCCATTTGGCAATTACATCTTTTGGAACCTTTAAATCAAAAGCATAGTTTTTTGCCTTATCAAAATTGGATATGATGATGAGTTTTTCATTATCGGACCAACGCACATAAGAAAGCACTCGATGGTCATAATTTTCGGTGTTTTCTTTGTTATAAAAATGAATTTCTTGGTATTCCCCCATTAAAGCATCACTTTGAATGGTGAAGGTCAGCAGACGTTTATAAAAATCGCGAAGGTCCTTTTCTTCCGAAGAAAGTTGACCCCCATCAAACTTTTTATCGTTCACCCATCTTTGGTGATGTGGCACCCCAATATAATCGAATATGGAAGTTCTTGAGGGTTTTCCAAACCCCGCATCCTCGGCACCGGGCTCCCCAACTTCTTGACCAAAATAGATCATGGTTGGGGAAGTACTTATCGTAGCCGAAACGACCATGGCGGGTTTGGCGATCTCCGCTTTACCTACAAACTCTGGACTTGCAATACGCTGCTCATCATGGTTTTCCAAAAAATGGAGCATATGGTGTTCAATATCGGCCATGCCTTTTTGAACGATGGGAATATGGTCCGTCCAACCGTATCCTTTCATGATATGCTTGATGCTGTCATAAAGCTCTACCTTGTCGTACAGGTAGTCCATCTTGCCCTTAAAAATATAATCTCGGTATAAACTTGGATTGTACACTTCGGCCAACAAAAAAGCATCGGGGTTCTTCATTTTGATATTGGAATTGAGGTAGCTCCAAAATTCCACTGGTACCATTTCGGCCATATCAAAACGGAAGCCATCCACACCAAAATCGAGCCAATACAAGGCTATATCCTTAAATTTGTGCCATGAATCTGGCAGGGTCTTGTCTTTCCAAAATTCATAATGGGCCTGGTAATCCTTACCACCGAAATCAGCAGGCAGTTCCACAAAATCCTTCGTTCCATCCGGTTTTACCCCATAATTGATCTTTACCGTTTCATACCAATCATAAAAATCGGGTTGGGCCAATCGAGATCCGTTGCCGGTCCATTTAGCAGGATTTTCTTCAAACTTGGAGTCTGCAAGTATATTTGCCTCCCCGCCCAAAGGCAGATACCCTTCCTTCCACTCTGGAACTTTAAAAGCCTGACCGGGGATATAGTAAAAGTTATTGTTGACGCCGTATTCTTTGGTGGTGTCATCAGTCGTCCCAAAATCTTCCACTCCATCTGGGTTGGTCTTTCCTTCGTAATTACGAGCCACATGATTGGGAACAATATCGATGATAACCTTCATTCCAGTTTGATGCGTCCGATCAATGAGCTCTTTGAATTCTTCCAATCGATTTGCAGGATCGGTAGCGAGATCAGGGTTCACATTATAGTAGTCCTTCACCGCGTAGGGTGAACCTGCCCGACCTTTTACCACATCCGGGTCATCATTGGAAATGCCAACAGAAGTGTAATCATTGATCAAGGCATGGTGGGGCACACCTGTATACCAAATATGGGTAATCCCAAGGTCTTTGATTTCCTTTAAGGCTTTATTGTCGAAATCGGCAAACTTGCCCACTCCATTTTCTTCAATGGTTCCCCAAGGTTTATTAGTTGTATTGGTATTC
>JASBTS010000026.1 GCA_030148305.1 Allomuricauda sp. | reverse complement strand
ATATTTTTTGCACCACCTTCTTACCTGCTGTTCCAATCGGTTCCAAACCCCTGCATTAAAATCCTTGTCCTGGGGACTAATGTTGCTGGTGTAAAAAGTTTCGTTATAGGCCAACTCTGAAAAACGACGGTCACCTGCCGGACATAAATGTCCGCGATCATATCCGGAACCCCGATAGTTTCTCCAATCTGCCGACTTGGTTCGCACCTTTGGATCTTCAATAAAGTAAGGCCGCTTTCTGTCGTCATAGGTCAATTGGCTTTTTTTGAGTTCATAGGCTACCCATTCCGCTTGCTCAAAAGGTTCATTGTAGGAAAGGGAATAAAATTCGTGATGGACCACTTCCCCGGTGGTGGAGCTTGGCAAAAAATCAGTGTTAAACTCAATATTTTCAGAAGTATTCGGATTGGAATAGGTGGATGGGATATAAAAATTTTCGACTACCCAAAACACAATCAAGCATAGGGCAAATAGAATGGTATAAAGTGTTTTTTTCTTCATTAGAACCTAAATCGACACAAAACTAACCAAAATTGAAGGAGTAGTTTTAGCTTATTTACGTTGATTTGTCATTACTTTTATACAGCGTCTTAAGGCATCAAGCGATGATTACTAAACAGATTTTTCCCTTAACATACATTTTTAGTGAAATCAAAATCTCTCTACTTACGGTTACGCTCATTGGTGTAGTAGTTGATGTTTTTCCGCTCTTTTTTCCTGGAATTTTACCTGATATTCCCATTTCCATAGCAACCACATTGGGAATTGCAATTTCAATTTTGATCTCGTTCAAAGTGAATCAATCCTATGATAGGTGGTGGGAGGCACGCAAAGTTTGGGGAGAGATTGTGAACGACTCCCGTACCTTAGTTTTACAATTAAAAATGTATACGGAACCAAACGATGCGATGATCAAGACGGTGGCTTACCAACAAATTGCTTGGTGCTACTCCTTAGGGCAATCTTTGCGTAATACCGACCCATTTAAAAATTTGGGTGGATTGATCTCGGATGCAGAATTGAAGGATATACAATCTCAAAAAAATGTGCCGTTGGGCATTCTCAATTTACAGACCGAATCCATTAAAAAGCTTTTTGACGAAGGAAAATTGGATGGTTTTTCCAGGCTGCAAGTAGAAGGAACCTTGGCCCGGTTGACCGCATCCATGGGAAAATGTGAGCGCATCAAAAACACCGTGTTTCCGACCACCTACCGCAAAGGGTTGCATTTGGCCATTTACCTTTTCGTGATCTTTTTGGCCATGTCGGAACCGCTTCGTTTAGTGGTGGTCCTGGAGGTTTTTATTTTGGTCATCATCTCTATGGTGTTCTTTTTTCTTGAAAAGGCAGCCTTTAGATTACAAGATCCCTTTGAAAATCATCCAACGGACACTCCAGTAACGTCCATAGCAAGAACTATTGACATCAACCTAAGGCAACTTTTGGGCGAAACGGATTTGCCCAAACCCATTGAATCCAATGACTTTTATATCATGTGATTTTTGAACATAAAAAAACCGACTCCCAAAAGAGTCGGTTTTTAATTATTTAGAGAAAGTCGGTTAGCCCTTTACGCTGGCCAATTTTCTTTCTTGTTGTTTGATGTTGTTCAAATGAAGGTCTTTTAGCACGTTAACGGCTTCCTCCACATAAATGTCACGAGCCAAATCTTTGTGCCATCTGTCCCTCTTCTCCCTAAGTACAGAATCTTGGGTAAAGAGTTCCGTTTCGTATTTCAAAGACCCGAAGGAAAGTTTGGAATCATAATCCCTCAACGTCTTGAACTTATCGGACTGCTTTTTGGCTTCTTCCGCTTTTTGAACATAGGCATCGTAGTTAAGAGAAATTACATTCTCATCTTGCTGAGCCTTGATCCATTTGGCGTTCTCTTCGATCAACTCGATCTGTGGATTGTTTTCCATACGCTTTTTGCTGTTGGCAACGGCCGTTTCAAAATCGATGTACCCATCCCAAATTTTATAATCGGCAGGAGTGATCTTGTCCCAACCCAAAGGGTTTTGCTGATCGCGCTCCCCAAGGTCGATATAGCTGTATTTGTCCGGCATCACGATATCACTCTTTACACCTTCCAACTGAGTAGAACCACCATTGATCCTATAAAACTTCTGGGTGGTCAATTTTATGGCACCCAAATCACCTTGATCGTTACTTCTTACGATACCGTCCAATGGAATCACATTTTGAACGGTTCCCTTACCAAAGGTTTGTTTGCTTCCGATAATAACAGCCCTTTTGTAGTCCTGCATGGCAGCGGCCATAATTTCTGAAGCGGAGGCAGACAACTCGTTCACCAAGATGACCAATGGGCCATCCCATTGAATGCGTTCATCTTTGTCCTCATGCACTTCTTTACGTTGTCCTGAGGAACGAACCTGTACGATCGGACCATCCTTAATGAACAACCCGGCCATTTCCACAACGGTTTTCAAAGAACCTCCACCATTGTCCCTAAGATCTAGGATGATACCTTCGGCACCGGCTTCCTTCAATCTTTCCACTTCTTTGGCCACATCTGTAGCCGCATTGCGTTCGGTGTAATCTTCAAAATCTACATAGAATTTAGGAAGGTTGATCAAACCATATTTATGGTCGTCACTGTCAATGGTAGCCGATTTTGCATAAGACTCTTCCAACTCCACCACATCCCTGGTTATGGATACGATCTGAATGGTTCCATCCACTTTTCTTACGGTTAGGTCCACAGTGGTGCCTTTTGGACCTTTGATCAATTTGATGGCATCATCAAGGCGCATCCCAACGATATCGATGGGTTCCTCTCCTTGTTGGCCTACTTTCAAGATCTCATCACCCACTTCAAGGGTTTGGTCTCTCCAAACGGGTCCACCGGAAATGATTTCCACAATTTTGGCACCTTCAGGCTTTTTCTGTAGTCGGGCACCGATTCCTTCAAACTTACCAGACATACCGATATCAAATCTCTCCTTTTCCTCCGGAGCAAAATAGAAGGTGTGTGGGTCAAATTCCTCCACGATGGTGTTCAAATATTGTACAAACCAGTCCTTACGTTCCAAATCGCCAACAAAGTCAAAAAATTCGTCCAAAGTGTTTTTGGTCACTTCCCTAGCTTCTTCCTCAGTGGTCACCTTGTCCACATTGGTTGGAATGTCGTTGAATGCCAAAATGGTTTCTGCGTCCACATTGGCTTCTTGGTTGGCATCAGAAATTTTGTTGTCAACCTTATTCTCGAATACGGTTAAGGTATTGTATTTCAATTGTTTTCTCCAACGTTCTTTCAACTGTTTTTTGTTGGCAGCGAACTCTTGGTTCTCGTAGTCGATGTTGATGGTTTCATCAAGGGTGTAATCGAATGGTTCCGCCAATACTTCCTTGTAGATGTCTTTTGCTTCTTCCATACGCACCATCAAACGTTGGTACACGGCATTGAAAAAGGTGATATCCGTGTTCCTGATCTCGTCATCGATCATAAACCGGTATTTTTCAAATTCTTTGATATCACTTTCTAGGAAATATCTTTTGGTAGGATCCACAATGTCGATGAAATCATCAAAAACATTGGAGCTAAAATTATCGTTCAGGTCTTTGGGTTCATAATGTCCCCTTTCCAAAACATAAGTAATCAAATCCAGCAAAAGCTTATCCTTGTCGTCGTTATCAAAAGACTTATATGCTGGC
>JASBTS010000016.1 GCA_030148305.1 Allomuricauda sp. | reverse complement strand
TAGTGAATGCGGTAAGAGCCTCTAATGGCGAATCCCCGTCGTATTTTCTTACTATAAAATTCTTGTCGTAGATCTTTTTTGCAGATAAGGCAATTTATTTTATTTAAGCAAAACAAATATGTAATTTTCATGTTTAAATATGCTTAAACCAATCAATTGGACAAGGTTGTAATTTTTGGAGCCTCCGGTCACGGAAAGGTCACTATTGATATACTGGAACGAACAGGAAACCATGAAATCATTGGTTTACTCGATGCCAACAAAGAACAGGGTACCCAAGTTTTGGGCTACCCTGTTTTGGGTACAATGGAACAGGTTCCAGGACTTTTTCAAAGCATACCAGATCTTAAGTTTTTTGTTGCAATAGGTGATAATTGCGCCCGACATTGGGTTGTTCAACAACTGAAGGAAATCAATCCCAACATATCTTTTGTTAATGCCATACATCCTAATACCATCATTGGGAAAGGAGTTAAATTAGGTACAGGAATCATGATCATGGCGGGTTCCATTATTAACACCGACAGCAACATTGGCGATTTTGCCATAGTGAATACAAGATCGAGTGTGGGTCACGAATCCCATCTTATGGAGTTCAGTAGTGTTGCTCCCAACACTACACTTGCAGGTAATGTGGTAATTGGAGCTTTTTCGGCAATTTCGATGAGCACAACCATATTAAATAGAAGAATTATTGGGGAGCATACTGTTGTTGGTGCTGGCTCGTTGGTGACCAGGGATGTTAAGGATCATGCCATTTATTATGGAACACCGGCCGTTTTTATTCGTTCTAGGAATGAGGGTGACAAATATTTATAAATTAGTAAGTTCCATAATTAAATCCTAAGAAATGGAAGAAGCCAATTTTTTTTGCTCATGCAGATGTTGAACAGCTTAAGACGAGCAATTTTTTGGCAAATGGATGCCCTGAAGGGGTCCGCTATCAAGAATCATTTTGACGAAATAGCCAATTTAGTACAACAACCTGAAAAACCAGATTCCCTGAAGAAAAGAAAACAGAATCTGGACCATCTACTTAAGCATGCAGTAGGAACTACGGATTATTATAGTGTGTTTAAAAAATTCGAGTCCCTTCAAGATTTCCCCGTCATCAATAAGAATATCATTCTGGATAATTATGAAAGGTTCAGATCGGATACTTTTATAAACAGTAAGCTGACCACGGTTTCTAGTAGTGGATCTACGGGTATTCCTTTTAAAATCTATAAAAATGGGAATAAGCATCTCCGAAATACGGCGGACGTACTTTACTTTTCAGAATCCGCAGGAACAATGTTAGGTGATAAGCTTTATTTCTTTAAACTGTGGGATTTTAAGAATCAAAAGAATAAATGGGTGTCCAAAATGCAGAATATCCACGCCCATAGTGTAATGGATACAGATCCAGAATCTTTTAAAAAGCTAGTGTCCTTATTTGAAAAAGATAAACAACCCAAGAATATTTTGGGATACCCGTCATTCTTTGAAGAATTGTGTCAATTTTTGGATGGACTAGTGGATAAACCTAATATTAAAAATGTCAGTTCCATTATTTCTTTTGCTGAAAAATTGAAGGATTCGGAAAAATCACGAATGGCAAAATATTTTAGTGCTCCAGTTTTTGAACGCTATTCCAATCAAGAGAACGGCATTATGGCCCAACAGACTTTAAATTCTCCTGGACATTATGTGTTAAACTGGGGAAGCTATCATTTTGAGTTTTTAGGATTGGACAATGATTTTCCCGTAAAGAATGGTGAATTGGGTAGAGTTGTAGTGACCGATTTGTTTAACCATGCCATGCCCATGATCAGATACGACACGGGAGATTTAGCTGTACATGGGATTAATGAGGAAGGTGCAATTTACCTGACCTCTATTGAAGGCCGAAGGATCGATCAGATTTTTGACACCCAAGGAAATACCATATCATCACACTTTCTCTATATGATTTTGGAATATGGCGCTATTAAGCAGTTTCAATTTATTCAAAAAGGTGAGAGGGAGTATCTTATTAAACTTAATGCGTTGAAAGGTCAGGTGTATGAAGATAAAATAACAACCTATTGTCGTAGCCGATTGGGTGATAGTGCCCATATTTCCTTTGAATATGTTGACGGGATACCTTTATTGGCGTCCGGGAAGCGTAAAAAAATTGTCAACGAATATTCCAAATTAAGATAATGATAAAAAAAGAGGGCTTGATCAGCCCTCTTAAATTTTAATCTAGTTGGAAGAACATTTGAATTTCTTTCTTCCGTTTTGTCTTTTCCTCTTGTTTTTTTCGTGTTTGCAGCCTTGCCTTATACATTTCCATGTGCGGTTTTTTCGCTTACAGATTGTCCCAACATTGTCTGCACATTCCAATTCATAAGGTATAAAAATACTTTGCCTATTATTGGTTGGGATAAGTACTATGGCAAGAGAGTCACCATCACCTGGTTCATAACCTTCACCATTGGCAAGAGCTAGATCAACGATTTCCTGTCCCTTGATTTTGCTCCAATCGGAACCTAAATAGGCACAAAGCGCACAGTTCTGGTCATCAATTAATTCCCAAATGGCCCACTGTACATCTCCAAAAGTATAAGTGCCACCACTTGGACTTGCCGATCCGATAAAGTTTTGATTCAAGATCCAATTTATCAAATCAAAATTTTCTGGATGTTCAAACTTTCCTTCAGGTAAACTTTCGTAACTGGAATAAACGTTGGCCTCAAAACATTCATCTGCATTAAGGGACAAGTCCACATCTACACACCAGGCACCATAATCACCTGCTAAACTGGAATCGCTAATGGTCAAGTCAAAATAACTGTTATCTGCATCTATGCCTTTTGCGGTGGTACAGGCATTAAGGGTTTCGGGAAGTTCTGGAAACACACTGATATCACAATGGTTATCCTTATCTTTTTTATACCTGTAGGAATGGTTAACGGCAGCAATGGTTTCTTCGGTTTGTGAAACGTCTTCCTTGTCACAGCCAAACAATATAGTGGCTACGAGCGTTGCTAAAATGTAGTTTTTCTTCATTTGTTTAGATTTGTGTTGTTGCTAACAAAAATCCGACAGAATTGATAAGTTTTGATGAAATGCCTGTTGAACTACTTGATATGTAGATGATTGGCATTATTTGAATTGAGAATTGCTTATTTTTTTAATACATTGAATAACAGATACTTAATTATATCTTTGAAAAGTAAATTTTTCCGACAAATGGATGTCTTAAAAATATAAACGATAGTAAGAAGGTGGATAAATCCGGTTTTAAAATTTCAATAAATAAAAAAGGCCAAGGTTTTAATCTTGGCCTTTCTACTATATAAAAAGTTATTTAGTCTTAATCCTTGCAAACATCGGCATGGGCAATCACATAAATATCTCCGGACAGGTTTTCTTCAATATAGTATTGACCTGGCGCAACAGTTGGCTCTCCATTTTTGGTAGGGAACATAGCGCTACCAGCATAAGTATGCGTATCGGAAACATTATAGGCTGCATCAATGTTATAGGTAACGGTAACATTACCATCAACATAGCTTACGTCTACAGTACCAACCAATTCGCCTTTAGAAATGTCACACTGACCTGCACCGGCATACACATCGTAAGTAGCTTGGGTTCCTTCTGCCAATGGGCCAATGCTCCAGCCCCAACGGCTGAATCCTTCACCGATAAAGCAAGTGTTGCCATCAGTACCACGAGCGAAAGCAGTTTCGCAGGATGGTTCAGGTTTGCAACCTAGAGGAATGGAAACTATCACACTCTGTGTTCTTCCAGTTGGAATCAATACCACAGCCATAACTCCTCCTGCTCCCGGCTCATATCCTTCACCATTGGCAATCGCAGCATCCACAATTTCTTGCCCTTTGGTTGTACTCCAATCACTGCCTAAGTAGGCACAGGTAGCACAGTTTCGGTCATCAACCAATTCCCAAATAGCCCATTGCACATCTCCAAAGGTATAAGTACCGCCGCTTGGGCTAGCTTGTCCAACGAAATTTTGGTTTAGAATCCAGTTAATCAAGTCGAAGTTTCCTGGTTGTTCAAAAGCTCCTGCAGGGAGTTCAGCATAGCTGGAATATACATTGTAATCGTAGCACTCATCTGCACCTAGGGAAAGGTCCACGTCCACACACCAAGCACCGTACTCTCCTGCAAGTTCGGTATCATTAATGGTTAGGTCAAAATAAGCACCCAACAAAGTTCCTTCACCTTTGGCAGTCGTACAAGCTGTTACCATGGAAGGAAGCGTAGGTAATAGATTGACTGTACAATCTGTGGTTACCTCTGGTTCAGGTTTGGTTTTCTCCGTATTAATCTTGGCTTTGCCAGCAACACCATCAAAGGAATTGTCTACTGGCTCAACCTCGCAGGAAGTAAAGCCTATTGCGAATATGGCAATTAAAGCTATTGTAATTTTTTTCATGTTCAATGGTTTAAGGTTTACATTTTTAATCTGTTAAAAGTATGCAAAAGAGAATCGCATAAACCTTCATCCACGATGAACAAAAAGAATAGATCGATAAACTACCTAATAGCAGAAACCTAAGAAAATGGCAATAAATACCTTGTAAGAAGTCTCCTAATTATTTAACATTACGGGCATTACAAGCATGGTAACGTGCTCTCCTTCGTCCAATCCATCGATTGGAGTTAGGATGCCTGCTCTGTTGGGCAAACTCATTTCCAATGAGACGTCATCTGAGGAAAGGTTGTTGAGCATTTCCACCAAAAACCTGGAGTTGAACCCAATTTGCATATCATCCCCTTGATAGGAACAAGAAAGCCTTTCCTCTGCCTTGTTGCTGTAATCCACATCTTCTGCGGATATATTCAATTCGGCACCGGCAATCTTCAAACGAATCTGGTGGGTGGTCTTGTTGGAGAATATGGAAACCCTTCGAACCGAGCTCAAGAACTGGTTCCTTGAAATGGTCAGTTTGTTTGGGTTTTCCTTTGGAATAACCGCTTCGTAGTTGGGATATTTGCCATCGATCAAACGACAGATCAATTCGGTATGGTCAAAAATGAACTTCGCATTGCTATCGTTGTACTCAATGGTGACTTCAGATTCAGAACCTGCTAAGATACCCTTCAACAAATTCAACGGTTTTTTCGGCATAATGAACTCTGCAACCTGGGAAGCGCTTACATCCTGTCTTTGATATTTAACCAATTTATGCGCATCTGTGGCCACGAAGGTCAAATTCTCTGGTGAGAACTGGAAGAACACCCCGCTCATCACAGGGCGAAGGTCGTCGTTACCAGCGGCAAAAATGGTCTTGTTGATGGCAGTTGCCAAAATATCGCCCAATAGGGTGGTTGAGCTTGGATTGGAAACTTCCACCGCTTTTGGAAACTCGGCCCCATCGGCATAGGCCAAGGCATATTTACCATGGTTGGAGCTGATTTCCACTGTATTGTTGTCCTCTACCACAAAGGTGAGGGGTTGTTCTGGAAACGTTTTCAAGGTATCCAACAACAAACGGGCAGGTACGGCAATGGCACCCTCGGAATCGGAATCCACTTCCAAAACGGAGCTCATGGTCGTTTCAAGATCGGACGCGGATACCGTTAGCTGGTTCTTTTTAAGATCGAACAAAAAATTGTCAAGGATGGGCAGGGTGTTGCTATTGTTGATAACTCCTCCCAAAACCTGCAGTTGTTTCAATAAATATGTACTGGATACGATAAACTTCATCAAAGAAATTCTTTAGCATTTTGGCCTGTTCAAGGTATATTCAACCGTGAACGGGGCTGTTAAAATCGATAAAAGCAAATATATCTTAAATGGTATTAGCAAAGAAACAAAATTATCAACACTTAGGCGCTAAATTTCCGCTTTCGGTAAAAACCGAAGAACAATCCAAAGGCCAATGTCAAAAGTACTGGAAGCCCAATATTTATGATCTGCCACTTCGATTTTTGTTCCGCTATTTTCTTCACATCAAGCAATGGAATGGCCACTTTTTTGTTCCTTATGTTGATAAGCCCGTTATTTTCCAAAAGGTAATTGGTGCTGTTCAGCAAAAATTCCTTGTTGCCGTAAAAGTTACTTGTCCATTTGTCGTACCCCAATTCCAAGGGACGATTGTTCCTCAGTTGGTTTTTAATGATATCCCCATCCGCGATCACGATCATTTTGTTCGAAGGTCCTTCTTCCATGGCATTGGCCAATTTTACGGGTTTGACACGGTTTTTATACATGGAAGTGAAATTTCCCTCGATCAAAACCGCTAGAGGAAGGTTCCCATTGTTATAAGTGGCCTGGTCAGGTTGGGATGTAATCATATCCAAACTGATCTGTCTTGGCACCCCATCCGCTTTGGACAAGGGCGAACTTTGAAGCAGAATCGTCTTTTGGTAATCGTTTTCCAAAATGTCCATCGGGCTGGTGAATTGGAGTCGCACCGCTTCAATATTGGTATTGATGGGATGGTTGTTCTGTGAAAATACCATTGGATAATAATACCAAGGCACGGGATTGTATTGGGAATCATTTCCCTCACCTGTAGCCAAAACAATTTGGGTAAAATACAGGTCGTTCACCAAAACCGGATTGATCCTCACCCCGTACTTGAAGAATAGATCTTTCAAATTCAGTTCCCTTGGTAGGGCAAAGGCACTGCCACCACCGGCATAAATGCTGTCCATTTCCATGGCCACTTGATCGATCATCCAAATGGATTTCCCGCCTTGTACCATGTATTGGTCCATCACATATTTTTCTTGGTCGGTAAAGGCTTCGGTTGGTTTGGCGATGATTGCTAGATCAAAGTTTTTCAATTGATCCAACACCTTTTGAGGATTGCTGGCAACAGAATCCAAAGTAATGGCGCCAATGTTGTAATACTCCCTAACTGTGGATAAATAATCGGCAATATAGATGTCGCCCAACTCTCCATTGCCCTTGATTACGGCAATACTTTTTTTATCGGTAGTGCTTAATTTGGTAAAAGCATCGGCAAAGGCATATTCCAATTCCTGTACGGAGTTGTTGATCCGTTCTTCTGCGGTGGAACCTTGTTTGTTCTTAAGTAAGGGAACTTTAACCGTTTGGTCCTGATAATTCACCATGGCCCACGGAAAAACCAGTTCGTTGGAAACCTTTCCGTTTTCCTCTATGGTGACACTTGCTGGTTTTAAACCCAAACTTTGTAGTTCGGCAATGGTCTGTTCGGCTTGGGTTTCATCAGCCAAGGGATCTACCAAACTGTAGGAGATATTTTTGTTCTTGGCCACAAAAGATTCCATCAATTGAACGGTTTCCGATTTTAATTTGGAAAATTCCGCAGGAATATTACCATCCAATAAAATATCGATGATGATCGGAGAATCAAATTTTTGGGCTACTTCCACAGCTGGTTGTGAAAGCGTATAGCGTTGGTCTTCGGTCAGGTCAAAGCGGGTATACACGAACCCGGCCAAGACATTCAGTATAATCAGCGCAACCACGGCTTTCAATATGGCTATCCAAAATTTTCCCATTAGCGTGGCAATTGTTTTAAACGTTGAAACGTGAGATATAGGAACAACAAGGTAAGCGAGACAAAATAAACAAGGTCCCTTGTGTCGATTACTCCACGTGCAATACTGTCAAAATGGGCCTTGGCTCCGAAACCTTTTAAAATTTCTTGGGTTTCCCCGTTGGAGAAAAGCGAAGCAGTGGCATCAAACCCGTTGAAAATCAGAAAGCAAATTAAAATTCCCACCAAAAATGCTATAATCTGATTGTCGGAAAGGGTAGAGGCAAACACCCCGATAGCCGTGTAAGAACTGATCAAAAAGAGTAACCCGAAGTAGGATCCCAATACAATACCCAAATCATAATTCCCTTCGGTCATGCCCAATTTGGAAATGGCAAAAACGTAAATGATCGTTGGTACTATGGCAATCACACACAATAGAACTGCTCCCCAGAATTTCCCCAGAACCAACTTCCAAACGGAAATAGGTTTGATCAACAAAAGCTCCAAAGTTCCCATTTTTCGCTCTTCAGAAAAGCTCTTCATGGTGATGGCAGGCACCAAAAAGATAAAAATCCATGGGGCCAACAAAAAGAAATTGCCCAGGTCGGCAAACCCATAATCAAAAATGTTGTATTCTCCTTTAAAGACCCACAAAAAGAGTCCGTTGAGCAACAAAAACGTCCCCACTATCAAATAACCAATGGGCGATGTAAAAAAGGACCGTACCTCTCTCTTAAAAATGGCGAACATTAAGATAGGTTTGTAGATTGGACTTTATTCACGCTCCAGGCTTCCGGTCTGTCTGAGAACAATTGTTTGGTTCTTGCCCAAACCGTTTTAAAAAAATCGGAGTTTCTGTACTTTTCTAAATCTGCAGGAGTATCCCAAAAACTATAGGTGAAGAAGATATTGGGATCATTGATATCCTGATACAGTTCCACCATGTTACAACCTTCAAAAGCCAAGATTCCGTTTTTAGTTTCCGCAAAGATTTGCTCAAAACTAGGAATATTTTCGGGTTTAAAGGTCAGTTTTACGATGCGGGTCAACATTTAAAGGAAATTTATGGTTACGGTATCCCGATAATTCAATCCGAGCAGGGAAGAAGCCCCACCTACGGAATTCAGGTCGCTTTTAAATATGGCAAGCTCTATATATCCTGCTGAATTGAAGAGTGCCAAGGCATCGCCAGGCCCCATTCGTTGTGAGCGATCTAGATTGTAATTGACAATGCCATTATAACTATGGTGTACCTTCCTGATTTTGGTGGTTCGGGCTATGATCTCATAGTCACGTCCGTTGCGATAGGCCTCAAAAAGGCTTTTTTGAATATTGGTTACCACATTGCCATAGTTATCGATATAGATTACATTGCCAGAAATGGACTTGCCATTGTTGATAATTCGTGGTTCAAATTCACGGAGTTCTTTCAGTTCGTCAAAATTTCTTCCGATGACTTCAAGTTTTCCTCCACGGGCAATATGACAGGCTACCTGAACGAAAATGCTCAACATGGGAAAGGAACCGGATTCTGCATTCGGAAGGTTGATTTCCACTATTTTTTCCGGTTTCACTTCGGAAGTGATCAAAGAAATCACACCACTGTTGGAGCTTATAAAATAATGTCCATCTACCTGAACCACAATATGTTGGTTTTCTGGAGACCATTCAGAATCCACGCCTACCACATGTACGGTACCCATGGGAAACGACCGATAGGCGTTTTTTAAAATGTAAGCGCACTCTTGAATATTGAAGGGACTTATGGCATGGGAAATATCAACAATGGTAACATCGGGGAGGTTGCTCAGAATCGCCCCTTTAACAGTACCTACAAAGTGATCTTTGTAGCCAAAATCTGTTGTTAAGGTTATGATTGCCATGCAATACTGTTGATATGTTTTTGCCCGCTCAAATTGATTTTTGGTTAAGTTTGCGATGTAAAATTAGTTAAAAAAGAAAGAATATAATTCTTCAAAACAACTGTAACACCTCACTTTTTTTGAACGAACTTATAATAGAACTTACGGACATCAGCCCCCAAGATTTTTTTGGACAGCAAAATGAAAACATCGAACTGCTCAAAAAATACTTTCCAAAGTTAAAAATTGTAGCAAGGGGCAACAAAATCAAGGCTTATGGCGATGAAGAACTGCTTGAGGAATTCGATCGTCGTTTTGATGAAATTACTGGCCAATTTGCCAAATACAACAAATTGGACGAGAACATGATCGAACGCATCCTTACCAGTACCAGTCAGGAGGAATACACTTCTTCCCAAAGTAGTGGCGATGTTTTGGTACACGGAGTGAACGGTCGTTTGATCAAGGCCCAAACTGCCAACCAACGCAAAGTGGTGGATGCCTGCAAAAAGGATGATATGGTTTTTGCCATTGGTCCTGCAGGTACGGGTAAAACGTATACGGGCGTGGCCTTGGCCGTAAAGGCGCTTAAGGAAAAGCAGGTTCGCCGAATCATTTTGACCCGTCCGGCTGTGGAAGCAGGGGAGAACCTTGGATTCCTGCCAGGTGACCTCAAGGAGAAACTAGATCCTTACATGCAACCTTTGTATGATGCCCTTCGGGATATGATCCCAGCGGAAAAGCTGGCCAAATACTTGGAAGACGGCACCATTCAGATTGCGCCAATGGCCTTCATGCGTGGCCGTACGTTGGACAATGCCTTTGTAATTTTGGATGAGGCCCAGAACACCACCCATGCCCAAATGAAAATGTTCTTGACCAGGATGGGCAAGAATGCCAAATTTTTATTGACCGGTGACCCAGGTCAGATCGATTTGCCGAGAAGGGTTATTTCTGGTTTAAAGGAGGCACTTTTGATATTGAAGGATGTGGATGGGATCAGCATTATTTATTTGGATGATAAAGATGTGATCCGAC
>JASBTS010000221.1 GCA_030148305.1 Allomuricauda sp. | reverse complement strand
CTTCGGCATTTGGAATCACCACTGGTTCGTTACCCTCCATTACAGAGACACAGGAGTTGGTCGTACCCAAGTCTATACCTATAATTTTGCTCATTGTATCTAAGTTATATCTGTTTAAAATTCTTTTTGTCTTCGGACATGGAATGTCAATGATCGTGCCATGGACAATAATCTGACAAGGTGTCAGCTAATTGCGGATGTTTTTTTGGAAGTGCAGCAAATGGGCATCTGCTTGTACAAAAACCAAAATGATGTCATCCCAAATTGGAAATTCTCAATTATTAGGGATCAAGATGCTATATTTGAAAACCTAAATTATACGGATGGAATGTATCAGTGTTTTTGATATGCTCAAGATTGGGGTCGGCCCTTCCAGTTCCCACACGTTAGGCCCATGGCGTGCCGCCGAGCGCTGGATAAGCGAGCTGGAGGACGAAGGAGTTTTTGAACAAGTACAATCCATTTCCGTGGCACTTTATGGATCGCTTTCACTTACTGGCAAGGGACATGCTACCGATGTTGCCGTAGCCATGGGACTTTTGGGTGCCGATCCCGTAACCGTTCCCATTGACAGTATTTCAGGAAGTATTGACAGGATTAAAAAAGAAGGCAAGATTCTTTTCGGTGGAAAACGCGAAATTCCATTCAGTTTTTCAGAGAACATTTACTTTAAGAAAGAATTTTTGCCCTTTCATTCCAACGGTATCCGTTTTACGGCCCAATTGTCCAAAGGCGATGTTACGGAAGAAACCTATTATTCCATTGGCGGTGGTTTTGTGGTGAAGGAAGAACTGATCCATTCCAAAGAGAACAAGGAAACATTCAAAACCTTTCCCTATCCTATTCAAACCGGAAACGAATTACTCCATTATTGCGAGAAGGAAAAAAAATCCATTTCTGAAATTGTTATGGAGAACGAACTTTCCTTACGGACGGCATCGGAGATCGATGAAGGCCTGCAAAATATCTGGAATACAATGCTGGAGTGTATGTACGTGGGCTGCCACACCGAAGGTACGCTTCCTGGCGGGCTCAATGTAAAGCGTCGGGCTTTTGACATGCATCAAAAATTAAAAGGGACAGTCCCCTACTCCAATCCGCAGGAATGGCTGGAAGGTATTCGAGATACGGAAGTGAAATTCCGACAGATCATTAAATGGGTCAGTTGCTTTGCCCTAAGTGTAAACGAGGTAAATGCCTCACTGGGCAGAGTGGTCACGGCCCCAACCAATGGCAGTGCCGGGGTAATTCCTGCCGTGTTGATGTACTATATGGTCATTGAAAACCACGATGCCAATTTTGATGATGTGAGACAATTTCTGTTAGTTGCCAGTGAGGTGGGCAGCATCTTCAAAAAAGGGGCCACCATTTCCGCTGCCATGGGTGGGTGCCAAGCGGAAATCGGGGTTTCCTCTGCCATGGCAGCCGCTGGGTTGACGGAACTCATGGGTGGTTCACCGGAACAAGTACTCATGGCTGCCGAGATAGCCATGGAACACCACCTGGGCCTTACCTGTGATCCCATTGGTGGCTTGGTGCAGGTGCCTTGCATTGAACGTAATGCCATGGGTGCCATAAAGGCAATCAACGCCGCAGAACTGGCTTTGGATACTGACCCCAAGGACGCCAAAGTACCTTTGGACAAAGTGGTGAACACCATGTGGGAAACCGCAAAGGATATGAGCTCCAAATACAAGGAAACCTCCGAAGGAGGTCTGGCCGTGGGGGTATTTTTGAGTGATTGTTAATCCAAACAACCCTCTTTTCCACGGGTATCGATCAAATAAACGATTTTCCAAACCACATCAAAATCCACCAATTGAAAGGAGTCGATACCACAGTGCCTGAAAGTATCGTTCAACCAAAATTCATAGCCTACCCAAGCATTGGCCATGGTCCGGTCTATCTGTATGGAAAAAGAAGTTAATTTCTCCTCGAACTTTACACTATCGGGAATGGAAACAATAGATTTCAGGAATTTGGAAAACTCCTCGTTTTTGAACAAGGTTTTTCCTTGAGGGTTCTTGGCCGTTGTCTGTAGCACTACATTTTTGGCAACGGTTGACTTAATGATCGTGGAATCCTGTTTATGGAATCCATCAAAAAAAGTTTCGATAACGCTTTTGATCTTTTGCTTGGTTTCCTCTTCGGAAGGATTTGGACCCTGTGCATTTGCCGAAATAGTTAAAAGAAAGAGTATCAGTGCGCTAAGTGTATTTTTCATTTCTTTAGTTTTTTGATTGAAGTCCAAATTAAACAAATCTGCTTACATTTAGCTGATAAATAACAAGGACAATGTCTGTTGCGAAAAAAGAATACAAAAGGATAACCGTCAAGTCGTTGGTAGAAATGAAGCAAACCGGGGAGAAAATCTCCATGTTGACTTCCTACGACTATTCCATGGCCAAAATTGTGGATGCTGCCAATGTGGATGCCATTTTAGTGGGCGATTCAGCCAGTAATGTGATGGCCGGCCACGAAACCACCTTGCCCATAACCCTGGATCAAATGATCTACCATGCTTCTTCAGTGGTTCGTGCAACCAAAAGAGCCTTGGTGGTGGTGGATATTCCTTTTGGTAGTTATCAAGGGGATTCCAAGGAAGCACTTCGCTCCGCTATTCGGATCATGAAAGAAAGTGGCGCCCATGCCGTAAAGGTGGAAGGCGGTTCGGAAATCAAGGTTTCCATCAGTAGGATATTGGAAGCTGGCATCCCCGTTATGGGGCATTTGGGACTTACTCCTCAATCCATTTATAAATTTGGGACCTATACCGTCAGGGCCAAGGAAGAAGAAGAAGCGGATAAATTGATGGAGGATGCCAAATTGCTGGAAGAATTGGGCTGTTTTGCTATCGTCCTTGAAAAAATTCCTGCCAAATTGGCCAAGAAGGTTACCGAAAGTGTTTCCATTCCTGTAATCGGAATCGGTGCTGGAGGCGGTGTTGATGGTCAGGTTTTGGTAGTCCACGATATGTTGGGCATGACCCATGAATTCCACCCAAGGTTCCTGAGACGTTATCTGAATCTTTACGATGAGATGAGCAATGCCATTTCCCAATACGTGGAAGATGTAAAAAGCAAGGACTTTCCCAACGAGGAAGAATCATACTAGACCGTTGGACAATTGGATAGTTTGATTGTTAGAAAATAAAAAAATAACATTGTAATTTCAGCCTCCTTAAATCAACAAATATGCATCTATGCATCGATTTAAAGAGCTGACCATATGGAAGCTGAGCAGGGAACTTTGTTCAGATATTTATAAAGTCAGCACCGATTTCCCTAATACTGAAAAATCGGCATTACCAATCAATTGAGAAGGGCTGCAGTATCAGTTCCATCAAACATTGCAGAAGGATATTCCAGAAGTTAAAATAAAGAATTGTCTCGCTTTTTGGAAATTGCCATCGGATCATGTATGAATTAGAAACCCAACTCCTCATATCAAACGATTTGGAGTTTCTAGCTAACCAGCAAACAAAGGAACTTGTCCAAAAACTTAATGGAATCATTAAAATGACTTCAAAGTTTAAATCAACCTTAAAGTGAAATCAAATAATCCCGAAATCCAACCGTCCAACGATCAAATAGTCCAACGATCCAATAAATCCAATCTCCAGGTACTTTTTGAGGACAACCATCTTATTGTGATCAACAAGCGCGTTGGGGATATTGTGCAAGGGGATAAAACCGGGGATTCTCCCCTGAGCGATGTGGTCAAGGAGTATCTCAAAGAAAAATATAACAAACCCGGCAATGTGTATCTGGGCGTGGTCCATCGGTTGGATCGACCTACTTCCGGATTGGTGGTTTTTGCAAAGACCTCCAAAGCACTTCCTAGGTTGAACAAATTGTTTTCAGAAGGAAAGACCAAAAAAACATATTGGGCCGTAGTTAAAAATCCACCGGAAAAAGATAGCGCTACCCTCACCCATTGGATGGTGCGTAATCCCAAGCAGAACAAATCCTATGCACATGTAAAGGAAGTTCCTGACAGTAAAAAGGCTATTCTGGATTATCGCTTGATCAAAAAACTGGATAGCTATTACTTGTTGGAAATCGACCTGAAAACAGGCCGCCATCATCAAATTAGGGCGCAATTGGCCTCGATGGGCTGCTGGATCAAGGGAGATTTGAAATACGGAGCAGACCGAAGCAACGCTGACGGAGGCATTCAATTACACGCCCGAAGTTTGGAATTGGAACATCCGGTGACCAAAGAATCCATTACCTTTGTGGCACCGCCTCCAAAAGACCCTGTTTGGGATGCTTGTGTTAACGGGTAAAGGCCAATGCCTTTTCGCGTATGATCTGTCCAACTGGCTTGTTCTCCAAGTGACTTTCCAACCATGAAAGGATATCCAAATACAGGAATGCCCGCTTTTCATATGGGTGGTTTTCGTACTTCTTCAGCTCGTTGTACAACTTTTGAAACTCGTTCTTTAGATCTGTTGGGTAAATCTCCCCAAGGTTTCTCAAGAATTTGATCATCTCCTTCTGAACGGCATGTAAATCGTTCATTTTCAACAAGAATTTGTACGTACTTTTAAGTTGCACTTCCAAATGATAGTCCATTCCGGCTTCGTAATGGGCCACCAAACTTAGCACCCGTGCAAAGCACATTAAATCCTCCCGCATTTTGAGGTTCTTGTTGGATATGATCTTTTTGAGATAAACAATACAGTTTTTGTTGTCCCCATGACCGAAATACAAACAGGCGATCTTGTAATAGAGCAACATAATGTGGTGCTCATCAATCCTTTCCTTGTGTTTTTTGATGCCGTACTCGATGATGTTGACCAAGTAGATGCCCTTTTCGAAGGTACCTTCCAAAAAATGAAGGTTCAATTTGTTGGTATTGATGTACAAAAAGGCCAAGGAAGCAATATTGTCGTTCTGGGGAAAATCGGGGTCTTCCACTTGTTCTTCCAACCTTTCAAGGGTTTCTCGGAACTGGGAAGCATATTTTACAAAAAATAGCGATTCCAATAGATAATGGTTGCCTTTCAAGTAAAATACGGGGTTCAACGGAATCATCCCCGGGTTATCATTGAACAGGTCCACCCATTTACTGGCATATTTATAGGCTGACAAAAAGTCCTGGGTCAATAAGCTGTACCAAAGATAGGCCTTATACAACCACAGTTTTTCCCTAAAACCAAGACTTTCCAGATCATAATTGGGCAAATGGGTCTCAAAATAGGTTTTGACCGTAATGAGGTCCTCATCACTACGCACATAGCCCACTTTCAGCATCATGCTATACAATTGAAGGGAAAGGTTGGATAATTTACTGGTCATGACATTGTGGGCACTGAGTTCCTTGGCCTGCACAGCCAATTCGTCTGCACGATCCGGAATACTTCGGGTGATGTACTGGGTCTCTATCACCTTTTCCAACTCCACAATCTCATAGGCCACGTTCTTTTCCTCGTTTTCTATGGCGAAGCTTTTGGCCTTGTCCAAGATCTTCAAGCTTTGCTTGTAGAGTCCTTTTTGGTAAAGAATGGTGGCAAAATCCAATTGCTCACGAATTTGAATACGCACATTTTGATTCACCGGATTCAACCGTAAACTGACCAAAATTTGTTTATAGAGGTGGGCCTTCAAGTTGGAAAGTTGTGCTTTTGTGACAATGCCGCTATCTAAAATTTGGCACTCATCATACTTTCGCATCTTGTCCAGCAGGTTAAACAGCGCTAAAAACTTCGCATCCGTATTGACCCCCAAGCGGCCAACATACAGTTTAAATTGGCGCTTTTCCGATTTGGAAAGCGATTTTATCAACACAAACAACGCGTCCTTATGGGCATTTGTCATCGTAAAAAAATCAATTTAAAATATTGTATTTCAGTAATTTAAATTACTCAGTATGTAATTTAACGTTGTAACGAAACTTAGCCTACCTTTCATTTTAGCCCTACCTTGTCTATTTTCGTATATCCTAGAAAAAACAGATTGGAATAATGGGTAAAGATAAGGTACAAATTTTTGATACAACGCTAAGAGATGGAGAACAAGTTCCGGGGTGCAAATTGGACACAGAACAAAAATTGGTGATCGCCGAAAGATTGGATCAACTAGGTGTTGATGTGATCGAAGCAGGCTTCCCTATTTCCTCTCCTGGCGACTTCAATTCTGTACAAGAAATTGCCAAATTGGTGAAGAACGCAACGGTCTGCGGATTAACACGTGCCGTTAAAAAAGACATTGAAGTGGCCGCCGAGGCCATCAAAATTGCAAAAAAACCAAGAATACATACCGGAATCGGAACTTCTGATTCCCACATCAAATTTAAGTTCAACTCCACTCGCGAACAAATCATTGAAAGAGCTGTGGAAGCCGTGGCCTACGCTAAAACCTTTGTGGAGGATGTCGAATTCTATGCCGAGGACGCTGGTCGTACAGACAATGAGTATTTGGCCAGGGTCTGCGAGGCCGTTATTAAAGCCGGGGCCACTGTTTTGAACATTCCCGACACTACTGGTTATTGTTTGCCAGAAGAGTACGGGGCCAAAATGAAATATTTGAAGGAAAACGTTACGGGCATCGATAAGGCCATCCTGTCTTGCCACTGCCATAACGACCTTGGACTTGCGACTGCGAATTCCATTGCTGGGGTAATCAACGGAGCACGCCAAATAGAATGTACCATCAACGGTATTGGTGAACGTGCCGGAAACACTTCGCTTGAAGAAGTAGTGATGATTTTGAGACAACATCCATATTTGAACCTAGATACCAACATCAACAGTAAACTGTTGTGGGATACCAGCCAAATGGTTTCCCAAAAAATGGGGATGCCCGTGCAGCCCAACAAGGCCATTGTGGGATCCAACGCATTTGCCCACAGTTCAGGAATCCATCAAGACGGGGTGATCAAACAAAGGGAAACCTATGAAATTATCGACCCGAAAGATGTTGGTGTGAGTGAATCATCTATTGTTTTGACCGCTAGAAGTGGCCGTGCCGCTTTGGCCTATCGCGCCAAAAAAGTAGGGTACGAGCTCACCAAACTGCAGTTGGACGTGGTTTACGAGAACTTCCTAAAATATGCGGACCGCAAAAAGGAAATCGTGGACAACGATATCCATGAAATTGTGGAAACCAGCAACATCGGTATTCAAAATCTTGCTTAAACAAAGGTCTTTCTATGCACCTTAACATTGCTTTACTTCCTGGTGATGGTATTGGACCCGAGGTATTGGCCCAGGCGGTGAAATGTTTGCAGGCGGTAGAAGAAACCTTCAACCACACCTTTACATTTAAGGAAGCACCAGTAGGTGCCATTGCCATTGAAAAAATGGGGGCTCCCCTACCCGAAAGCACCCTGAAACTCTGTCAAGAAGCGGATGCCGTGTTATTCGGTGCCATTGGCGACCCCAAGTATGACAACAACCCCGATGCCAAGGTACGGCCAGAACAAGGGTTGCTACAATTACGGAAGGAATTGGGCCTTTACGCCAATATTAGACCTATACTATCCCACCCTACCCTGTTGAACAAATCCCCGTTGAAAAAGGAAATCATTTCCGGGACGGACTTTGTAATTTATCGGGAACTTACCGGTGGTATTTATTTTGGGGAGAAAAAATTGAACGAGGAAGGTACGGTTGCTTCAGACCTCTGTGAATATTCCGAAGGAGAAATCAGTAGGGTGGCCCACTTGGCCTTTAAGGCCGCGAAAGGCAGAAAAAAGAAGCTTACGTTGGTGGACAAGGCCAATGTGTTGGAATCTTCAAGGCTTTGGAGAAAAGTAGTGACCCGTATCGGCGAAAGTTACCCTGAGATTACCTTGGATTACCTGTTTGTGGACAATGCGGCCATGCAAATCATTTTAAGCCCTACCCAATTTGATGTGATCTTGACTGAAAATATGTTCGGTGACATCCTATCTGATGAAGGAAGTGTGATCAGTGGTTCCATCGGATTGTTGGCTTCCGCCTCCATTGGCGATGAAAATTCCCTTTTTGAGCCCATTCACGGTTCCTATCCGCAGGCAAAGGACAAGAATATTGCCAACCCCATTGCCTCCATCCTATCTGCAGCTATGCTGTTGGAACATTTTGGACTACATGAAGAGGCTTGGGCCGTTAAAAAGGCTGTGGATAAATCATTAAAGAAAGGTATTGTCACCATCGACTTAAAATCCAAAAGTCAATACGGTACGAGCCAAGTGGGGGATTTTATCGCTCATAACATTGTGGATATCGAGGATAATTTCAAGGTGAACGATGAAAACATCGATCTTGGGAAATCCACTATTATTTAGCTGCTACTTTTTCACCTGTCAACGACTGAAGCGTTTCATCGAACTGCTGCTTGAATTGCTCAAATTTATCGCCAGTAGCAGGACCATTGAATCCTGTATGTATTTTTGATACCTGTCCGTCTTTATCAATATAAATAGTTGTAGGATAAGACAAAATATGATTGAGCATAGGCAATTTTTCATTAGCCTTCTGCTTGTTAGAAGTGCCATATTGGGCCAATAATATGGGATAAGGAACATCTTCCCTCTCCTTCAATCGTTTAATGCCCTCAAATGCTTTCTCTTCCGTTTTGGCATATTCAAAGGCCAAACCAACGAACTGCACATCAAGATCTGGGTTTTTCTCCAAAAAATCGACATAGAATCGCGTCTCGTCCAAACAATTGGTGCACCAAGTACCCATAATCTGCACCAACACCGGTTTACCTTTAAAGAGTGGGTCGGAAAGGTGGACCATTTTTCCCGTTTCATCTGGGAAGGAGAAATCCAGTTTTTCATAACCATCCCTCAAATAAGTTAGACTATCAGAATCAGGTAGCTCAAAAGCTTCGTTCCTGGCGCCTAAAAACTCTTGTACGCTATGTCTGCCAGAATAAAATTTACCATCCAGTGTACTATCGGTTACCTGAGCCAGGAACAAAAACACATGGGAACCATCAAAAGCGGAAAGTTTCAGACTGTCCCCGGACAATACCCCATCCAGATAGCGGTAATCCCCAGTTTTAGTACGGAAAGTTCCTTTCACTTTGTTTCCATTCTGCATGAAAATTCCCTTAGCAGGGTACTCGTTGTCCGTATTCACGTTGAAATAGGCTTCCCAAACACCGGAAATGTTCACCATTGCCTCTTGTTTTATCTCAAATCGGTCATGTTTACCAAACTTTGCGGTAAAGGGCACGGTGCGTTCCTTACCTTCTTCAATAAAACTGCCACTGATTTCATTTTCGGAATATGTCCCGGAGATATGACCTTCAAAAATGGGCATCCTTATGTTGATGGAATCCCCGTTAAAGGTAAATTCATCTACAACCACCTCTTCTTCGGCATTGTACATTTTCATAAGATAATTACCGGCCTCATCCTTGGAAAGGGTAAAATTAAAAGGCAGTTCCTGTCCTTCAGAAACACCCATGGTAGCCCGCCAGTCACCAAGGGCCAAATCCTTTTTTACATCCTTTTTACAAGACGTAATCACCAGTAATACAATCACTATCAAGGACCATTTCCATCTCATATAATGAAAGATTTTTCTTAAATGTAACAAATCCAGTCGACAACATATCAAACCAAACGGTATATGGCCATTATTTACGTTGAATCTGTTCCCCTATTGTTTTATATTTGTCCACTCTAAAAATGGGGTATGAAGATTTCTTACAACTGGCTGAAGCAATTTTTGAATATTGATTGGGATTCGCAAAAAACAGGCGAACTTTTAACAGATCTAGGTCTAGAAGTTGAAGGTATATCCAAATTCGAATCCGTTAAGGGCAGTTTAAAGGGTATTGTGGTAGGCCACGTGCTAACTTGTGAACAACACCCGAATGCAGACCGACTTAAATTGACCACTGTAGATATTGGTCAAGAAACCCCATTGCAAATTGTTTGTGGCGCTCCTAATGTTGCGGCAGGTCAAAAAGTTCCCGTGGCAACCATAGGAACCACACTCTACACTAAAGAAGGGGAAGCTTGGGTAATCAAAAAAGGTAAAATACGAGGTGAGGAAAGTCAAGGGATGATCTGTGCCGAAGACGAAATTGGTCTCGGCAGTAGTCACGATGGCATTATGATTCTGAACGAAGAATTGAAGCCTGGCACACCCTGCTCCAAGATTTTTGATGTGGTGGATGATGAGGTTTTCGAAATAGGACTTACCCCTAACCGTGCCGATGCCATGAGCCATTTTGGTGTGGCTCGCGATCTAAAAGCCGGGTTGGAACAAAAGGAAATCCTGAAAGAGTTGGTAACTCCATCAACCAGCAACTTTTCCATTGATAATAGATCCTTGAAAATTGATGTGGAAGTGAAGGATAGCCATTTGGCCCCTCGTTATTGCGGAATTACCATCACCAACATCATTGTTCAAGAATCCCCCGATTGGCTTAAAAACCGATTGAAGGCCATTGGACTGTCTCCCATCAACAATGTGGTAGATGTTACCAACTATGTTTTACACGATCTTGGGCAACCTTTGCATGCTTTTGATGCCGCCAAAATAAAAGGCAACAAAATTGAAGTGAAAACATTGGCTGCTGGCACCAAATTCAAGACTTTGGATGGTGTTGAAAGGGAATTGCACGCCGAAGATTTGATGATCTGTGATTCTGAAAAACCCATGTGTATTGCCGGAGTTTTCGGTGGACTCAACTCAGGGGTTACCGAGAACACTTCTTCCATATTTTTAGAAAGTGCCTATTTTGACCCTATTGCTATCCGGAAAACAGCCAAAAGACATGGCCTGAATACTGATGCTTCCTTCCGTTTTGAACGTGGCATCGACATCAACATGGCCGAATATGCCCTAAAACGTGCAGCACTGTTGATCAGGGAAATTACCGGAGGCTACATTTCTTCTGAAATTGTAGACCTTTATCCCAAAAAACCTCAGGATCGTCAGGTCTTTTTGACTTTCGATAAAATATACAACCTTATTGGACAGGAAATTCCAAGGGATACGATCAAATCTATTTTGTCGTCCTTGGAAATAAGAATCAATAACGTGACGGAATCCGGACTTGGCTTGACCATTCCTACCTATCGAGTAGATGTTACCCGTGAGGTGGATGTCATTGAGGAAATCCTGAGGGTCTATGGCTACAACAACATCGATTTCAAGGAAAAACTGAATGCGTCCATTGCCACAACTTCTAGATTTGAAAACCACAGGATACAGGATATTGTTGGCAACACTTTGGCCGCAAAAGGTTTTTACGAAATCATGACCAATAGTTTGGTTTCTGTCGATACCCTATCTTCTGAAGATGAGAACCTAGCCGTAAAAATGTTGAATCCCCTTAGCTCGGACCTTTCCGTGATGAGGACCTCTATGTTGTCCTCAGGACTACAAACCGTGGGTTACAACCACAACAGGCAAAAAAACGACCTTAAGCTTTTTGAGTTTGGCAAGACCTATAGCAAAACCGTAGACGGACATGAAGAAAAAAGGCACTTGGCCCTTTATATTTCTGGCGAACGTAAGCAGGATTCTTGGACCACAGCTTCCAAAAACACGGATTTCTTCTATATAAAAGGAATTGTGGAAACGATTTTTGAACGCTTGGGCATAAAAGATCTTGAGGTACAACCACAACATCCAAACCATCTATCCGAAGGATTGAGCTTGGTGAAAAACAATACCACTTTGGCTTCATTTGGGTTGGTATCCAAGAAAGAGCTTAAAAAGTTCGATCTGAAACAGGAAGTATTCTTTGCGGATTTTGATTGGGATGCCATTTTGGAATCCGTCAGTACCCAAAACGTAAGCTTTAAGGAAATTCCGAAATTCCCAGAGGTGACACGTGACTTTGCTTTATTGTTAGACGAATCGGTTAGCTTCCAAAAGGTGTATGACATTGCCTGGAAAACCGAAAAATCGCTTTTGAAAAAGGTGAACCTCTTTGATGTGTACACGGGCAAAAACCTTCCTGAAGGCAAAAAATCCTATGCCGTGAGCTTCACATTACTTGATGAGGACAAAACCCTTACCGACAAGCAAATAGACAAGATTATGGGCAAACTATTGGCCCAGTATCAAAAGGAATTGGGAGCTGAACTTCGCTAATTACATTTGGGTAGGTAAAATCACGCTATCTATCTCATGAACCACATCGTCCTTGTTCAAATTGAGGTCCGCTGCAGTGATACGTGCGGTATTTCCCATGGGGTCGGTCAAAACAATATCGTAACCATCTAAATGGGCCATTAATTTTTTTCCCTGCACAGTGGTAAAACTCGCTTTACCATTTCCCCTACACATGGCTCGCAAAATACGACTGGCCGTCAACTGTCCTGCTACGATATGGTAGGTCAATAATGATTTTAGCTCGCTTTTATCCTTGGAATTGATGAGTTGCGTTATTTTCTCACTGGAAAATTTTTCAAAAGCCGCATCCGAGGGGGCGAAAATGGTGAAGGGCCCGGATTTATCCAACAAATCTTCCAATTGGGTCGCTTTTACGGCTGCCAAAAGGATTTTGTGATTACTGATTTCTTCTGAATTGAAGGTGAGGGAATTAGTGGCATTCTGAGCCATTCCGGAGAGGGTAAAAATCATCGAAATGGTGAGTAGGATTTTCGAAATGGGGGTTTTCATCAGTGTTCTTAAGGATTTGGGGCCAACTTATTTTAGTAAAATTATACGATTAAATGCCAAAAACTTCGATAAGATACATCATTTTCCTGAATTTCAATTTGAAAATCCGACCGTCCGTTTCTTTTAACAATATCTTAACATATTGAATTTTATGACCGATGTCATATTCACGAATTCAATTCCTTAACTTTGAGAGAATTGCTAAGAAAAACAACCCAAATGTTCCAGAAAACAGACATTCAGCGTAAACTCCAAAGAACCAGGCAGAACCAACAAAGAGAGGTCCAAATTTTGTCCGAAGTCCGAGAGATTTTAAAGCGGGACAGCCTAAAAGAAGTAAGAATCCAGCAACAATTGGGGAGCCCAAACAGCAGCAACCATAACCATTTTGATTTTGATCTGTTGGAGACCGATAGAATCTTCCATATTGACCAGATCAAGGAAATTTGCATTGACTACAGACTACGCTTTTTGAACAGTTCTTACTTTAAAGGAAAGATTCCTCAAGAAGCCGTTTCAAAAATCAAACATTTGGAAAAACTCCATAATACGGAACTCAAAGGGTTCAAGATTATGGCACCTTCCAAGTTGTTCAAGTTGGAAGACAAAGATGACCCCCTACTTTTTGCTCCGATTGGTAACCAGTATTTTTATCTGGTGCACAAATGGGGCAATGACCTACATCCCTTTCGAAAATTGATGGTTTGGCCCTTCAAGAACATTGGAAACCTTGTAGTTTTGGTCTTGATGATCAGTTATTTGGTGACTTTGATGGTACCGGAAGGTCTATTTTCCAAAAAAAGCACCACAGCGGAATTTTGGATCATTTATTTCTTCATGTTCAAATGCAC
>JASBTS010000213.1 GCA_030148305.1 Allomuricauda sp. | reverse complement strand
CTATGGGTGTGGGACCATTTTTAATGAATTCGTTGATACCATCCAAATAGGCCTGGGCCATCATGGCTGTCTCACTATTTTTGTCGAGGTCGGCAACCGTTTTTGCTGATTGGTCATCGATTCCCATGGAAAGAAAGAACTTATCCGTCTTGATAAAATCCTTACCGAAAACTTCCGCTATCCTACCCTTCGCAACCCTTCGCAACAACTCCATTTGCCAAAGCCTGTCCTGTGCATGCACATAACCCAGGGCCTTTAAAGCATCCTTTTCATTGTCCGCATAAATATGGGGGATTCCATAAGTGTCAAAATACACATTGACCTCACTTTGAAGGCCGTCCAATATTTTTTTACCGCTATAATCCGGTTTCAAGGAATTGATGAAAATGGCAATGGCAATCGCCAAAAGCAGAAGTAGTCCCGCAAGTATCAGAAGTACTTTTTTAAACTTTTTCACGAAGTTATGGTTAAGTCAATTAGTCACTCTAAGGTATAACTAATTTCCAACTCCATTGAAAAATAATCTTTATTTGTTCATGGACAGCTGATGCTTTTCCAACCCGGATTTCAACCATTTTTGATAGGTTTCCACATCCACGTATTGTACCGCATCGTTCAGGATTTCCAAATCTGGGGTCATCAATACGTAATAAGGTTGTGATGCGGCGTTGAAATTGACCGTCTGGAACGTACCCCATTTTTGTCCAATGTTTTCAATGGATTTGATTCGTCCGGAATCGTATTTGAAATCAAATTTTTCATCTTCGGGAAGTTCCTTTCTATCATCTACATAAAGCGAGATCAAAACATATTCATCCTTAAGGATTGGATACACACTAGCATCGCTCCAAACATTTTCTTCCATCTTTCTGCAGTTCACGCACGCCCAACCTGTAAAGTCCAACAGAATAGGTTTGTTGTTCTCCTTAGCGTAGGCCACCCCTTCTTCAAAATCCTTGAAACAATCCAATCCCAACGGACAATCACTCTCGGTTTCCACAACGCTGTAGAAACTTGGTGGCGGGAATCCGCTCAACAATTTTAAATTGGAGACCTGGAACATGCCAAGTATTAAATAAATAGAGAAGGCCATGCTCACAACTCCCACGATCAATCTGGTCGGTGATAATTTTTTCTTTGGGCCATCATGTGGAAAACGGAACACCCCGAAAAGGTAGAGCGTCATCAACACAAATAATACCACCCAGATACCGATGAATATCTCTCGTTTGAACAATCCCCAATTCCCGACCAAATCCGCATTGGACAAAAACTTGAAGGCCAAGGCCAATTCCAAGAAGCCTAGCACTACTTTCACGGTGGTCATCCAGCCGCCAGATTTAGGCAAGGAGTGCAACCAGGCCGGGAACATGGCAAACAATGCAAAAGGCAAGGCCAAGGCCAACCCAAAGCCCACCATACCCATAGTCAAATTGGTGGCCACATTTCCTTCGGCCAAGGTGGTACTTCCCAAAAGTCCACCCAAAATAGGTCCGGTACAGGAAAATGAAACAATGGCCAAGGTCAACGCCATAAAAAAGATGCCCAATCCCCCTCCAACTTTGGAGGAAGCAGAATCCATCTTATTGGCCCAAGAACTGGGTAAAGTGAGCTCGTAATATCCGAAGAATGAAAAGGCGAAGAACACAAAAATGACAAAGAAGAACACGTTGAGCCAAATGTTCGTGGCAATGGTGTTCAAAATCTGGGAGTCCACCGAATTGAACAAATGGAAAGGCAGACTCAACAGGAAATAGATCAAAACAATAAAGAACCCATACAATACTGCATTAGCGATACCCTTGGATTTGTTCTGGGATTGTTTGGTAAAGAACGAAACCGTCAACGGGATCATGGGGAAGACACAGGGCGTTAACAAAGCAATCAAACCTCCTAAAAAGCCCAGACCAAAAATCATCCAAAGATTGGATTTGCCTTCAGAATCCACCAATCCACCTTGATTGAGCAGTTCTTTGTTCTTCAAATCCAGTTTTAGTGATTCCCCAAGAGCAACGCTACGGTCGTCCAAGGTTTTGGTGTCGCCTACAAAGGCACTACTGTCCAATGAAATCTCAAAAACCTCATCTTTTGGGATACAGACTTCCTTACAGATTTGATAAAAAAGGTTGACGGAAATCTGGCGAACATCCGGTTTCAGGAGTTTTATCTTTTGGGTAAAGATGGCTTCTTTTTTAAAGAAAGTCTCCTCCACTTCAAACACATCACTATATTCCTTGATGGTTTCACTTTCGGTTGTGGAACCGATCAATTCGTAATCTTCGCCTGCTTTTTCAAAAGTGAACTCGCTTGGTAAGGAACCGCCTTCTGCCGTAAATTGGGAATATACGTGCCAGCCTTCCATGATCTTGCCCTTAAAGACCAGTTCATATTCTGTATCCGATAATTTGTGTACTTCATGACTCCAAACTGCGGGATTGGCATCTGTTTGGGCCGAAATGACCCAACTAAAAAGGAAAAAACCTAAAAAAACTTTCAATACTCTCATGAAATCCATGTAATCTTTACTATTTGTCGGGTGGTATCATCAACCCGAAATCGTTCATCGGCCCTTTTGCCCACAACCCAAACAATTTCATCGTCTGAGCACAGCAACCATTGGTTTTCCTTGGAAACGACATCTATCTTCTCATCCTTGAAAAACTTGGACAACTTTTTCTTGCCTTGCATCCCGAAGGGATAAAAATAGTCGCCTTTCTCCCAATTTCTTAACACCATCGGGAAGTTTAACTTTTCCTTATCCAAAAATATGGCATTGGTTAATGGTTTTGTCACACTGTCCACTTTTTCCATGGTCAATTTAATGGGCTGTTCAAGCATGGTATCCTTATCATAGACAGGGAAATGGGCATTTACCCTAGTTTTTATTTCAAAAAGGATCAAACAATCACGATCCCTGACCAATCGGTGGGTTTTGGAAAGTACTTCCTTGCCGCTCATGGTAGATAAAAGACCGTGGACCGCTTCCCAATCGGAAAAGCCGAATTCATGAAAAAGCCCATAGAGATAAGCATCCAAGGGCTGTAACTTTTGTAAATCGGCCACATTGACCTTGATCATACCATCATGTTTTTGGAACAATCTGGTCTTAACTTCCTTCAAATGATTGTTCATCAAATCACTGGTCTGGTGCAAATACGATTGGGTCTGGACAAAATTCTGGACAAAGGTTGGGTGCAGTTGCTTCAACTTGGGGACAATTTCATGCCTGATTTTGTTCCGAAGGTATTTGGATTCTGAATTGCTACTGTCCTCTCGCCATTGAATGTGCTGTTCATCGGCATATTTCCGAATTTCTTCGCGGGTGAAAAGCAACAAGGGCCTGACCACTTTTTCATTTTGTTCGGGGATCCCCAAAAGTCCTTCCAACCCGGTACCCCGGGAAAGGTTTATGAGAAAGGTTTCCAGGTCGTCATCCAAGTGATGGGCCGTGAGCAGGTAAAAGAAGTTTTCGGTGCCCAAAAGTTCTTTAAACCATTGATAGCGCAGTTCCCTTGCTGCCATTTGCACCGAACCCCGATGGTTTTGGGCATAGTTCAAAGTGTCGAATTCCTTTACCAAAACCTTCAACTCCAAAGCATTGGCCAAATGCTGAACAAACGTCTCGTCGCCATCACTTTCAGCTCCCCTTAATTTAAAATTGCAATGCGCCAAGGTTATATCCAAGCCAAATTCATTGCATAAGTGGGTGAGCACAACGCTGTCCAGTCCACCGCTACAGGCCAGCAACAGTTTTTTTCCTTTTAAAAAAGGAAGTTTGGTGTTGATGTGGCTTTTGAATTTGGACAGCATACTGCAAAATTACGAATAAACATCAGCCTTTTTCCAATACTTTGCGCATGGCCTTTGCCTTTAGTAAACATTCCCGGTATTCTTTCTCTGGGTCCGATTTTGAGGTGATGGCACTGCCCACAGAAAAGGAAACATATTTGTTCGCTTCATTGTACAAAATGCTTCGGATAACCACGTTAAAATCGAAATCCCCGTTAGGATCAAAATAGCCTACAGCTCCGCTGTATAGCCCCCTTTTGGTTTCTTCCTGATTTTCAATGATCTGCATGGCCGATAGTTTCGGGGCACCCGTCATACTGCCCATGGGAAAGGTTTCTTTGATCAATTCAATGGGGTTTTTCTCTTTGGAAACCGTTGAAATAATGGTCGAGATCATTTGATGTACTTGCTTGTAACTATGCACTTTGCATAATTCTTCCACTTTAACACTACCTTGTAAGGCACTCTTGGACAAATCATTGCGAACCAAATCGACGATCATGATATTTTCGGCCCTTTCTTTTTCGTCATGCTCCAAATCCGTTTTGAATTTCAGGTCCTCCGATTTGGTCTTCCCACGGGGAGCAGTGCCCTTGATGGGTTGCGAAATGACCATCTGCCCCATTTTTTTAAGGAACCTTTCTGGGGAGGCACACATCAAATACCGTTCTTGCAGCTTCATGAAAACTGCGAATGGTGGCTCAGAAATGGCATTGAGTTTTTGATAGACTGCAATGGGATCTATAGTGCTATTTTCTGCATAAAACTCCTGACAAAAATTGGCCTCATAAATGTCTCCTCTGTGGATGTGCTGCAAAAAACTGTTCGCTTTTTCAAAATAGGTATCTTTATGTATCCGCATTTTAATCTTCACAGGTCGATCTACGGGTTTTGAAGACTCGTTTGAATGGATGGAAGCAACGATTTGCTGAAAATCAGATTCGATTTCATTGCCGTAATCATTTAAATATTTAAAATGGAGTTCATCGTCTTTCAACACGATGACTTTTTGGGGTTGAAAGAAATACATCAATGGAAAACCCAGACCATCGCTATTTTTGGACACCAAATCCTCGATTTCGTTCTTCAGATCATAGGAAAAATACCCAAAAAGCCAGTCTGTGTCCATCTCCAAGCAAGAAGCTATCTCATCCAAGGTGTTCAAACGCTTTTCTTCCCCAACGGCAAGACAAGCTTCAAACGAACCATAGCGGTCACGATGTCCGTTGCTGTCCAACCAAACCACCTGTCCGAAAGGTTTGGACCACTCAAGCAACGCATTTTTAATCCGGGAAATGGATTTAATCTGAAAAGAGCGATGGGTACGCAAGGCAATTTATTTTAAGGATTCCAAAAAAGTCTCCAATGCTGCTTGGTGTTCAGATTTTAAAATGGCATCCAGAATGCCATCATCTGAAAAATTCTCATAAAAAGAAGGCAGGGAAAAAGTTGTAATCACTTCCCCGCCAAAACGTGGCAATAGATTTTCAATCACAGCCAATGAACCTTTGGCCCCTCTTTTTCCTCCGGAGGTGGACATGAGTAAAATCTTGGTGCCTTCCAAAAAATTCCGGTCCAAGCGAGACAACCAATCCAATACATTTTTAAAATAGGCCGAGGGATTCCCATTGTGTTCATTGACGGACAGAATCAGGCCTTCGCATTTTTGGATATCGTTCTTCAATTCCACCAATGCATTGGAATATCCTTTTTCCTTTTCCAAGTCCTCACTGAACATGGGAAAAGGGTAATTGGCCATGTTTAATACCTGAACCTCATGTTCTTGCACCAAGGAAACCGTAAGTTTTACCAATCTAAAATTAATAGAAGTGGAAGAATTGCTTCCAGCTAATGCCAATATTGCAGCCATAGCCAAGATTCATTGATTGTTTCGCTAAAATACCCCAATTGAAGATCACAAGCGAGTATTTTGCATATTTTTGCCCCGCAAAGCATCCAAACCTACTGCTAAACAAGTATATAGGGTAACAGTTGACCGAATGACAGCCAAAAACAACAGGTTATTTTTTATCGATGCCATGCGTGCATGGGCCATTTTGATGATGCTGCAAGGGCATTTTATCGATGGATTGCTTGACCCTGTTTTTAGGGATACCACAAATCCCGTTTACAATGTTTGGCTGTATTTCAGAGGGATTACTGCTCCTGTTTTCTTTACGGTTTCTGGATTTATTTTTACGTTTTTACTCATTAGGGTACCCCAAAAAGGAATGGAAAACCCAAGGGTTTCCAAAGGAATTCGACGTGGCCTGCAACTAATGCTAATCGGTTATTTGCTGCGATTGAACCTCTTCGGACTATTTAAAGGGCAATTGTATAATTCCTTTTATTTGGTAGATGTGCTTCATTGCATAGGTCTTTCCATTTTGGGCATTATCAGTCTGTATTTGCTCACCATCAACAAAAGAAAATATGTTTTTCCGTCTGTGCTGATCGGGATTACCTTATTACTTTTTCTTTTCGAGCCCGTCTACAAACAATGGACGTTCTCATTCTTGCCTGATTTGATCGCCAATTATTTTACCAAAACCAACGGATCGGTATTTACCATTATTCCTTGGTTTGGGTATACGGCCTTGGGAGCCTTTATCTCGGTTTTGTTCACCAGGTACAGGGAATCCAAATATTTGTTCCCTGCCGCCATCTCCATGGCAATAACAATAGGTTATCTGTTGATTTATCAATCCTCCAGAATGTTCGATAGCCTATACGATGAAACAGGATTGGAGTTGTTCAATTTGATTTTGGCCAATAATTATTTGTTCATCCGTCTAGGAAACGTGTTCATGGTATTTGCCGTATTTATGGTGCTCCGTCAGTTCATGACCAACAAAACGGTGTTGAACATTGGTGCCAGTACGCTTTCCATCTATGTGATTCATTTCATCATCCTGTACGGAAGTTTTACAGGATTGGGGCTATACCGTTTCTTCAACCACTCTTTGACCCCGCAAGTGGCCATTCCAGGGGCATTGGCCTTTATGGTTGCCTGCACTTTTTTAGCCTTGAAATACAACCAGTACGAAGAACGCATCAAATCCCAAATCAGTTTGGGGTTTGCTATAGTAGTATCCCAGCTCATGGATTTGAAAGAGGCCTCTATTCCAGCAATCCGTGAACTTTCCATCAGGGCTAGACTATTCCTAAGAAGGTTTTTGCGTACCGTCCGCGGGTAGCATCCACAAAAAAAGCATCCAGTCCGAAAACTGAATGCTCTATTATCATTTGATTTGTTTACGATTTTAGATATGCAACGCTCTATCGTCCGTTGCAGCCAGAGCTGCTTCTTTTACAGCTTCGGCAAACGTTGGGTGTGCATGGCTCATGCGTGAAATATCCTCTGCAGATGCCCTAAATTCCATGGCGGTGACCCCTTCAGTGATCAAATCGGCACAGCGGGCACCAATCATGTGAACACCTAAAACTTCATCGGTCTTTTTGTCCGCCAAAATCTTCACGAAGCCATCCAAATCCATACTGGCCCGGGATCTACCCAAGGCACGCATAGGGAATTGACCCACTTTGTACTCCACACCTTCTTCCTTCAATTGCTCTTCGGTCTTGCCTACAGCCGCAACCTCTGGCCAAGTGTAGACTACTCCAGGGATCAAGTTATAATCTATATGTGGTTTTTGGCCTGCCAATAATTCGGCCACCAAAGTACCTTCTTCCTCGGCTTTGTGCGCCAACATGGCTCCCTTGATTACGTCACCAATAGCGTAAATGTTGGAAACGTTGGTCTGCAAGTGAGCATTCACTTCCACTCGTCCCCTATCATCCATTTTTACGCCGGCAGCCTCAAGGTTCAATCCATCGGTATATGGTCTACGACCCACACAAACCAAGCAATAATCGCCGGTCATGGTCACTTCTTGTCCTTTTTTATCATCAGCCTTCACAATAACTTCATCGCCTTTACGCTCCACGGATTTTACTTTGTGCGAAAGGTTGAACTGCACCTTTTGCTTCTTCATCACCTTGGTAAGTTCTTTGGAAAGCGCTCCGTCCATTCCCGGAATGATTCGGTCCATAAATTCCACCACAGTGACTTCGGCACCAAGACGTTTGTACACTTGGCCCAACTCCAAACCTATTACCCCACCCCCGATTACGATCAAGTGTTTGGGTACTTCTTTTAGTTTTAAAGCTTCAGTAGAAGTTATCACCCTTTCCTTATCAATTTTGATAAAAGGAAGTGTGGATGGTTTTGATCCTGTGGCAATGATGATGTTCTTTGCCTCAATGGTCTCTTGCCCATCCTCTTTGGCTATGTTGATGTGTGTGGCATCTTTAAAGCTGCCAATACCATGGTACACATCAATTTTGTTCTTGTCCATCAAAAATTCGATACCCTTGGTAGTTTGGTCCACCACCCCTTGTTTGCGGGCAATCATTTGTTCCAAATTCACCTTGATTTCGCCAGGGATATCGATTCCGTGCTCTTCAAAATGCTTTACGGCATCCTCATAATGATGGGACGAGTCCAAAAGGGCTTTGGATGGAATACAGCCTACGTTAAGACAGGTTCCGCCCAAGGTGGCATATTTTTCAATTAAGGCAGTTTTCATTCCCAATTGGGCGCATCGAATGGCCGCTACATAGCCTCCGGGACCGGAGCCGATGATAGCTACATCATATTGATTCATATTGAATTATTTGTAAGGATATTTTTGTAACCGATCTGTTCATAAAACGACTGTAAAAATACGAATGTTTTTCGGGATCGTCCCATCAATTGATTCTGAAATACATCAATTTCGATGATATGACAAATCCAATGTCTGCTGTTAAATATGAACGGAAGGACTGTTCTTCACCTCATTGATCACAAAGGAACTCTGGGTGTTGCCAATATTGTTGATGGCAGTGAGTTTGGTGATCATAAACTCGCGATAACTCTTCATGTCCTCCACATTGATTTTCAGAATATAGTCGTAATCACCCCCAACATGGAAACATTCCGACACTTCTTCCAGTTTTAGAATCTCGCGTTCAAAGCGTAAAACGTTCTCTTTGGTATGCTGCACCAAGCGAATGTGGCACAACACGGTAAAGTCCCGATTGACCTTGGACTTGTCCAACAGCGCAACATAACCCGTGATGACACCGGTCCGCTCCAAACGACGAATGCGCTCGTACACCGCGGTTTTGGACAATTGCAGTGCATCCGCATATTGTTTGGTGGTCTTTTTACAGTCTTCTTGAAGAAGCGCAACCAATTGTTTGTCCAGGGCATCCAATTCCATAGTGATGATTTTTCTACTTAAACCAATAAACAACCATAAAATTAGAACAATATTCTATATTATAATAAAAAACAGTCCTATTTCCTATAGATAGGAATATCTATTGATTTTTAATCCTTTCTTAAATAGATTTACAAAAAATCGTATACCATGGACTACAAAGCAGCAGAACACATTCAGGATCTTCAATATTTTGGTGAATTTGGAGGCGTAAACCCTTCCATATCAGATTCATCCACCTACACCTTCTTGACCGCAAAGACCATGTTCGATACCTTTGAGGGCAATACCGAAGGCTGTTACCTGTATAGTAGGCACTCTTCCCCTTCCAATCTGTATTTGGGTGAGGCCATGGCCCAATTGGAAGGTACCGAGTCCGCCAATGTGTTTGCCAGTGGCATGGGCGCCATCAGTGCCGTGATTATGCAATTGTGTGATAGTGGCGACCATATTGTGTGCAGCCGAACCATTTACGGGGGTACCTATGCCTTTTTGAAAAACTTCTTGAAAAAATTCAACATCACCACCTCATTTTTGGACATCACGGATTTGGATTCGGTTACCAAGGCCATCACCCCAAAGACCAAGATGATCTACTGCGAAGCCATCAGCAACCCTTTGTTGGAAGTAGCGGACATTGCCTCCCTTTCCAAGATTGCCAAAAAACATGGTATTCCCTTAGTGGTGGACAATACCTTTTCCCCCTTGAACATCGGCGCGGCCCGATTGGGAGCAGATGTTGTGGTCCACAGTCTTACCAAATTCATCAACGGTAGCAGCGACTGTGTGGCAGGGGCCGTTTGTGGCACCAAGGATTTTTGTTTGAGCCTAAAAGATGTGAACAACGGTGCAGGTATGTTGTTCGGAAGTACTTTGGATAGTCTCCGGGCGGCATCCATCCTAAAAAATATGCGTACGCTACACATCCGCATCAAAAAACACAGTGAAAATGCCCACTATTTGGCCAAACAATTTGAAAAGGATGGATTAAAAGTGGTGTATCCCGGTTTGGAGAGTCATCCCGGTCACCAATTAATGAAAAAACAGATGAACCCCGAATACGGATTTGGTGGTATGTTGACGTTGGATGTTGGTTCCTTGAACCAAGCCAATGCCTTGATGGAACTCATGCAAAAAGAAAAATTGGGATACCTGGCCGTGAGCCTTGGCTTTTACAAAACCCTGTTCAGTGCTTCCGGTACCTCTACCTCTTCCGAAATCCCAGAGGAAGAACAAAAGCAATTGGGTCTTTCCCAAGGACTTATCCGCTTTTCCATCGGTCTGGACAATGATATCCACAAAACATACCTATCCATGCGCCACTGTATGGAAACTTTGGGAATCCTTTCACCTGTTTCGGCTTTGGTTTGATTGTATTGCCATCCCGTTTGCAGAACAAAGGGCAAAGTTGTAATATTACCTTTCAACAAACTCAGACCACATGGCTAACCCAGAGGAAAAACCGCATTTTAGGGAAGACGAACATATTGTAGAGAACAAAAACCTAAGCATTACCGAGGCACTCATTCCCGTAGTGGCCCTTGTGGGTATGTTGGCTTACAACGTATTTGTCTTTGGTGATGATGCGTTGAGCGGTTCCAACCAGTTTATTCTCTTGTTGGGAGGTGCCGTGGCGGCAATAGTCGGTTTCTTCAACAAAGTATCTTATCAACAGATGATCGATGAAGTGGCCGAAAACGTTCGGTCCACTACGGGAGCTTTGCTTATCCTGCTCATGGTTGGAGCACTCTCCGGGACTTGGTTGGTGAGCGGTATCATTCCAGCCATGATCTATTACGGGCTTCAAATTTTGAATCCAACCATATTTTTAGCGGCCTGTGTAATCATTTGCTCTATCATTTCGGTGGCAACCGGTAGTAGTTGGACCACTTCTGCCACCGTGGGTATTGCCTTAGTGGGTATTGGGGACGCCTTGGGCATTCCTTTAGGAATGACAGCCGGCGCAGTACTTTCCGGAGCCTATTTTGGAGATAAAATGTCGCCCCTTAGCGACACTACCAATTTGGCCCCGGCCATGGCCGGAGGGGATTTGTTCACCCACATCCGATACATGGCCTTGACCACTACCCCTACCATCATCATCACCTTGGTATTTTTCATCATCATGGGCTTTACCATTGATACTTCCGGGGTTGCGGACACGGGTTCCATTTTGACGAACATCAGCAAAACCTTCAACATTAGTGGATGGTTATTTTTGGTGCCGATTGCCGTAATCGTATTGATCGTAAAAAAAGCTCCACCTCTGATGGCCTTATTGATTGGAACACTTTTAGGCGGAGTATTCGCCTTGATATTTCAACCGGACATTGTGGCCCAGATCGGAGGTGGTACCCAATTGACTTTTGAAGCTGCTTACAAAGGCATTTTAAACGCCATCACCGTAGATACCAACATAGCCACGGACGACCCCGCGTTGAACGACCTGTTCTCATCAGGTGGTATGTCTGGAATGCTCGGAACCATTTGGCTCATTGT
Source organism: Allomuricauda sp. (assembly GCA_030148305.1). Classification (GTDB taxonomy): domain Bacteria; phylum Bacteroidota; class Bacteroidia; order Flavobacteriales; family Flavobacteriaceae; genus Flagellimonas. The sequence continues at coordinate 11,422 of JASBTS010000213.1, read as the reverse complement.
GTGCGCCATGGTTTTTGGGGGCATCATGGACGGTATTGGCGCCTTGGAACGCATCACTGAATCCCTTTTGAAAATGGCCAAGACCACGTTTGGACTTTTTGCCAGTACCGTGGGAAGCTGTTTGGCCCTCAACGTTACGGCATCCGACCAATATTTGGCCATCGTGGTTCCTGGCAAAATGTTCTCCAAAGCGTATAAAGAGCGAGGATTGGCCCCAGAAAATTTAAGCCGTTCTTTAGAAGATTCCGGAACGGTAACCTCCGTTTTGGTACCTTGGAACACCTGTGGCGCTTATCACAGTGGGGTTTTGGGTGTTAGTGTTGCGGAATATGGCATTTTTGCCGTTTTCAATTGGTTAAGTCCCATCATGACACTCTTGTTTGCTGCGTTTAAAATAAAAATCAAACAGCTCACCACCAACATTTCAGAATAGGGCAATACTTTAATTTTTTCTAAAATCACCGGGAGGATCTGTGCCTTTCAGCATTAATCTTTTTACCTTCACGCCAAAATAAAAACACGTCAAACATGGCATCAATCACTTTGGGCGGAAGCCCTGTCAATACAGTTGGGGAACTCCCTAAAGTTGGCTCAGTTGCACCTGATTTTACATTGACAAAATTGGATCTTTCCGAAGCATCCCTATCAGATTTCAAAGGACAAAAACTGGTTTTGAATATCTTCCCGAGCATCGACACGGGCACTTGTGCACAATCGGTTCGTCATTTTAACAAGGATGCATCCGAATTGGAAAACACCAAGGTGCTTTGCATTTCCAAGGACCTGCCCTTTGCCCAAAAAAGGTTTTGTGGTGCCGAAGGCATTGAAAATGTGATCATGCTATCGGATTTCAAAACAGGAAAATTTGGATCGGATTATGGTCTGACCTTTGCCGACAGTGCCTTGAAAAGTCTTTTATCCAGAAGTGTAGTGGTTTTGGATGGAAATGGAAAAGTAGTCTATACGGAACAAGTTGCTGAAACCGCCGACGAACCCAATTATGAGGCAGCGTTGGACGCACTGAAAAATGCCTAAGGAATCTTTCATAACCAATAGAATCCGTGGAGTGGGATATGCCCTAAAGGGCATGTTCCTTCTGTTGCGAACCGAGAGTAGCATACAGGCCCAATTCTGTATTGCCATTATAATGACGGTAGCAGGGTTCTATTTTGAAATTTCCAAAACGGAATGGATCCTTCAATTGTTCGCCATCGGTATGGTTATGGGTATTGAAGGATTGAACACGGCCATAGAAAAGGTTTCTGACTATATTCAACCCGACCTAGACCCCAAAATCGGATTCATAAAAGATATTTCTGCAGGTGCCGTCATGATCGTGTCCATCATTGCCAGTATCATTGGGCTGATCATTTACCTGCCCAAATTCATGTAATGGCATCCAAGGACAATTTTAGCCTCGTAAATTTGTAACTTAGCCCCGCATTAAACAGGATTGATGGCAAAAAAAAGGACAAAATCAAAATCTCAACCTACGACCTCCAAAAAGAAGTTTTCGCTTAACCCTTCCAAGCAGAACAAGATTATTTTCGGAAGTCTTTTGATCGTTCTCAGCATCGCACTATTTTTCTCCTTCATGTCCTATTATTTTACATGGCAGGAAGACCAGAGCATGCTTTCAGAATTTGCAAACCGCAATGCCGAGGCCAGTAATCTACTGAATAAGTTCGGAGCTGCAGTTAGCCATTTTTTCATGTACAAAGGCTTCGGATTGGCATCGTTTGCCTTTCCCTTTTTGCTGGCCATCACCGGGTTGTATCTCTTTTTAGGTTTAGATGGAAAAGGGCTGATCGGAAAATGGGTTTGGGGGTTAACTGGAATCATTTGGGTTTCCGTAGCCTTGGGTTTTTTTGCTGCCGATCTTCCTCTTTTGGGTGGCTTGATCGGGTACGAGGTAAATGATTTCCTTCAGGATTACGCTGGCAAAATTGGGGTATTCCTGATCTTGATTTTCGTATTGATGGTTATTTTGGTTCGATTGTTCAACTTTACTCCGGAGGGATTTGCCAATTTCTTCCGTACGCAAAAGCAAAAAATCAAATCGGATTTTAACGACACCGATGAACAACTTGTCACGATTGATGATACTGAAGATGATGACGATAGCAGTATCGAACTGAAAATGGACGACAAAGTCCAAGAAAAAATAGACACCTATACCCATAAAAAAGATATTCCTCCCCTGAAAACTGAAGCCGGTCTGGATGTGAACCTGCCAGAAGAGGATGACACTCCTGATATTGACTTGACCGTGGAAGAAACCAAGGAAGAAGAGGAAAGCGATATCAAGGCCGCCAGATTGGTGAAGGATTTTGGGGAATTCGACCCCAAACTGGAATTGGGGAACTATAAATTTCCACCATTGGATCTTTTGGATGCCCACGGAGCTTCAGGTGGTATTACGATCAATCAGGAAGAACTTGAGGAAAACAAGAACAAAATCGTTAGTACCCTCAAAAATTATAAGATTGGAATCGCCCAGATCAAAGCGACCATTGGTCCTACAGTGACCCTTTACGAAATTGTCCCCGACGCGGGTGTCCGAATTTCCAAAATCAAAAATCTAGAGGACGATATTGCTCTGTCCTTGGCCGCTTTGGGCATTCGTATTATCGCCCCTATCCCAGGTAAAGGAACGGTGGGCATTGAGGTGCCGAACAAAAATGCTACAGTGGTTTCCATGCGATCCGTGATCGCCTCAAACAAATTTCAAAAGGCTGAAATGGAACTTCCGATCGCGTTTGGTAAGACCATCAGTAACGAAACCTTTGTGGTGGATCTGGCCAAAATGCCACACTTGCTCATGGCAGGTGCTACAGGTCAGGGTAAATCGGTGGGACTAAATGCCGTGATTACTTCACTCCTTTACAAAAAGCACCCGGCGGAAGTAAAATTCATCTTTGTGGATCCCAAAAAGGTGGAATTGACCCTTTACAATAAAATTGAACGCCATTTCTTGGCCAAACTGCCCGACTCGGATGAGGCCATTATCACCGATACCACCAAGGTAATCAACACCTTGAACTCTCTTTGTATTGAAATGGACAACCGCTATGAGCTATTAAAAGTGGCCATGGTGCGGAACATTAAGGAGTACAATGCCAAGTTCAAGGCAAGAAAACTGAATCCGAACGACGGACATAAATTTTTGCCTTATATCGTTTTGGTCATCGATGAGTTTGCCGATCTGATCATGACGGCAGGCAAGGAAGTGGAGACCCCCATAGCCCGATTGGCACAGTTGGCCAGGGCGATCGGAATCCACTTGATCATTGCCACACAAAGACCCTCGGTGAACGTGATCACAGGTATCATCAAAGCCAACTTCCCAGCACGTATTGCCTTCAGGGTAACGTCAAAAATCGATTCCCGTACCATTTTGGACGCGCAAGGTGCAGATCAGCTCATTGGTCGTGGGGACATGCTTTATACCCAAGGCAATGATATGACACGTTTGCAGTGTGCTTTCGTGGACACCCCCGAAGTAGGAAAGATCGTTGACTATATTGGCTCTCAACGCGCCTATCCGGAAGCCCATTTACTTCCTGAATATATTGGTGAGGATTCTGGCACAAGTATTGATTATGATATCTCGGAAAGGGATAGCATGTTCCGTGAAGCTGCCGAAGTCATTGTAACGGCGCAGCAAGGTTCCGCTTCCTTAATCCAACGTAAACTGAAATTGGGCTACAACAGGGCCGGTAGGATCATAGATCAATTGGAAGCTGCCGGAATCGTTGGCCCGTTTGAAGGGAGCAAGGCCAGACAGGTGCTGATCCCGGATATTTATTCTTTGGAACAACATTTGGAAAACGAAACAAAATAATACCATGATTAAAAAATATATTCTTTTTATCGCTTTATCCACAGTCGGATTTTTAACCTACGGACAGGATGCCGCTAAGGCAAAAGCCCTTTTGGATGATGTCTACAACAAGGTGAAGTCCTATGACAATATTTATATTGAATTTCAGTCTTCATTGGAAAACACAGAGGCCAACCTGAAGCAGGAAACCAATGGCAATGTGACCTTAAAAGGTGAAAAATATGTATTGAACTACCTTGGTGCCGAACAATTGTTCGATGGTAAAAAGGTCTATACCATTGTACCCGAAAATGAGGAAGTTACCATTGAGGATGTAAATGTGGAGGATGACAATGTAAGCCCTTCCAAAATGTTGACGTTTTACAAAACGGGCCACAATTACAAATGGGACATCCTTCAAAATGTGGGAGGAAGAAAAATTCAATACGTGAAGCTTACCCCTATCGATTCCAATTCGGAGATCAAATCCGTGTTGTTAGGTATCGATACGGAAACCAAGCACATCTACAAATTGATCCAAACCGGCAACAATGGTACCAAAACTACCATTACCGTTAATTCTTTCAAAACCAATCAACCCCTTTCGAGCACTCTGTTTACCTTTAACGAGAAAAAATACGAGGACAAAGGGTATTACATTACAAGAAACTAGGCGTTGAAAATACTAGACCAGTATATATTAAGGAGGTTCCTTTATAATTTCTTCAGTTCCTTTTTCATCCTGATCGTCATATTCATTTTTCAGGGAATATGGCTATTTATTGATGATTTGGCTGGGAAAGGTCTGGGTATTGTGATCATTGCCAAGTTCATTTTTTATTTCATTCCTACATTGATCGACAAGGTTTTACCCCTCACGGTACTGCTTTCGTCGATCCTTACTTTTGGGACCTTTGCCGAGAACTACGAGTTTGCTGCCATGAAGGCTTCGGGTATTTCATTGCAACGAGGTATGCGGAGTCTGATCGTATTTGTGCTCTTTTTGGGAGTGGTCACCTTTTTCTTCGCCAATAATGTCATCCCAAAATCGGAGCAAAAAATGTTCAATTTGAGGCGGAACATTGCCAAGGTAAAACCTGCGGCCGCCATTACTGAAGGGGTTTTCAGCGACTTTGAAGGAACAGCACAGGGCATGAACATTAAAGTAGACAAAAAACATGGGGAGCAGGATCGCTTTTTGGAAAACGTCATCATACACAAAAAATCGAACCAAGGCATCAATACCACGGTAATCAAGGCAAAATCTGGGGAACTCATTAGTAGTGAAGCTTCGGATATTATCCAATTGGTGCTCAAGGATGGGAATTATTATGAGGAATTGGAACCAAAGGATTCAAAAGAACGCAGAAAACAACCTTTTGCCAAATCCGATTTCGAAACCTATACCATCAATATCGATATTTCCGAACTTAACGACCAAGACCTGGAAGAAGACCAGAACATCACCACCAACAAAATGAAGAATGTGAGCCGTTTGATCAAGGATATTGATTCACTGCGTGAAAACAATCTGGAAAAGGTGGAGGCATTTTCAAAGAATATCGTGAACCGAATGGGAGCCTTCCCTGCGATTGCCAAAAAGGACAGCACGGAACAAAAGAACGGTCCAGAGCTGATCGTTTCGGAAAAAGAGAACAAAATCAATAAGGATTCCATAAAAAGCACTGATGATTTGGTGAAAAATCTCGAACTATGGGAGCAATTGCAGGTCATGAAAAAAGCACAGAACGATGTTGCCGGCATTTTGAGTACCGTAATCGCTAAAAAGGACGAGCTACAGACCAGGTTTAAGTTTTACAACAGCCATATCCTTTCCCTACATCAAAAATATGCGTTGGCACTCTCCTGTATCATCCTGTTCTTTGTTGGGGCACCTTTGGGAGCCATTATTAGAAAGGGTGGACTTGGCTTGCCCATGGTAATCGCCATTATCTTATTTTTGACCTATTATTTTATTGGGGTATTTGCCGGCAATTATGCCAAGGAAGGCAATATTCATCCTGCCCTTGGAGCCTGGCTTTCTACTTTGATCATGTTGCCCTTGGGTGTTTCTTTGACCAAAAGAGCCACTGCGGACAAAGGATTGTTCGGGTTTGGAAATATATTGGATGGAATAAAATCCATTTTTAAAAGAAAGAAAAAAGATTCAGAGGAATGATGGTAGCCAAAGACAAAAAAATACAACTCAATGCCATATAAGAGGCCATTGCCGACATTCGTCAAGGCAAGGTAATCATTGTGGTTGATGATGAAAACCGTGAAAACGAAGGGGATTTTCTTGCGGCTGCGGAACTTATCACCCCGGAGACCATCAACTTTATGGCCACACATGGCCGTGGACTAATCTGTACTCCACTTACGGAAGGAAGATGTAAAGATCTTGGTCTGCATAAAATGGTCACCCATAATTCCGATCCTCTGGAAACGGCATTTACTGTTTCCGTGGATTTACGTGGAAATGGTGTCACTACTGGCATTTCCGCCTCTGATAGGGCCAAGACCGTGTTGGCATTGACCGATCCGACCACAAAGGCCCATGATTTAGGGAGGCCAGGTCATATTTTTCCTTTGATTGCCAAGGAAGGTGGGGTATTGAGGAGGACAGGACATACCGAAGCAGCCATTGACTTTGCCCGATTGGCCGGCTTGGAACCTGCCGGGGTCATTGTAGAGATCATGAACGAAGACGGCACCATGGCCCGTTTGCCCCAATTAATGGAGGTTGCCAAGAAATTTGACCTGAAAATCGTATCCATTGAAGATTTGATTGCCTATCGTATGGAACACGATAGCCTCATTGAGTTAAAGGAAGCCTTTACCATACAAACCCGATTCGGAGAGTTCAGACTACGTGCCTATCAGCAGACCACCAACGATCAGGTTCATATTGCCCTTTTAAAAGGGAACTGGAAAACTGGCGAGCCCGTATTGACCCGTATCAATTCTACTTTGGTGAACAATGATATATTGGGCACATTGACCAACAACCCTGATGAAGCCCTGCAGCGCATGTTCCATGCTATAAATGCCGAGGAGAAAAGTGCCATCATCTTCATCAACCAAGGGAACCAATCCATGAACCTACTGAACCGATTGACCGAATTCAAGAAATTGCAGGCCCAAGGCGTGACCAGTGCCCCTAAAATTGATATGGACAGTAAGGATTTTGGCATCGGTGCCCAAATATTGCATGACATCAATATTTCCAAAATCCGTCTTTTGAGCAATTCGGCACATACCCGCCGTGTTGGGATGGTGGGATATGGACTGGAGATTGTGGAGTATGTGAATTATTAAAGTAACAAGTACCTCCCCTCCTGTCATTCATAATAAGACGGAGATTGAAGACTCTTCGTTCGGGTAAAATTGAAAGAATCAAGAGACAAGGGACAAGTGTCAAAGTTATCAATTGCCTTTGACCATGTAGCATTCAATCCTTTGTTGAGATGCCTCACTTTGTTCAGCATGACAGCAAAATGCTATGAAACCATTCAGATGCTTCCTCTGTTCAGCACGACAGGTAATTCCGTTTGAATAAAAACAGGGATTCATTGGTGTGCTTCACTTTGTTCAGCATAACAGTACCAACCCAAATTAAAATGGTGAATTGTTTATTGTCAATTGAAAAGTGTGTCCTGTATTGTGGAAACCATTTTCGAAGCTCGCTCCTCCATTTCCTTTTCGGACCAACTCAATTTGATAAGACACGAAATCGTTCGGCCCATCCAATGATCAGAAGTTGAAAAATCTGATTGGGAATAATCCGGAAGCACATTCTTCACCTCCTGAGGTAAATTGCCCAACGATTGCAACTGGGTAAGGTGTTCCCATTTCTTGTAATAATGCCAATTGTTGTTGTACCAATAAAAACAAGCGTCCACTCCTTTTGTTCCCAAAGCTTTATGGACTTTTTGGGCCATCTCTTCCGTAGGAAGAAAGAAACTGAGGAACGAATAGTTCTCCTCACCGCCTTCCGGTACTCTTCTAAAAGTTACCTCCGGGATTTGGGACAACGCCTCCCTTAAAATGATATAGTTTCTTTTTTGGATGGAAAGAAATTCATCCAATCGGGAAAGCTGCGCCAAACCGACAGCGGCATTCAATTCGGAGATCCTAAAATTGTATCCCAAGAAAGGATGTTGCTCCGCTCCACGATCGTTCCCTATGTGATCATGCCCGTGATCGGAATATTGATGTGCATTTTCGTAATATGTCTCATTATTGGTGATGATGGCACCACCTTCTCCACACGTAATTGTTTTTACATAATCAAAAGAAAAACAGCCGAGGTCCCCATAACTCCCCAGAGGCTTGCCATGATAACTCCCGCCAATGGCCTGACAGGCATCTTCCAAAAGAAGCAGGCCATGTCTATCACAAATGTCTTTCAATGCCATCAAATTGGCCATGGAACCGCACATATGCACGGGCATAATCACTTTGGTTTTTGGGCCAATGGCCTTTTCAACCGCAAAAGGGTCAAGGGTCAGGGTATCATCAATATCCACAAGGATGGGAACGGCTCCCAATACCAATATGGACTCAAAACTGGCCACAAAGGTAAAGGTGGGCATAATGACCTCGTCCCCCGCTCCAACTCCTGCACTGGCCAGGGCAACGGTCAAGGCTGCAGTTCCACTACTCACCAAGTGAACATGCTGGGTTTGCATGCGTTTGGCAAGGGCCGCTTCCAATTCATTGGCTTTCCAATGACCATTCCGCATACCATCAAATCCGTAGCGCATCAGCACCCCCGAATCCAATACATCCTGTACTTCTTTTCGTTCCTTGCTCCCAAAAAGTTCAAATCCTGGCATTCTAGTTATTCCATTTTAATTCAACTTAAAAAAACCAAAGCTTTATGGCCATGACCACCACGGCGACAACCAAAAAAGTCTTGATGAAACCATCTCCCCTTTGCACTGAAAAACGACTGGCCACCCATGCACCGGATCCATTGCCTATGGCCAAAATTAAACCGATTTTCCAATTTACCTTATCATGAAAGGCAAATACGGCGAGTGCCGCCAACATATAGATAAATACCACGGTGACTTTGGTGGCATTGGACCGCACAAGATTCATCCGGTTGACGTAATGTGTGAACAGCATCATCAGAAATCCCAATCCAGCGTTTATAAATCCCCCATAAATGCCAAAACCAAAAAAAAAGATCAAGCTGATCCAAAGATATTTGCCGGTGAGGCGTTCCTGCATATCCTCCATCCGCATTTTGGGTTTAAAAATGATGATGAGCACCACGGCCAACATGACCATGGCCAATATGCGGTTAAATGTCTCCCCATTGATGTCCACCGCTATCCAAGCCCCCAATATGGAACCCAAAAAAGCGGAAATGCCCAAGTACACATTAAAAGGGAAAGTGGAGATACCCTTGCTCTTAAAACCAGCTGTGGCCATTGCGGTCTGTATCACAATCGCCACCCTATTGGTCCCATTGGCCACTGCTGCGGGAAGTCCCAAAAAAATAAGGGTGGGCAAAGAAAGTAAGGAGCCACCACCAGCCACAGTATTTATAAAACCAACAGCAAAACCGACCGCGACCAGGAGCAAATAATGGTACCATTCCAACATGGCACAAAAGTACAGGCAATAGTTGAATTCTGCAGTGAATAAAAAATAAAATGCTTTGGTTTTTCACAGAAGGAAAAAGCTTTATATATTTGCACCCGCTTAGGAGGATTGGCAGAGTGGTCGTCCCGATAGCTATCGTGAACGGCAATCTTGAAAACAGGCCTTCTATTTTTACTGGAGAAATGGCAGAGTGGTCGAATGCGGCAGTCTTGAAAACTGTTGAGGGTCACACCTCCGGGGGTTCGAATCCCTCTTTCTCCGCTTAATGACTTGAAAAGCCCCTAAAATAGGGGCTTTTGTTTTTTAGTTGACAATCTAGGTGGCCGAACTGGTCATTTTACCTCTTGTCCACAAGAATTATAGCATATGAAGATTATATGCGATATTCTGTCATATTAGGTAGATAGTTATTATATTTTCACTACTTAAATCCCAAACCTCTTCACGATACTGGCCTCTTGGTCAGGTTTTAAACTTACTTTTCATGGAAAAGCCTGTTGTTTTATTCTCCAAATCCAACTATAAGGGACGGGAAGTACTTCTTGTGAATTTTCCAAGCAACCCGAAATTGCATGGATATTTAAATAAGTTTAACGGTATAATTTGGAGTCAGTCTCTTGGGTCATTTTACCTGCCTTTTTCCAAGGAAATAACCAATGTCTTGTTCCAATATCTCAGAGTGGAAAACTATTACATTGACTATTCTGCGTTGACCACCAAAAAATCCTCCAATGTAAATACGGGAGAAACTAAAAAAGTATATCCTGGACATCGAATTGCCGAAAGCGTCAAATTTAGAATTGATTACTTTAAAAAATGGATGAGGCAAAAACGGTACAGTGAGAATACCGTTAGAACTTATGAAGGGATGCTCCTTATATTCTTTAGATTTCATTTCCCAAAGACAGAAAATGAAATTACAGAAAAAGATGTTATGACATTCAATACGGACTATATTTTGGCTAATGGATTTTCATATACTTATCAAAACCAAGCCATTAATGCCATTAAACTTTTTTACCATCAACAAGGTAAAACGCATTTATTGCCAGAGAACTTGGAACGTCCCAAAAAAACAAAGAAGCTTCCCGAGGTATTAAGCGTTGAGGAAATCCAGTCAATCATTCAGAATACAATGAACCTAAAGCACAAAACCTTAATCAGCTTGCTTTATTCTTGTGGTCTAAGAATTGGAGAAGCACTACAACTCAAGGTGAAGAATATTGACAACAAAAGAAGGTTTATGCATATCAAATCAGCGAAAGGTTCCAAGGACAGATATGTTCCAATTCCAATTCGGATGATTGATCTGCTGAATAAATACATGGCCCACTATACTCCCAATGATTTTGTTTTTGAAGGCCAAAATGGCGGCAAATATTCGGCCGTTAGCGCACGTCAGATCTTACAGCGTTCTTTACTTTTATCCGGAATTGAAAGGTCAATTACCTTGCATACTTTACGCCACAGCCATGCCACACATTTATTGGAAAACGGAACAGACATAAGATATATACAAGAGCTACTGGGCCATAACAGTCCCAAAACCACTATGATTTACACTCATGTTAGCACAACAAGCCTAGACAAGATAAAAAACCCATTTGATGAGTTTGAGATTTAATATAGAAAACAACTCAGATCATCGGTTTTATTCCTATTTTGGGTGTATAGAGATGTATTTTATGTTTCTATATACAAGATGGAGTACATTCAGCTAAAGCTGACCCGTGTTGCTATACTTTGCAAAAAACGCAAAGCCCCGCCCCACGGGAAATGTACTCCATCGCAGGGCCAAACCAAATCACTTATTAATTGCGGCACGAAGACCTAATTAACCAACTTTAGCTGCCGTACGAATGGAATGAAAACGTACGCCATCAAGTGGCTAAAAGTAATTTGGCCACGTTCACCCGCACTTCACTATATTTAAATAAATTTAAATCCGCTGCGTGCTGAACGTAACTCCGTTTAGCCCTGCGT
>JASBTS010000013.1 GCA_030148305.1 Allomuricauda sp. | reverse complement strand
TTAAGCCCCGATTTAACCTTAAATTTGTCTTGGAGTCCCCTTAAAAACATATTTTTGTGCATTTTTACAAAGGTAATTAATCTACCAAGACGACTTAACAAAGATACGTACGTGAATGATTTAAAATTCAAACAATTTGTTACGATTGTAACTTTTTGTTTTTTGATGGCCTGTAAAAAAGATACGGGCAAACTCACTGAAATACAAGGGGAACAATTGCCTATAAACGCCTCTATTGAAGAGACCGACTCCATTTCCAGTTTTGTGGAACCTTTCCGAAACCGGATAAACCAAGTTTTGGACAGCACATTGGCATACGCACCAAAATCCTTGCTATTGGATGACGGAAAACGCAATACCTCCATGGGAAATTTAATGGCCGATATTGTTTTCTCCGAAACTGCCCCCATTTTTAAATCGAGGACGGGAAAGGATCTGGATTTTGTGGTATTGAACTATGGGGGGGTGCGTTCCGTCATTTCCGCAGGAAAAGTAACGGCGCGCAATGCTTACGAGGTCATGCCATTTGAAAACTATATTGAAGTGGTGGAACTCAATGGCCCCGCCGTTCGTAAATTGATCGACTTTTTGACCAAGGCGCCCCGCAAACACCCTATCTCGGGCATACAGATAGTGACTGACAAGGACGGTTCCTTGGAATCGGTGAACATCCAAGGCAAACCTTTTGATGAAAACCGAAATTATTACGTGGCGACTTCTGACTATTTGGTGCAGGGTGGAGCCAGTATCGGTTTTTTTGATGAGATGGTTTCCGTTACCGATACGGATTATCTGTTGCGCAATGCCATCATCGATTATTTTAAGAAAGTGGACACTGTACAAGCCGTGGTCGATGACCGCTTTATACAATTGGATTAAATGAAAAGAAGGGACTTTATCGCCAATTCCGCCGCCGCTTCCGCCTTGATTGGCGTGGGTGGGCTTAGTTTGAATTCTTGCTCCAATCTGGGCAAAAAACATATCACCATTTTGCATACCAATGATGTGCACAGCCATATCGACCCGTTTCCAAAAAACCATTCCAGTTATCCGGATATGGGAGGTGTGGCCCGAAGGGCGACATTGGTGCAGCAAATCCGTAACGAAAATCCGAACACACTCCTTTTTGATGCCGGGGATATTTTTCAGGGCACCCCCTACTTCAATTTTTATGGTGGCGAGCTGGAATTCAAATTGATGAGCAAGTTGAAATATGATGCCTCCACTATTGGCAACCATGATTTTGACAACGGAATAGATGGTCTCTTGGCGCAAATGCCCTATGCCACTTTTGAAATGATCTCAGCCAACTACGATTTTTCCAACACGGTAATGGATGGCTATGTAAAGCCGTACAAGACCTATATGGTGGATGGTGTGAAGATTGGCGTTTACGGACTTGGCATTGAACTGGACGGGTTGGTCACCAAAAAACTGTACAAGGAGACCAAATATCTTGATCCTTATGAGATTGCTTTGGACATGGAACGAAAATTAAAGGAAGAGGAGCAATGCGACCTGGTTATATGTCTTTCGCATTTGGGTTATGATTATGAAAATCCTGAAAGACCCATGGATACCCAATTGGCACAACGCACCTACCACACCAACTTGATCATTGGGGGCCATACCCATACCTTTTTGGACAAGCCGGATGTGCGAACCAACAAAAACGGGGATCCCGTGCTTGTGAATCAAGTGGGTTGCTACGGGATTAACTTGGGCCGCATCGACTTTTATTTTGATTCGGATAAAAAAGCATCTGCCCAAGGGGTAAGCATTGTGGTTTGATCAAACTGTAACAAAACCTCCATTCGATTGTCTTTGAAGCAATTCATTTCTTTTATTTCAATCGAAAAATGTACACTTACGCTAAAAAATCCTTGCTTTTAGGACTTACCCTCCTTCCCATTCTTGCTTTTTCGCAAGCCGAACAAGTATTCAATGAAATCCGATTCCATGAACCTTTGGATACGGTTCAGGAAAAATTGGAGGAGATTTCTCAAACTGTCCAACTTATAGCTCCAAAAGAAACCTCATTCCCATTGGCTAAATTGAAAGAGGCACACCTTATTGCTTCCAAAATCCAAACCAAAGATGGCACCATCAACAAAGCAGTTTTCACATTCTCTGACAATCAATTGACCAATATTGAGGCCCAGGGAAATGCCATTAAGGTATTGATGGAGTCAGAACAGGATTCACTTGGCACTTATATGGACTATTTGGTCAATTTTAAGAAAGGTATGCTGGGTAAAACTGGGAGCGATAAGGTATGGATACTTTCTGAAGAAGCCTTACATATTAATCTCTTTATATGGGAAAACCCCTATTTAAATTCCGTTCACAATTCAGTTCCCAAGTACAGCTCTTCTGCCCAAATTCCGGATTTTTTGCAAATGGGTGCAGATCTTGAAGTGCTTCGTCCATTACTTGAGGCCAACAGTGATATAGTTTTTGAAGAAAAATTAGATGGATCGGACCCCAACGCTCAAGTACAGTTAAATTGTTTTGGTATTGAATATGCAGGGTTCCCAAGAAAGGTAGAAGCGCGTTTTGGTGACAACAAATTGAATATGGTCTGGATTTTAACAGGAAAAGGTGACGAAGACCGACTTCGAAAGAAATTGACCAAAATTTATGGCGAACCTGTTTTTAAAAATGAGGCCTGGGAAATATTTAATGATTGGACCATCGGTCTGAGAAAGGATAAACCAGAAGTGTTGATCATGACCAAAGCACTGGGTCAATTTTATAAAAAAGAATATTTTAAACAATAAAGGAAATTCCAGCGTATTCGAATTTTAAAAGCACTTTTCATTAGGAAGGAGCTTTTATGTGAAAATACTTGCAAGTTGTATGCCCGGTTAAATGCTTCTACACTAAAATTAGTGGCAAATAACAGTAGTTTTCTTAACCAGTTTATAGATTATTCTCCACCAAAACTTTCAACTCATCACTCAAACTGTAATCAGGAAAAGGCCTGTCCGCACGATTATACCAATACTGGGCATTCCACTTATCCCCCTCCTTTCTATGCAAATAAGCGTGAATCCAACTTCCCATGTGAGAATGGATGTCCTGTGCAATATCATGGGAGGATTCCCAGTCTCCCTTGGCATCATACCACAACGCCTGTAGAGGCAAGGACCAATTCTTAGGCGGTAATTGCCCTTTCAGGGATTCTTGAAACGCTTCATAATTTTTTGGTATCATGCCTCCAGTTTTTGCAAAAATTCCTGTTCTGAAATAATGGGCACACCCAGACTCTCCGCCTTGGTCTTTTTACTGGGTCCCATATTATCCCCGGCCACCACAAAGCTCGTCTTGGACGAAATGGACGAAGCCACTTTTCCTCCATTATCCTCAATCAGTTTTTTAAGCTCGTCCCTGCTCAGGGTCTCAAAAACCCCAGACACTACAAAGGTCTGCCCCTTCAGCTTGTCCGTTTGGTTTTCCAACTGTGCTTCAGAAAGGGAAAACTGCAGTCCGTAGGATTTTAACCTGTTGACGATTTCCAAATTGGTGGGTTCCGAGAAAAACGAGATAACACTCTCTGCAATCCGATCCCCAATTTCGTCCACGGTAACCAACTCTTCTTTGGATGCAGCCATCAACGCATCGATGTTTTTATAGGCCTTGGCCAATTTTTTGGCCACCGTTTCACCCACATATCTAATTCCCAATGCAAACAACACCCGTTCAAATGGAATGGCTTTGGATGCGGCCACACCATTGACCAAATTTTCCGCTGATTTCTCCGCCATTCGTTCCAAAGGGACCACTTGTTCCTTGGTCAAGGTATATAGGTCTGCATAATTGGCGATGAGGCCTTCCTTAAAAAGTAATTCTACCGTTTCGCTTCCCATTCCTTCGATATCCATGGCCTTCCGTGAAATAAAATGCTGGATGCGACCCGTGATCTGCGTTGGGCATCCGGTATCGTTCGGACAGAAATGTTGGGCTTCCCCCTCTTTCCGAATCAGTTCGGTGCCACATTCGGGACAATGCGTGATGTATTCGGTGGGTTTGGAATCCGCAGGTCGCTTGGTGAAATCCACTCCAACGATCTTGGGGATGATCTCCCCCCCTTTTTCCACAAAAACCGTATCCCCTTCACGGACATCCAATTTGGCAATTTGGTCGGCATTGTGCAAGGAGGCACGTTTCACCGTGGTGCCCGCCAGCAAAACGGGTTCCAGATTGGCAACGGGGGTTATGGCACCCGTACGGCCCACTTGATAGGTGATCTTGTCCAAAATAGTGGTGGCCTGCTCCGCCTGGAATTTATAGGCCATCGCCCATCTGGGGGATTTTGCGGTATAGCCAAGTTCTTCTTGTTGCTGTATGCTGTTGACCTTTACCACCACACCATCGGTCTCAAAGGGCATGCTGTGTCTGTGTGAATCCCAATAATCCACAAATTGCATCACCTCTTCCGTGGATTTGCAGAGTTTGGCAACCGTTGGCACTTTAAAACCCCATGAGCGTGCTTTCTCTAAAAACTCAAATTGTGTTTTTATTTCAAGATTTCCAGCCATTCCATAAACCAAGCACTCCAATGGCCTCTTTGCAACTTCAGAGCTATCTTTTAGCTTTAAACTACCTGATGCGGTGTTTCTTGGGTTCATGTAGGGGTCTTCCCCTGCCTCGATGCGCTCTTGGTTCATTTTGGCAAACTCTTCCAACGGAAATATTATTTCTCCACGAATATCTAACTGAATAGGATAATCTCCCTTTAGCTGGGCAGGGACAGACTTAATTGTCTTAATGTTAGGGGTTACAACATCTCCTTGAATTCCGTCGCCCCTGGTAACTGCGTTTAAAAGTTTTCCATTAACATAAATCAAACTAATAGAAGCACCGTCATACTTCAATTCACAGGTAAACTCCACAGGGACATCACCTAAATTACGTTGGATGCGCTTTTCCCAATCCTCCAAATCCTCCTTGGAATAAGAATTTTCCAAGGAATACATACGATGTTCATGAGTTATTGTTTCAAACAATTCATAGGATGACTGAATGTTTTTAAAACCCGATGATTTATGTCGCGAACCAACACTTCTTGTAATACTAGTTGGTATTATTTCCCCGAATAACTCTTCTAAATTTATGAGAAGTTTTTCAAGTAGGTCATAATCATAATCAGAAATAAGACTTATCCCTCTTTGATAATAGTTAAATTTGTGTTCTTTTATACTATTTCTGAGACCACGCATTAAAATTTTTATTTTCTGCTTTGATATTTTTCTTCTATTAATATGGTCAACAATAACTTCTTTATACCAATTATTTACATTTAGACTGTCAATATTTATCTCTTCGGGTTCAACAAACATTTCTATTTCAACAGCATATTTGTTTAACTCTTTATCAAAAAGATAAATGAAATAGTCTCTCATTGTTTCATTCATACTCTAATTGCTTTTAGCATTCGGTCATTGCCAAAAATATCTTTACGCAGTTCAATTTCCGAAAAATTATGGGCTTTCAAAACCCTCTTGGTCTCTTCACCCAAATATTGGTTGATTTCGAGATACAGACTTCCCTTCCTTGATAAATGCCTTTTGGAAAATTGAGCGATGGCCCTATAGAAGACCAGTGCATCATCATCTGGGACAAAAAGGGCCAAATTGGGTTCATAATCCTTCACATTTTTATGGATTTCCAACTTTTCCAAGTTCCTGACATAGGGCGGGTTGGACACGATAATGTCAAATTGAAGTTCAAGATCAAGTCCGGGGTCTAAAATACTTTTATGGAGGAACTCAACGTCAACCTGATTGTTTTTCGCATTCCCTTGGGCCACTTTCAGGGCGTCTTTGGAAACATCTAACGCATACACTTTGGCATTCGGAAGCTGTTTGGCCAAGGCAATGGCGATACAACCGCTTCCGGTTCCGATATCCAAGATGGTTAAGGGCGAAGGGCGAAGGTTTGAGTTCTCTCCTTTTTCTTCACCTGATTTCTGATCTCTCACTTCCGATATCTGACCTCCCACATCTGATATCTGATCATTTACATCATCCAAAATCCATTGTACCAGTTCCTCGGTTTCAGGTCTTGGTATCAATACATGTTCATTGACTTGGAGCTCCAAATCCATAAAATGGGCGGTGCCCAAAACATATTGGAGTGGCTTTTGCAATTTCAACTGGGCCAGGGCTTCAAAAAGGGGTTGTTCTTCCTCCTTGGTCAAAACGATGTTGGGTTTAATGGCCAGAATGAACCGTTCCATTTTGAGATAATGTTCAATACAGCCATAAAAGAAAGAGTCGATTTCTTCTTTTGGATAAATCTTTCCCAAATCATTCTGGAATATGTTTTTGATATCCCGTAGCAGCATCACAGCTCTTTAAGCATCCATACGGGACAGGAATAATGTCCTGTATTTCCCAAAGGGGCGTCGATATAATCGAAACCGTTCTTCTTGTAAAGTTTTTGGGCGGCTTCCATGTAAGGCATGGTTTCTAAATAGCACTGTTCAAAACCAAACTCCTTGGCTTTCTCCAAACAAATGGAAATCATCTTTGCCCCTATCCCCTTGCCTCTGGCTTCTTCTAAAAAATACATCTTTTGGAGTTCGCATACATTGCCGTCATAATTTTGAAGTTGGGCCACTCCCGCACATCCAATAATCCTGCCTTCATGCTCCATCACAAAATAGGCTGCCCGTGGCAAATTGTAGGTGGAATACATATCGTCCAAGGCCTTATCCGCATAAGCGGTACCCACTTTGGGCACCCCCATATCTTCAAAAACCTTGCGTATTACTTTGGCGACTTGTTCATTATCTTCGGGCTTGATTTCCCTGATTATTGCATTCTCCATAATGCCGTTTAATATGCTATTTTTGTGGGGTGAATATACACCAAAAATATATCCTTCGCTGCATGGAACTGGCCAAAAAGGGACTGGGCACCACAGCTCCAAATCCGATGGTGGGATGTGTTATTGTGCATGGTGGGAAAATCATCGGAGAGGGTTTTACCAGTCCGTATGGTGGCCCACATGCCGAGGTGAATGCCATTAACGCCGTGAAAGAAAAAAACTTGTTGAAGGAAGCTTCGCTCTATGTGACTTTGGAACCTTGCTCCCATTACGGCAAGACACCCCCTTGTGCCGATCTGATTGCACACCATAATATTCCGGAAGTGTATATTGGGTTGAAGGATCCCCACCTTAAGGTGGCCGGTAAGGGAATCAAAAAATTGGAAGCAGCAGGCTGTAAGGTTACCGTTGGCATTTTGGAGCAGGAATGCAGGGAGCTCCATAAACGATTTTTGACTTTTCAGGAGAAAAAAAGACCCTACATCATATTAAAATGGGCCGAGACCCAAGATGGTTTTATGGCCCCTGACAAAACACAAAGAAATTCCGATCCAGAGCCCTACTGGATCACCAATCCGTATTCCAGACAGGTGGTGCACCAATGGCGAAGCGAGGAACAGGCGATTTTGGTTGGGACGAATACGGTTTTGGAAGATAATCCAAAGTTGAGCACTAGGGATTGGGTCGGAAAAAATCCAATCAGGGTAATTTTGGACAAAGACTTAAGGATTGGCACCGATTTTCATGTAATGGACAAATCTGTCAAAACCATGGTGTTGACCCAAGAAAAGGACACATCAAAATATATAGATGGAATCGATTACGAAATAATGGATTATTCCAAGCCCATAGCTTCCCAAATCTGTAACCACTTGCACAAACATTCCATCACGAGTGTTATGGTGGAAGGTGGCGCCAAGACCCTGCAATCGTTTTTGGACGAGGGACTATGGGATGAAGCAAGGGTATTTGTGGGGCCGAACCGTTTTGAAAGTGGCATTCCCGCACCTAAATTCAAAGGGAAATTGAAAAGCACCCAAAAAATAGTATCGGACACCTTATCCATTTATACCCATGATTAAGAACATCATCCTCGATTTTGGCGATGTGCTCATCAACCTTGATAAACCTGCCACGGCCCGAGCTATGTTGCCCTATGGATTTGGTGGCATCACCCCTTCATTGGACCAATTATTCAAAGATTATGAAAAGGGATTGTTGGGGTCTTCCCAATTTTTGGACAAGGTCTCCACCCATTTTCCAGATGCAAACCGCGACTATTTGATCCAAGCTTGGAACGCCATCCTTTTGGATTTTCCCGAAGAACGTTTACAGTTTTTGGAACACCTTTCCTCAGAAAATCAATATAAACTTTTTCTGTTGAGCAACACCAACGATCTACATATGGAAAGTGTGCGACAACAAATTGGCATGGAACGTTATAACCGTTTCAAGAACTCCTTTGATGTCTTTTATTTGTCGTACGAGATGGGCATGCGAAAACCGGATGAGGAGATTTTTCAATTTGTACTGGACCAAAACAATTTAACGGCTGATGAAACCTTTTTTGTGGACGATGTCCAAGAAAATACCGATGCCGCAGCACGTCTCGGCATCCGTGTTTGGAACCTACAGGTGGGTCAAGAAGACGTTACACAACTTAAATCACGATTATAAATGTTAGATCTGGCCCTGAGTGTCCTGAGTTCCACTTGGATTTTTGTGGTTTTCAAATTGTACGATGTATATAAGGTACAGACGTTGGTCGCCATCATCATCAACTATATTACGGCCTGTTCGGTGGGATTTTTTCTTTATCAAGGGCCTGTGTCCATAGATGATATCATGAACACCTCCTGGGTATGGGGGCCTTTTGCTTTGGGCATCCTTTTTATTACCATTTTTAACCTGATGGCGAAAACGGCACAAATTTCGGGGGTATCCGTGGCATCGGTGGCCACTAAGATGTCATTGGTGATTCCGGTGGTCATCGGCCTCTTTATTTATGGGGAGCATTTGAGTTTTCTTCAGATCATGGGGATCCTACTGGCTTTGGCCGCCGTTTATTTTGCTTCATTAAAGGAAAAGGGTATCACCATCAATCGAAAGGACCTGATTCTACCCTTATTGGTATTCTTGGGATCCGGGGCCATCGATGCCAGCATCAAGTATTTTGAGGAAAAGCATTTGACCGATCAAGAAATCCCCATCTTCTCCTCCATGGTTTTTGGTTGTGCGGCTTTATCTGGTCTTATATATATAGGTATAGGGGGTAAGAAACAAAACCTAAAGATCAATTTTAAGAATGTCATGGGCGGTATCGCCTTGGGAATCCCAAATTATTTTTCCATATACTTTCTAATAAGAGCTTTGCGCAATACCATTTGGAGCAGTGCCGCTGTGTTCACGTTGAACAATGTGACCATCGTTATGCTTTCTACCCTTTTGGGCATTTTGTTGTTCAAGGAGCGACTGAGCCTCAAAAACTGGGGCGGGGTGGTATTGGCCATTATTAGTATTGTATTGGTAGCTTTGTTCTGATGGAGAATGCCGACGTATACAGAACCGTAGAGAAGACTTCCCCCGAAATCCTATACAAGGACAGGAAGAGCAAGTTCTATGCAACCGTGCACCCCTTGACCTCGGAAGATGAAGTGAAACCCATTGTGGAAGAGCTCCGCAAAAAATATCATACGGCCAACCATGTCTGTTATGCCTGGCAACTCGGAATTCAAAATCCTTCCTATCGCGCAAATGATGACGGGGAACCCAACAATTCAGCGGGCATGCCCATTTATGGGCAGATCCAATCTTATAACGTCACCAATGTTCTGGTTACCGTCACCCGAATTTTCGGCGGCACCAAATTGGGGGTCGGGGGCTTGATACAGGCCTACCGTACCGCCGCCCAAATGGCATTGGAAGAAGCATTGATTGTAGAAAAGATTGTAGAAACACAGTTCAGGTTAAAGTTCGGGTATTCGGAAATGGACAAGGTCATGCGCATCATTAAACAAAAAAACCTGAACATTGTTTCCCAGAAAATGGAAATGGGCTGTGAGTTGACCATTTCCGTCCGGCTGGGTGAAGCTGACGCCATCCATCAACTTTTCGATGAAATGCACCCCGTGGAGATTTCGGTTATTGACTGAATTGACCTTTCAGGGAAAATCCCAGTTAACTTTTTCATTTTAGGTTATTAAAGAATCAAGACCGCTTCGCTACCAGAAATAAGATTTACCTGTCTCTTGTTCCTTGTTCCTAAAAATATCAATCTTCCAATCGCCCTAAAATGTAATCAGGACATTTGATTGGCCTGCCTGTTTTTTTGTCCATAAATGCCAAAACGGTATGCGCGGTAGCCAACAAATCTCCTGCCTCATTGAACACCTTATAATCGAACTCGATCTTGACCAATGGCCTGGCTGTCAACCGGGTCTCCACTGTAAGAAGATCATCGTAGAGAGCAGATTTTTTATAATCAATCTGTAAGGAAATTACAGGTAACATGATACCACTGTCCTCCATGCTTTTATAAGTGACTCCAAGGGCACGTAACCACTCTACCCTGCCCATTTCCAAATATTGGGCATAGTTGCCGTGATAAACCACTCCCATTTGGTCAGTTTCTGCATATCTTACTCGAAAAGAATGTGAATTAACGCCCATTTGTAAATGAAAAATTATATATTTAGAGGCTTGCTTTTTGCGGGGGTAACATGCGAAAAAAAAACAAGAGATTCAATGACAAATTGATTTTTTTTTTAAAAGAATTGTTCACATATTTGTCGCATCCAATGAGCATCTTGCTACCCTTTAGATGTTTAATCTGAAGTATTAAAGCTAACCATTAAAACAAGGAAAAACTTCATGAGTGTTACTGCTAATTCCGTATGGAACAACTGTTTGGCTTTTATCCAGGATAATATCCAACCGCAGGCATTCAAAACATGGTTTGAACCGATCAAGCCCATGAAGTTGACCGATAAGGCATTAAGTATTCAGGTGCCTAGCAAGTTTTTTTACGAGTGGTTAGAGGAGCATTATGTGAAGCTTTTAAAGGTTGCTTTGACCCGTGAATTGGGAACCAATGCCAAGCTGATCTACATCATTAAGATGGAGAACAAATATGGGAACAAGGAACCCTTTACGGAACAGATTCCCAGTTCCAACCGTACCGCTGTAGGTCCACAGGAATTGGACGTTCCCATCACCTCTAAAAGCCCCGAACTGAAAAACCCTTTTGTGATTCCTGGGATACGAAACATCAAAATAGAGTCCCAGCTCAATCCAAACTACA
Organism: Allomuricauda sp.; assembly: GCA_030148305.1. Lineage (GTDB taxonomy): Bacteria > Bacteroidota > Bacteroidia > Flavobacteriales > Flavobacteriaceae > Flagellimonas. Next base: position 11,179 of record JASBTS010000013.1, on the reverse strand, counting down.
ACTTTGATAATTTCCTTGAAGGGGATTCCAACCGTTTGGCCAGATCGGCTGGTATGGCCGTTGCCAACAAACCGGGAGGCACCTCTTTCAACCCGCTTTTGGTTTTCGGTGGCGTTGGATTGGGAAAGACCCACTTGGCCCATGCCATTGGGGTTGAGATCAAGGACAAGTATCCAGAAAAAACGGTGTTGTATATCTCCGCGGAGAAATTCACCCAACAATATATTGAGTCGGTAAAGAAGAACACCCGCAACGATTTTATCCACTTTTACCAATTGATAGATGTACTCATTATTGATGATGTACAGTTCCTATCCGGTAAATCGGGAACCCAAGATGTGTTTTTCCATATCTTCAACCATTTGCACCAAAATGGCAAACAGGTTATTTTGACTTCGGACAAGGCACCTGTGGACATGCAGGACATTGAGCAACGACTTTTGTCCCGTTTCAAATGGGGGCTTTCTGCTGAATTACAAAGCCCTGATTATGAGACCCGTGTATCCATCCTGAAAAACAAATTGTATAGGGACGGTGTTGAAATGCCAGACGATATTATCGACCATGTGGCCCGAAACATCAAAACGAATATCCGTGAGTTGGAAGGTGCCATCATTTCTTTGATCGCGCAATCCTCTTTCAACAAAAGGGAGGTGACCTTGGAACTCGCCCAACAGGTGGTGGAGAAATTCGTGAAGAATACCAAACGCGAAGTATCCATTGACTACATCCAAAAAGTGGTGTCCGATTACTTTGAAATGGATGTGGCCACCCTTCAATCCAAAACCAGAAAAAGGCATATTGTGCAAGCTAGGCAATTGGCCATGTTCTTTGCCAAAAAATTTACCAAAGCCTCTTTGGCCAGCATCGGTTCCCAAATAGGGAAACGTGACCACGCCACTGTTTTGCACGCCTGTAAAACTGTGGACAACTTGGCCGAAACCGACAAACAGTTCCGCAAATACATCGACGATCTGAACAAAAAGTTCAGTTAGGAACCAATCCCTTTTTTATGAAAACCAAAGTCTTGATGGTCTGCTTGGGTAATATTTGCAGATCACCCTTGGCCGAAGGCATATTGCAATCCAAAGTAAATCCCGATAAAGTTTTTGTGGATTCCGCAGGTACAGCAGGATATCATGTGGGCAATCCTCCAGATTCCCGATCTGTTGCCGTCGCAAGAAAATATGGGTTGGACATCAGTCGCCAAAAATGCAGACGATTTTCCGAGATGGATTTCATGGAGTTCGACCATATCTATGTAATGGATCGAAGCAACTATTCAAACATAGCCGATTTAGCTGCCAATGCAATGGAAGCCAACAAAATAAAACTGTTATTGGAGGAAGTGGACTTGGGCATTGACGAGGTGCCCGACCCCTATTATGGTGGGGAGGATGGATTTGAAAAAGTCTACCAAATGATCGATAAGGCTTGTGAGGCCATTGCAAAAAAACTAAATTGAACCTATGCAAGAGCCAAAACCAGGTCTAGTGGTCGGTAAAGTATATTTGATTCCCACAACATTGGGAGACAATGCCCCATTGGAGGTACTGCCTATTTCTGTTAAAGGGACCATAGAGCGCATTGACCATTATATTGTGGAAAATGAAAAGACTGCACGGCGATTCATCAAAAGAATCAGCCCTAGCAAACCACAGCCCAACTTGAAACTGCAACCTCTGAACAAATACACCAACCCAGCAGTAATTCCCTCTTATTTAGATCCTTGCATTCATGGTTTTGATATTGGGGTATTGTCCGAAGCAGGCTGCCCAGGTATTGCCGATCCCGGGTCGGAGGTAGTCAGGGTGGCCCATGAGAAGAGAATTCAGGTAGTTCCCTTGGTGGGACCTTCCTCTATACTGATGGCCATGATGGCAAGTGGTATGAACGGACAGAATTTTGCTTTTAATGGCTATCTTCCCATTGACCTTGCCGAAAGAAAAAATGTGGTGAAGCAATTGGAACGGACTTCGCAGGAAAAGGGCCAATCCCAAATTTTTATGGAAACCCCTTATCGCAACAACAAACTATTAAAAGATCTTATCAAAATTTTGCATAAATCCACAAGGCTGTGCATTGCCTGTGACATTTCCTTACCCACGGAATTCATCAAAACGAAGAGCGTACATGAATGGGGAGAAATCGAAATCTACCTGGACATATGAACTACCATCTATATTTTGCAAGCATAAAAAAACCCGGAATAGAATTCCGGGTTTTAACTTTTGGGATGCATACGCTATACTTTAGCATTCTTTTTCTGCTCTATATTGGAGATATCATATCCCGCAAACTTTTTCAAGTAATACGAAATACTACTTCCATACGCATCCGTTACATCTTCTTGCCCATAAGAACGTAGATATTTCTTCACATTTCCAGCTCCGGCCAAATGTGCCGCAGCCAAAATACCTGACTCGGTAACTTCGATCCCACCTATCTTTTTACCCATAAAACGTTTGATATCTCTTCTCAATATCCATTTGTTACGGGCAATATTGGTCGCAAAAGCCTTCTCTTGAAGTTCGGGGCTGTCCAAAAAAGTGTCCATGTCATAGATTCCCATCAAATTAAGGGTACTACTTCCAAATTGATACTTTCCTAAATAGCCCAAAGTATTTACAACGTGATATCTTCCTTGGGATTCCTTAAAGGCCAGTGCCTCTTTAAAACCATTATAGGCTTTACCCAAAAAAGGAGGGGTTACTTCATCAACATCAAGACCCGCAATGGAATCCAATGGTGCAAAGATTTCAGATCCGGTCGATACCTTCAACGAATCGGGAACGGTAAAATCTCCTTTTTTCATTATAGTATACGATCCAAAACTGGTCAAAACTACGATCATGGCAAGATGTAGAGCAATTCTAATCCATCTTTTCATATAGTTCCTATTTAAGATTTCCAGACCAGGGTCCAGAAATAAAATTTCGGCCGGCAAATATAGGGGGAGACATTTTTTTAACAGTTATAAAGCTCATAAGATTTTCTTAAATGAGACTTAAAATCCGTTAAAAGGCTGAAAATTAACGTCAAGGAGGGTTATCTGAGCACTTTTTGCTCATTCAGCCATCGGGTGTATTGCACTTTATTTCGGTTGTGTTGCTCCAAGGTTTTGGCAAACATATGGTATCCGAAGTTGGAAACGTCCGCAACAAAATAGAGATAATCGTGTTTTTCAGGATTCAAAACCGCATCAATGGAAGAGATGTCCGGCATGGTGATGGGCCCCGGAGGAATACCCACATATTTATAGGTATTATAGGGGGAATCCATTTCAAGGTCACGGTACAATACCCGTTTGATGATGGTATCATAATTGCCCGTCTCCTTTTTAATGGCATAGATCACTGTTGGATCCGCTTGCAGGAACATTCCTTTTTTTACACGGTTCAAATAAACTCCGGCAACCCGTGGTCGCTCGTCCGATTTAACGGTTTCCTTTTGCACTATTGCCGCCAAGGCGATGATCTCATTTGGGGTGAGATTCATTTTTTTGGCCTTGGCCAAACGATCCTCGTTCCAAAAACGCTCATACTCTTTGTACATACGGTCCCTGAAACTTTCGGCATTGGTGTTCCAGAAAAATTCATAGGTATTGGGTAGGTACATGCCCAATTTGGAATCTTCATTAAAATGGGAAGCATTCAAAAAACCTTGATCATTGAACGCTTGGTATAAGGAAACACTATCGGCCTCTATCTGTTCCGAAATCCTTCCGGCCAAATCCTGTAATGATTCTTGATTGTTGAATGAAACCCGTACAGGTAAGTTGGCACTTCTTAAAGTGTTTATAATCTCATTGTTGTTCATCCCTTTTTTTAGGGCGTACTTACCTGGTTTGACGTTGGCAATATACCCTTTGCGTTTTGCGACGGCCTCAAAAGAAGAAATGTCCTTCAATAAGGGTTGCAGGGATTCTTTAACATCGGCAAAAGAGGCATCAGTATGGATGTACACAAACGCTTCGTCATTGTTGAACTGGGTATTGGGGCTGAAAATAGCACTGTAAATTTGATATGCGATAAACCCGCAGATCAATAATCCCAAAATGGCCGTGGCCCAAAGTACTCGTTTAAGATTCATCCGAATTTATCTTTTGAAACATGATTTCATTTTTGAACCCTGAACTGGTCCTGATCCATTCTTTTTTGACCCCGATCCTCTCAAAACCCATTTTTTCGAACAGATGGATGCTGGATTCGTTGTCCTCCAAAATATTGGCAAAAAGCTGATGCAGATCCAAAACGGAAAAAGCATAATCGCAGAGCAATGACAAGGCCTCGGCCCCTACTCCTTTGTTTCGGTCATCCGAACGGGCAATCACAATACCGATGCCTGCCCTACGGTTTTTGGGGTCAAAATCGAACAAATCTATCAAGCCGATACATTCGCTCTCCAAATCACAGATACATAAACGAAGTTGTTTTACTTCATAAATGTCAAGATGGGCATTTTCCAAATAGAGCTGCAATACTTTTTTGGAGTATGGTTTTAGGGTACCGCTGATTTCCCAAATGGAAGTGTCGTTTTCCAACTGGTAAAGGAAATCCAGGTCGGACGGTTCCAAAGCCCGCAATACTACTTTGTCCCCTTTTAACTTCAACATTCGATCTCTCCTTGATAAACTTGAATGGCCGGACCTTTCAAAAATATATTGGTATATCCACCATTATTCTCTTCAAAACTGATGGACAAATCGCCACCTAACGTATGGATATGCACTTGATTGGTCTTGGTTTTTCCGGCAGTGTGCATTGCTAAGGCCACGGCGGTAACCCCGGTGCCACAGGAAAAGGTTTCATCCTCTACCCCTCTTTCATAGGTTCTGACCTGAAAGGTTTCCGGATCTTCTTGCTCCACAAAATTGATATTGCTTCCCGCTTGTCCATAAAGTCCGTAGCGTAACTTTTTCCCTTCCTTGTGCACATCAAAACGACTTAGGTCCTTCACCAACTGTACGTGATGGGGCGAGCCGGTATCCAGAAAACTATAGGCCTGTTTTTCATGCACTTCCCCAACATCTACCATTTTAAGGTTCACAATATCCCCTTCCACTTCGGCATAATGTAAGCCATCTACGGCGGTGAAAGTGGTTTCTTTATCTACAATTCCCAAATAATGGGCAAAGGCCACCAAACACCTTCCACCATTGCCACACATGGTGCTTTCACCTCCATCGGCATTGTAATACACCATTTTAAAGTCGGCCGATTCGTCATTTTCCAAAAGGATGAGTCCATCCGCACCAATACCGAACCGACGGTCACAAAGATGTGCCACCAATTGGGTATCGGCTTTGGGAAACTTGCCCTCGCGATTGTCCAAAATCACGAAATCGTTGCCCGTACCTTGATATTTAAAAAACCGTAGTTTCATCATTTGCTACAAAGGAACAAATTTAGGGCAATTTTTAAGGAATTTTTTGGAGTTAAAACAGCGTTAAACAAACAAATGAAAAAATGGATTTCCTTTAATTTTGTTAGAGCTAAATGTTAAATAATTATCGAATTATGAAGAGAATAGCCAGTTTGTTCCTTGTCTCCCTTTTCGCTGGGGCCATTACATTAGGGGCGTACAAGATGTTTTTTGAAAAAGAAAACTACAAATGGGTGACCACGGCCCAGGATAACCCCATAATCAATACAAGCAACCTGCCGACCTCGCCAAGAGGGGCCGGAATCAATGAAGTAGATTTCATCCTGGCAGCTGAGAAGACCGTGAACTCTGTGGTACACGTAAAAAATCTGACCCTGAGCAAGGGGCCCACAAGCCTTTCGGATTTCTTCTATGGATTTGAACGTCAGCAAGTTCCTCAAGTTGGAACAGGCTCAGGGGTGATTATTTCCCCTGATGGCTACATAGTTACCAACAACCACGTAATTGCCAATTCCAGTCAATTGCAGGTAACCCTGAACAACAATAAAAATTATGATGCCAAAGTTATCGGGGCCGATGAGGATTATGACATTGCCCTTTTGAAAATCGATACGGAAGAACCCCTTCCCTATTTGGCTTTCGGCGATTCAGACAACGCAAAAATTGGAGAATGGGTGTTGGCTGTTGGAAATCCTTTCAACTTGACATCCACAGTAACTGCAGGTATAGTGAGTGCAAAAGCGAGGTCATTATCTCCTCAAAAACCACAATCCTTTATTCAGACTGACGCCGCGGTAAACCCAGGTAACAGTGGTGGCGCCCTTGTAAACACGAATGGTGACTTGATCGGAATCAATACCGCTATCACGTCCCAAACCGGTTCTTATGTGGGATATGCGTTTGCAGTTCCCAGTAATATTGCCAAAAAAGTAGTGGAAGACATTATGGAATTCGGTAATGTACAAAAAGGCCTTTTAGGTATTAAAGGAGGGGATCTTAACCCTGAAGCCGCCACCGAGTTGGGGATTGACGACCTTGAAGGTGTATATATTTCCGAAGTGACCGAAGAATCCGGTGCTGCAAATGCCGGACTTATGAAAGGTGATATCATCAAACAGGTGGATAACCAATCCGTTCATAAATTTTCGGAACTAACAGGTTACCTTTCCGCCAAACGTCCAGGCGATGTAGTTAAAGTGATGGTAGAAAGGGATGGCGAAAACATTACCAAAGATGTAACCCTTACCAAACAAACCAGCATTCAACTACCCATAACCGGTTTTACGGTAAAAGAACTTTCCAAAGAGGATAAAAAGAAATTTGGAGTATCCAAAGGTGTGAAGATTATCGACGTACCGGAAGCCTTTGGCAGATATGACCTCAAAAACAAGGTTATTGTAGAGGTAGATGGCAATGAGGTGACCAACATGGATGATGCCAAAAAGTATTTTAGTGAAATCACCAAATATGCAAGGACCAGTTTTACCATGATCAACGAAAATGGTGAAAAAGAACATATGATCCTTCAATAAAAAGTGCGGAAATAACACATAAGGCACCTGTAATAAGGTGCCTTTTTTTATGCTCATATTCTTTTACGAAAACGATTGAAATATCTAATTTAGCCGAAATTTTCAACCTATCAGCACAGTTTTAATCCATGAGTGATATCAAAAATTACGAAAAAGAGCTTGCTTTTCAAGCAGATAGAAGAAAGGCCACAACGGAATTCATCAAGATTATTAGTGACCTTTGGTACGACAAGGCCATTGAGGTGGTTCTATTCAAAAACCAGATCATCGACAAAAATGTTAGTGACATCATCAACCTACACGAATATGCTGGCGAATTTGTGCAAAAACCTATTTCCATTTTCGATTCGGTGGAAATATTGAGGGCCATCAATGACATCAACCTACCTCCTGCTAAATTGGACATCGGTAAATTGACCTACGAATACCATTCCAATGAAAACAGCGACCTGAATGTAAAGGCGTTTGTTATTGATAAATTAAAAGACGCGCAGAACACCAAGGCCATTAAACCAAAGGATGTTGTCCTTTATGGTTTTGGAAGAATTGGTAGGCTTGTGGCCAGGGAACTGATGGCAAAAACGGGCCGTGGGAGCCAACTCCGATTACGAGCCATTGTGGTTCGTGATGAGCTATCGCCAGATTTGCTGGAAAAAAGAGCGGCTTTGCTCAAAACAGATTCCGTACACGGACAATTTACAGGCACCGTGGATGTGGATGCCAAAAATGAGGCATTGATCATCAACGGCACCACCGTAAAACTCATTAGAGCAAGCAAACCGGAAGATATCGATTATACCAAATATGGTATCTACAATGCCCTGATTATTGACAATACCGGCGTTTTTAGGGACCAAAAGGAATTATCCCGCCATTTGGACGCCAACGGAGCAGGGAAAGTATTACTGACCGCACCAGGAAAGGAAGTACCCAATTTAGTTCATGGCGTAAACCACAAAAACTTTGATCCGGACAAGGTCAAGATATTTTCCGCAGCCTCCTGCACCACTAACGCCATTACACCTGTTTTAAAGGTGATCGAAGATTCCTTAGGCATTAAAAAAGGCCATTTGGAAACCATCCATGCCTACACCAACGACCAGAATTTGGTGGACAATATGCACAGCAAATACAGACGCGGAAGAGCTGCTGCATTGAACATGGTCATTACCGAAACAGGTGCAGGAGAAGCCGTTGCCAAGGCCCTTCCTTCCCTAAAGGGCAAATTGACCTCGAACGCCATTCGGGTTCCCGTTCCCAATGGTTCTTTGGCCATTTTACATCTGGAAGTAAAAAACAAGACCTCCAAAGAAGGCATCAATACCATCTTAAAAAAATATGCACTGGAAGGTGATCTTGTGGAACAGATCAAATATTCATTGAGCAACGAATTGGTGTCTTCGGATATTGTAGGCACCTCTGCCCCATCGGTTTATGACAGTAAGGCAACCTTGGTATCTGCAGACGGAAAAAGTGTGGTACTCTATATATGGTATGATAACGAATATGGATATTCCCACCAAGTTGTGCGATTAGCGAAATATATCTCCAAGGTTAGGCGTTATACGTATTATTAAAGATCGGGTAGCCCGGATCAACCTCTCCAGGAATCAGGTTTTTCTTTTGATTTTTGGTTTAATGGTGTACATTAGCTTTACCCTTAATCTAAATTTTACGAGAATCTATTTGACCATGAAGCAATTACGAACACTTTTAGTACTAGCATTACTTATTCCATTCTTGAGCTTACAAGCACAAGAGGATGACAATCCCGAATCTACGGATAAAACCCTAAAAGGGCAGTTTGAAGACCTGGAACGGGTGTCCACCAATTACAAATCCACCAACGGAGTGGCCTATGAGGTCATTAAATTATCGAGTCTGAACGATATCAAAAAAAATATTTTTGATACCATCAGTACGGCAAATAAAACCATCAAGGATCTGACTGGCACCATCAATGCCAACAATGCTGAAATTGAGAGCCTGAACAATAAACTGCAGGAAACCACCAATAACCTGAACAATGTTACCGAAGAAAAGGACAGTATTTCTTTCTTTGGCGCCTTGATCAGCAAGGGGGCTTATAATGTCATCTTGTGGTCCATCATTTTCGGACTCTTGTTGTTGTTGCTTTTCTTTATCTACCGATTCAGGAACAGTAATTTCTTAACGCAACAGGCCAAATCGGCCCTAGCGGAGTTGGAAGAAGAATATGAGACCCATCGACGTAGATCCTTGGAGCGCGAGCAAAAAATTAGTCGTCAGTTACAGGACGAATTGAACAAACAGAAAAAATAATACGATAAGGCTTCCTTCGGGAAGCCTTTTTAATTCTACATGTTGTTTCAGCTTTCCTTACTTTTGGGGCGAAATAAAATTCAGGAACCATGTCCATGCGGATTGATATCATAACCGTACTCCCCGAACTATTGAAAAGTCCTTTTGAAGCATCCATCTTAAAAAGGGCCATAGAAAAAGACCTGGTAGAAATCCATTTGCACAATTTAAGGGATTACGCCACGGGAAAGTATAGGCAAATTGATGATTATCAATTTGGAGGCGGTGCGGGTATGGTGATGATGGTGGAACCCATTGATAAATGTATTTCACAATTAAAAGCTGAACGGGAATATGATGAAATCATCTATATGACCCCTGATGGCACCACCCTAAACCAACGGATGGCCAATGAACTTTCCCTAAAGGGAAACCTGATCATATTGTGCGGACATTATAAAGGTGTGGACCAACGGGTCAGGGATATGTTTGTAACACGGGAAATTTCCGTTGGGGATTATGTGCTCTCTGGCGGCGAATTGGCCGCTGCCATTCTTTGCGATGCTATCATAAGGTTACTTCCCGGGGTTTTGAATGATGAAACTTCTGCCCTAACCGATACCTTTCAGGACAATCTTTTGGCACCTCCCGTATATACCAGACCAGCGGAATACAAGGGAAAGGAAGTCCCTAAAATATTGTTGAGCGGCAACCTGCCTGAAATTGAAAAATGGAGGGAACAACAATCCTTGGAACGCACCCAAGAAAGAAGACCCGACCTATTAAAATAGGGGCTTTTCACTAAAAATCAAAAAACACCTTGCCAATTCTAAATATTGCATTACTTTTGCAATCTCAAAATCAACCTCTGACGAGATACGTGAAAGTTGGTTCTGGTAAACACTAAAAAGACAAACAATGGAATCCTTAATAAAATTTGTTGAAGACGAATTTGTTCCAAAAAAAGACTTCCCAGAATTTTCATCTGGTGATACCATCACCGTTTATTATGAAATCAAGGAAGGTGAAAAAACACGTACCCAGTTCTTCAAAGGAGTTGTGATCCAAAGAAGAGGAAGCGGTGCAACCGAAACCTTCACTATTCGTAAAATGTCAGGTACCGTTGGTGTAGAAAGGATTTTCCCTATCAACATGCCAGCTTTGCAACGAATCGAGGTAAACAAAAAAGGTAAAGTACGTAGATCCAGAATCTTCTACTTCAGAGGTCTTACCGGTAAAAAGGCCCGTATCAAAGAAGTTAGGGGCTAATCCAATTAGAACCGTATCTGAAAAAGCACCCTTATTGGTGCTTTTTTTATGAACAATTGTTAATAACTCCGGTTCATATATTGTTGATTTTAAATCCCTTATAAAATTTGCATTTCTCATTCTTTACACTACTTTAGTAGGAGAAATATGAAGGTGATACCATCACAGGCATGTTTCAAATTTTAAAGTTGACGTTCTTTAAAAGCCGAGATTTCCCTTTTAATTGGTAACACTACTGATCACAAAAGGAATTTCAAATTGAAAAAGGCCTATGGTCAGGTTCAAGGAGAAATAATAAATTTTATGTGCGAATGGGGAGGCAATTCCTCGTTTTGATAAAGTTTAGGAAAGAATCGGAACACTTTGTAACACGGGGCTCGATCGAAAGATGGGTAAACCGGGCAAAGAAAACGTCGAAGGGGCGAAAGAGGCAATCACAGTATTGCAGTGCTGTAGCAACACAGAACAACTCTTACGATCCCATTCTGAAAGCCATATCTATGTGAAAACAAAGATATGGCTTTTGTTTTTTTGTGATAATCCCACGGCATAGCCTATATTTAGCCATTCCATAGTAAGTGCACCATACATAAATTGTATATTTGCACCGCTCAAACATAACACATATAAATGGCTAAAATTTTTTACACCAAAACAGACGAGGCACCTGCCTTGGCCACCCTATCCTTCCTTCCGATTGTAAAATCCTTTAC
>JASBTS010000177.1 GCA_030148305.1 Allomuricauda sp. | reverse complement strand
TACCTAAGGACCAACTTTGACAAGAGTGATAACCGCGGTTATAGGGATGGTGACCCAGGATCATCAAGATTCTTCGATCGTTTCAGTGATGAAGAGGACAACAGAAAAATGTACGATTCACCACAGTTCAAAGCTGAGCGTGATTCAACAGGAAATCTAGTTCGTAAATACGACACCTCTAATTACAGGACCTCATTGATCAATGACGAGGTAAGGGTTTACAAAGGTGGTTCCTGGAGAGACAGGGCCTACTGGTTGGATCCTGCACAAAGAAGGTACATGCCCCAATATATGGCTACAGACGACGTCGGTTTTAGATGCGCCATGTCTAGGGTGGGTTCCAAATCCAAAATCAAGAACAAAACAGTTAGGCACAAAAAGGCCAAATAAGAACTGTGAGCATATTTTTAAAAGCTCCGACCAAAGGTCGGGGCTTTTTTTTATCTTCGATTTATGACAATGGAAAAGCTTCATGCCCTATTTTTAGAGCATCCCATCATTTGTACCGACACTCGGAAAATTCAGGAAAACTGTATGTTCTTTGCCCTTAAGGGCCCCAACTTTAATGGTAATGCCTTTGCCAAGGATGCCCTTGAAAAAGGCGCCTCATATGCCATTATCGATGAGGAAGAGCATCTAACATCTGATAGAACCATTTTGGTCAACGATGTATTGGAAACCCTTCAACACTTATCCACCTATCATAGAAACCACAACAAGTCCAAGATTATTTCCTTGACCGGCAGCAACGGCAAGACCACCACCAAGGAGTTGATCAATGCCGTAATTTCAAAAAAATATAGGACCGTTGCCACACAAGGCAATCTCAACAATCATATTGGGGTACCCTTAACCCTACTCTCAATCAAGTCCAATACCGAAATGGCCATTGTGGAAATGGGTGCCAACCACAAGGGTGAAATTGCCCATTTGTGCCAGATTGCCCAACCCGATTTCGGATACATCACCAACTTTGGAAAGGCGCATTTGGAAGGTTTCGGAGGAGTTGAAGGAGTGATACAAGGGAAAAGTGAGCTTTATAACAACCTTACCTCACATGGCAAGTATGTATTTATGAATGCCGATGATCCCATCCAAAGGGAAAAGCTGGCGACCTACACCAAAAAAATGGGGTTCAGTACATCTGACCGTACCTATTACAACATTGCATTTATTGAGGCCAACCCTTATGTTGTTTTGGAAGTTGAAGGCATCAGAATTAAATCCCAACTGATCGGCAAGTACAATTTTAACAATTGCTGTGCCGCCATTCTGATGGGAAAATATTTCAATGTCCCCTTGGAAGACATAAAAGCTGCCATTGAAGAGTATCAACCCAAAAACAACCGCTCCCAGATTATGGAGAAAAATGGCTACAAGATCATCTTGGATGCCTACAATGCCAATCCGACCAGTATGAAAGCGGCCTTGGAAAACTTTGATGCTATGGATGCTGATGAAAAGATTGTGATCATAGGCGACATGTTCGAACTAGGTCCAACTGCGGCAGTGGAGCATCAAGGTATTGTTGACCTGGCACAACAATTGAATTTTGAACAGGTGTATTTGGTGGGAGAAAACTTTTATGGCACCAACGCTTCCTTCCAAAAGTTTAAAAGCTTTGCGGACCTCAAGGAGTTTTTGAACCTTCAACCCTTAAAAAAAGGAACACTTTTGATCAAAGGATCACGTGGAATGGCACTGGAACGGGTTTTGGAAAATCTGTGAGGAAATGAAAAAGAGTGGGATATACTGGATTCGAACCAGTGACCTCTGCCCTGTCAAGGCAGCGCTCTAAACCAACTGAGCTAATATCCCATTAAAAAGCGGTGCAATATCGGAAATTATTACCAATCCCCATACTCCGCCGAATTTTTTGAGGTTTCGTGCAAAGTAATATGAAGTAATTGGCCTTCGGCCAGTTTGGGTTTCAAAATATCGTAAATGACCTTAACAAAGTATTCGGTTGTTGGCAGTAGATCCTTGAACTCCGGACAATCCTCGTTCAGGTTCTTATGATCGAAGCGTTCCTCAATTTCGTCACGAATCAAAATGCCCAATTCGGCCAGATCCATCACAAAACCGGTATCAGGATCCACCACTCCACGGATTCTTACTTCTAAATCAAAATTGTGCCCGTGATAGCTTGGGCTATTACATTTCCCAAAAACTTCCAAGTTCTTTTCCTTGCTCCAATGGGGATTGTGGAGCCTATGAGCAGCATTAAAATGGGCTTTCCTGCAAATTGTGGCAATCATGGTGCAAAACGAATTGTGAATTGTTTTTGGCACTGCAAAATTATCGAATCCTACTGAAATGACCCCTGAAATTGTCCAAAGAATATATTGCAATAAAAAAAGCCTCCAGTTTCCCAGAGGCCTGCGTCAAGTTTAGTCAATCAAAACCAACTTGAACACCCATATGAACAACTTAAACTCAAATTCTTTTATGGGCACAAAACATGGAGGGCCCTTTCCTCTACATTGACAAAGATTTCCCTGTCCACCAAATTGTGGAGCTCCCCATCCGCTTGCATTAAATGTTCACTTTGCTTGTCCTCAAAGGCCAATTTTAAATTCTTGACCTTATAATATTGTATTTTCTTTACGTGTTGGTCCAACCGCAACAGGATGATCAGTCCCAAGAACAACATTTGTAATTTGTTCAAATCATCGATGATGACCACATCCAACAATCCATCTTGGAGTGAGGCCATTCGCGTCAATGAAATATCGTAACCCATTACTTTTGAGTTTGAAATGAAAAACATAAAAGGTCGGGTCTTGAAACTCTGCCCGTCCATTTCCACTTTGATCTTTTCGTTGTATTTATAATCCTTGATGGACTTCAAAACTGCCTTGAGATAAGCCCAAAACCTTCGGTGTTGTGATGCATTATAATTGGAAATCACCGTGGCATCGAACCCAATGCCCATATTGCTAAAAAAGGGTTTGCCATTCACCATGGCAACATCGATCCTATTGGTTTTACCACTTTTGATGATTTCAACGGCCCTTTTAATGTTTCGTGAAATTTCAAGACTTTCGGCCAATCCATTACCTGAACCCATGGGGATGATCCCCAACAAAACCTTAGTGTGAACCAAACAGGATGCCACCTCATTTATGGTACCATCCCCACCACAGGCCACTACGATTTCTGCCCCTTCATCAACCGATTCTTTGGCCAATATGGCGGCATGTCCCGGATAGTTGGAAGTTTTAACTGTCAGTTCGTATTGATCGGGTCCAAAATATCTGGAGAGTGATGCTTTGTTAAAAGCGGCATCTCCTCTTCCTGCAATCGGATTTACTATGAAATGGACCTTATTCATGGATTATTTTTTAGATTAAGACCACCATGGTTGTATAGAAAATCGGCCAATTGGTAATACGATATTGCTTCTGTCAAAAACGCTTCATTGGTCGGTTGACTGGAAAGGCTATTATCATCCTTGTTCCAAACGTATTGATTGGCCACTTTCCCATCGCCCAACACCATCAATTCATTGGATTTTAAAAGTCCCAACTTTCTGTAATTGCCCACAAAAGCCCTTTGGTCCTCTGGTTTTATACTGAAGACATCACGCCCAAAGAAGTTGTTATCATAGTTCCATCCCAAAAGAGAGAATAAAGTTGGCATCACATCAATCTGGGAACACTGCTGGGCTATTTGATATCCTTTGCCTCCTTCCAAATTCACAATGATCGCAGGGATATGATAATTGTCCACATCCAATTCCCATCTGCCGGCACTGCTGGCACAATGGTCTGCCATGATCACAAAAACGGTATTGTTGTACCACGATTTGGATTTTGCCTGCTTTAAGAATTGACCTATGGCAAAGTCCGTGTATTTGACTGCCCCACTCCTGCTTGTTCCAGAAGGAATATCAATTTTACCCTCGGGATAAGTGTAGGGTTTATGATTAGAGGTGGTCATGATAAAATCGAAGAACGGTTTTCCCTGTTCCGATGCAGCATCGGCTTCCTTCATCACTTTGTTGAAAATGTCCTCGTCGCAAACGCCCCATGCATTCTCAAAGGTCACTTCAGTATCTTCAATATTTTTCCTCGAAGTCACAATATCCCCGTTAGGAAGAAATCCGCGACCACGATCCACAATATCGAACCCATTGCCACTGAAAAACTTGTCCATATTGTCAAAGTATCCATCCCCACCATAAAAAAAGGTTCGGGAATAACCCTTGCTCTTGAACACCTCTCCTATGGTGAAGAGGTTTTGGTTGTGTTTGCGTTTTACAATGCTTCTACCTGGTGTTGGGGGAATACTAAGGGTAATGGCCTCCATACCCCGTACAGTTCTGGTTCCGGTTGCATAAAGATTGGAAAAATAGGTTTCTGCAATGGCAAGGGAATCCAGATTGGGTGTAATGTTTTTTTCATTACCAAAAATCCCTAGATAATTGGCACTCAGACTTTCTACACAAATCAGGATTATGTTGGGTCGTTTTTCCACCCCTCCTTTTATATGTCTCAAAATATTTTCGGTCGGATTCACCAGACTGTCCAAAGGACCACTTACTTGATGTTGTACATTGGTCAAGGCCTGCTTCTCCGGAATGGTCTTATAAAAATCGGTATAGCTGAGTTCATTGTTCCTAAAGGCGGCAAAGAAGGAATAAATCCCTGCTTTGGACAATTCGTTATTGTATCGGTTACTCGAAGATTCGGCCAAATCGTTCTCTATGGAAGTGCCATAAAACAAGACCAGGGCAACCACAATGAAAAATGGAATCCATTTGTGTGCAAAACCCTCTGTTGCGCTGAATGTCCTCTGGAAAAAACCTTTCCGTTTAAACAACCAAACTGTACCGAAAACCAGAAGTAGCATTCCCCCAATTAAAATGGGCAAGGGATAGGATTCATTGATGTTCTTGAAAACTTCATAGGTGTAGATGAGATAATCCACCGCAATAAAATTGAACCGTCTTTGAAACTCGTCCCAAAAGGTGACCTCGGCAAAAAAAGAAAAATAAATGATGAGCAAGGCCAACGAAAATCCGAAGTAAACCAAGATTCGGTCTGCCAAAGTTCCATAAAACCGTTTGGGCATCAACAGAAAATAGAGTGTAGCCACCACATAAAAGAAGGACACCGTACCCAAATCAAAGAACAGTCCCACAAAAAATACTTTCAACAGCCCCATGAAGGAGTGGTCTGTTTGTGAGAAATCCGTGACCATGAATGCTAATCGAAGTAAAAACGACAAGGCAATAAATAGTACCGAAAAGGCATTTACCAAGGTGTAGCGTGAAGGAAATAATTTTAAACTCGTTTTCATCTATGCAATCAATATGTTCAGGAGCCTTGGGGGTTCAAAGACCTAGGTTTTAATCCATTTCAAATTTGAATCCAACACCGAAATAATTGGCCTTAAGGCCAGTACTCCGCTGATAGTTGTTATACTTTAAATCAATACTCTTTAACCCGAACCGCCACGTTTTGAACTTGGTAAAAATGTCCGTGTACGAAATACCGAACCCATATTGGTGCGCATCATATTTGGACAGGTCAAAGTCCGAGGTATAATATTGCTCCGTTGACAAATGGGTGTCGAACGGCGCGAAATAATCTATCTGGTTCTGCGTGTAATAACGGTATGACGGATAGAGGGTGAAATTTTGTGAAATCTTGATGGGCAGCTCCACACTGGCCGTATGCGCCCGTAATCCCCAGTCATCAAAATAGTAACGATAATAGGTACGTACCGTCAGAATTTCGTTGAAATAATGGTTCAATCGAATGCCGATCGGAAATTTAAACCTATTGTCCGGCAAGCGTTCCATATCATCGGCCAACATAAACACCTCCGTGTTTTGGGATGAAGTGTAATAAGGAATACTGGCCGGATTTCCGATAAAATAGTTGGGGACATCTGCAAAATATACCCGTTGCATGGGATTGGAAAGCCAGCCTTCTTGACGGACCACATCCGCAAAAATGGACATTTGGGTATTTTTGCCCAGTATTTGGGAAAAGGACACCGAGAAAGCATAACTGTTCCGCTTTTTATTCGAAATCAAACTAAACCCATTGATGGGATTCCAAGTATTGGAGCCGCTCTTGTTGGTCAGATTTCCATTTTGGTCCCAAATATCCACCCCGGTAAAAAACCCGGAATTCAAGTTTCCATTGACTTCCAAATAGGAATCAAGTTCTGTTGGATACCTTGGCAACCAAGAGTCCAAGAAAACACTGCCCTTTAAGCTTAGTTCCGTATTTTTTTCATTAAAAAGTCGGGTGTAACCCCCACCAAAACCAAACGAGATATAATCGAATTCCGCCGCAAAGGAAACATTCCCGCTTACAATCTGGTCTCGGTCATCTGAGCTATGGGAGTATCCAACAGAAACACTGCTCCAAGTATCCTGGCGGGATGCGCCCGATGATGCCACCCATGGACTTCCTATGGCACCGGTATATCCTCCCGGGTTATCATCGTCCTCCCCATCGTCGTCACCGCCACCAATACCTCCCCCTCCAGTAGATGCACCACTCACACCTCCATTGGTTTTAGTAAGGTCAAAAGGATTCAAATTGCTGGATGATGCTGAGGTATAGGTAGAAATGCCCACGTCAACACTCAAAACATCATCGTCATTTAAAGGAATGCTTACCACAATGGAAGGGGCAATATCCGTTAGTTCCTCTGTACCGATACCACCAGTTACCGATGCATTGTTACCCGTTTGCTCATAATAGCTGGAAAGGATGTCCACCTCCGTGGTTTCCAACACTCTTTTTTTATAGGAACTGACATTTTCCTGCTGGGCCAAACCAAAAAAAGGACAAAGCAGGAACAGCCATCTCAACCTAGATATGTTCATCTTAATTGCAACCACAACCACCTCCTGTTTTTCCTCCATTGCCACCGGATGCACCTTCACGGTACACCTGATAATTGGTTTCGAACTTTACAAATTTCTTATCGGCCAGAACCATATCGGGGTCATTGATGTCCACCTTTTCATATTCGTGCAATACCACGCAGGACGATAGACTGGTCAAGGCACACAGGGCAATCAATATCTTCTTCATAAACAATTATTTGCTTTGATTTTCAATTCCTTTTAGGGTGATGTTCCCAGAGGTAATGATCTTATTATCATCATCCACGATAATGCATTCCACCCCTTTCAATTGGTTGACGAAATCCACACCGGTTTCCACTCCCATTACAAAAATGGACGTGGCCAATGCATCGGCTAGCTCAGCATTTTTGGTAAAAATGGTAGCACTTCGTACCCCCTTGCTGGGATAACCGGTTCTTGGGTCGATGATGTGGGTGTACCGTTCCCCGTTCAGGATGATGAATTTTTCATAATTCCCCGAGGTTACCACGGCTTGGTCTCGCACCGGCAACCATGAAAAGACTTTTTCCTTATTCAAGGGATTCACTATGGCCACCATCCAATCCTTACCATCGGGTTGAGTACCCCATGCATTCAGGTCACCAGACGCATTGATGATTCCCGAGAACACACCATTTTTCAACAACAACGCTTTGGCCATATCCGCAGCATATCCCTTTCCAATGGCCCCAAAACCAATCTTCATTCCTTCCTTCTTCAAAAAAACAGTGCTGTTCTCGGGATCCATTTCAATATTTTGATAGCCCACTTTGGCAACGGACTGTTTTATAGCTTCTTCGGATGGCATTTCCATTACGGAACCATCAAATTTCCAGATACGGTCCATCGAAGCATAACTGATATCAAAAGCACCTTGGGTCAATTTTGATATTTTGATTGCTCTTTCGATCAGATTAAAAAGTTCACGATCCACTTTCACTGGGGCCACACCCGCATTTTTATTGATCATGGAGGTTTGGGAATCGGGATCCCAAGAAGAAATCAGGCGTTCTATTCTGGTAATCTCGGCAATGGCCATATCCAAATACTCATCCCCCTTAGTTTGATTTTCGGCAACTACGGTAAGGTCAAATCGGCTGCCCATCAATTTTAGGGTACGCTGAAACACCTGAAGTTGTGAGGCGGTATCCGATACTGTTTTGTTAGAACTACCTGGATAAGCCACAACAACCAACAGGAACAGGGCTGCACAGGAAAGAATGTTTTTCAACTTAAACATAGCTGTCCCTTAAAAAGAATTTAACTTGTTGAAATAGGCCTTGGGAGTAGATTTCTCGTACCCGGCCTGTCCCAGTACTTTTCCAGAGGGATCAAGAACTACCACATAAGGGAAATATCCGTTCGGGTTGTATTTGGAGGCCAATGTTTTGTTGTGTTCCTCTTGGGCGGCGGGCAATTTGTTCTGTTTCTTTCTTGGGAAATCGGCTTTCAACATTACAAAATGATCTTTGGCCAATTTTTGGAATTCTTCTGTACTCCAGATCTCACGTTCCAATTTGATACAGGGCGCACACCAATCAGAACCCTGAAATACCAAAACGATATGGTTGTTATTTTTTTGGGCCAAGTCTTGGGCCTTCCCCAAGTTGGTTTGCCACTCTTGTGCCGATAAGTTTTGTATTGCTAGGAAGCAGCCCAAAAACAAGGCCGCCATCCATCTTTTATTGTGCATCATCAGGATATAAAATTTCTTTTTCTATTACTTAGACAGGCAAATGGCAGCGCACCCTATTTTTTTCTAATTATTTTTGTGATCAGCGCAAAAATTTTTGCCCCAAGCATAGCATGATAGAGCAAGAACCTTCCATTTGTGAGCAAAAAGTATATGAGAAGATTTTCCGAACCCATTACGAGGCGGTGACGCGGTTCGTTTATTACAAATGTGGCGACCTACAACAGGCCGAGGATATTGTACAAAATGTTTTTGTGAAGCTTTGGAAACTTTGTTCCACTGTTACTTTCTCCAAGGTGAAAGCTTACCTGTACCGCGCCGCCAACAATGCCTTCATCAATGAAAAGGAACACGAGAAAATTGTGTTGAAGCATTTAAAACAAGCCAACAACTCCATTGATCATGAAAGTCCTGAGTATTTGATGGAGCTGAACCAGTTCCATGAAAAACTGAAGAATGCCATTGCATCCCTTCCGCAAAAGGAAAGGGAAGTTTATCTCTTGAGCCGAGTGGAGAAAAAAACGTATGCCGAAATAGCAGAGATTACCGGGATTGGTGTAAAGGCCGTGGAACGCAGAATGAGTAGGGCGCTTTTGGGGTTAAGGGGTATTTTGGGAAAAGAATTAAAATTTTAATAGGGTAATCAAATCTATAACTGTCCTATAATCAAGAAGGTTTATGCCTATGGAAGAAAAATACGCCAATGAAGATTTTTTGTCCCGATGGTTGGCAGGGGAACTGACCGAGGAAGAACTTGAGGGATTTAGGACATCCGATGTCTACAGGCAACTTATGGCCATTGACGAAGAGGCCCAGAAATTGAGCGGTCCTGAAATTGACGTGGAGAAAGCCTTGGCCCTGGTCACGTTCAAAAACCAACAGGCTACAAAAGAACCAAAAGTGAGACGGTTGTGGTGGATTCCGGCCGCAGCGGCTTCAATTGCCCTATTGTTTGCTGGGTACACCTACTTTTTTGGCAACGTAACCTATTCCACAGGTATAGGGGAAAAAGAATCCGTGCTTCTTGCCGATGGCTCCTTGATCGAATTGAATGCAAACTCAACCCTGAGCTACAAACGCTTTGGCTGGGAAGAAGATCGTGCCGTCAATTTTGATGGCGAAGCATTTTTTGACATCCGTTCCGGTAACGATTTCAAGGTCAGGACCCGACAAGGAACCGTATCCGTATTGGGAACCCGTTTCAACCTTAAAAATCGTAAAGATTTAAAAATCCAATGTTACGAGGGGACCATAGTATTTGCTCCATTAAGCTCCCTATTGGAACCCTCTCAACTTTCCCGGGGAATGGAATTGGATTTCCGGAACAATTTGATCTATACTAACAATTTTACCGAACAGACTCCCGATTGGAAAAATGGTTTTTCCCGTTTTTCCGAGCAACCATTTTCAGAGGTATTGGAGGAATTATCAGTACAATTTCCCATCACTTTTGAAGTAAATTCCATTCAAACAGACCGACTTTTTACGGGACAATTTACCCACCAAAACCTTGAAAATGCATTAAAAACCACCATGGAACCCATGGGCATCAAATATCACATTTCTACAGACAAAAGAATTGTTACCTTGTCTGAGTAAGAAATGAGGGACATTTTTATCGTTTTATGCATTCTAGTTTTAGGCATGACCCCTTCCCATGCCCAAGAAAAACTATTTTATGATTTTGATGCCACACCCTTAAAAGTGGTGATTCAACAGCTGGAAAAAGACCTCAACCTTCATTTTTCCTATGCCGAAGATGTTGTGGACAGCAAACAAATCACCCTTCAAGTTGATGGATTACCGTTAACCGAACTCCTGTCCGTTCTGGAAGCGCAGACCGCGTTGCATTTTGAAAAACTCGAAGGTCAGGACCAAATCATCATTGCACCCATTGCCATTTCGGGCAATATCAGTCTTTTTTTATTGGACCAGGAAACCCGAATGCCCTTGGTTGAAAATCAGGTAATGGTTGACTCTATCCTACTCCTTGAAACCAACCAAAAGGGATTTCTTCAATTTATTGATGATGGTCTTCCAACCCACCATTTAGATGTTTCCGGTTATGGCAGTTTTGATTTTAAATCCTCTGAAAATAGTATTCCCATCTATCTTTCCCCACAATACAAACAACTTCAGGAAGTAATTGTAACCTCCTATATTACCACGGGAATAGACCGAAATAGGGATGGATCCATCACCCTGACCCAAAGACCTTTAGGACCCATTCCCGGACAGACCACTCCTGATATTTTGCAAAGCATTCAAATGATACCTGGAGTCACAAGTTTGGACGAATCGGCCTCAGGTATTCAAATTCACGGTGGAACTTCAGACCAGAATTTGGTGCTCTTTGACCATATTAGGGTTTTCAACACTGGGTATCTCTTCGGTATGCTCTCCCGGTTCAATCCATATGCCACCGAAAAAGCCGATATTTTTAAAACAGCCACCAGCGCAGTCTATGGCGATAGGGTTTCTGGAGTGATCAATATTGCCACAGATGAAAAGGTGGCTTCCCAACTTTCTGGGGGGTTTGGCATAGATGGTTTGAGTGTTGATGGCTTTATCAAACTGCCCCTTTCCAAAAAATCCTCTTTGTCCCTTTTCGCACGGAATTCCTATCTGGATGTATTTGAAAGTCCAACTTACGAAGCATACGAAAGGAAAATCTTCAACAATAGCGGAGCCATTACCGACAGTAATGGCAACCCGTTGAATGTGAACACAGATGACGACTATACCTATGAAAACAGCCAAAACGAGTTTCGGTTCTACGATCTGAATGCCAAATTCGTATACCAGCCTTCGGCCAAGGATAAAATTTCCATAAGTGCCCTGATGACCCGCAACCGCACAAATTTTTCCTTCTCGAGTCAAGGTGAAACCAAAGTTGATTCTCTCACCACAGGCAATGGAGGGGTGAGCGTAAACTGGACCCATCATACCTCTCCTACACAAACCGAAGAGGTAACTACCTATTTTTCATCCTATGACTCCTATTACTTGAATGAGGAATTTTATGGCACTACATTGGAAGAGACTAATATTAGGGGAAACAGGATCAGTGATTTTGGATTGGATCTGAAATCGGATCGGATTTTGAGAAATGGAGACCGGTTTATCTTCGGCTACCAACTTTCCAACACCAATCTGGAAGTGGACCTCAGTTCGGTTTCCAGTAGGGAACCCGACAATAATTTGAGCTTGCCGGTGCATGAAAGCAATTTTAAAAATGTGTT
Organism: Allomuricauda sp.; assembly: GCA_030148305.1. Taxonomy (GTDB): domain Bacteria; phylum Bacteroidota; class Bacteroidia; order Flavobacteriales; family Flavobacteriaceae; genus Flagellimonas. The sequence goes on along the minus strand of JASBTS010000177.1, from coordinate 12,880 downwards.
TTTTGGGGAGTATTCCTTTATTAAAAAGAACACCGGTATTTTGAAAATTGGGTTGCGGACCGTTCATTATGGAAGCTTGGCACGGGTTTATCTGGAACCGCGCCTGAACATGGAACTACCTCTTTCCAAATCCCTTAGGTTACGGGCCGGATTGGAACGAAGGAACCAACCTATTTCGCAACTTATTGAATTTAACCAAACCGAACTGCGATTGGAGAACAACCTTTGGAGGCTTTCCGATGATGTGAATTTTCCGCTCCTGCAAAGCAAACAGATTTCCACAGGGCTACTTTTCGATAAAAACGGTTGGACGTTGGATGCAGAAGCCTACTACAAGCGACTCACAGGCTTAACGACTTATAGCCAAGGTTTCACACTCCCAGAACCCAGTTTAAGTGAAGGTAAAAGCAGGATCATGGGGATGGACCTCCTCATTAAAAAACGGATTGACCATTATCGCTTTTGGATCGGGTATTCGTTAAGTGATGTCAATTTCACCTTTCAGGAAATACAGGAAAAAAGTTTTTCAGGCAACAACGACATTACCCATAATTTCGGCATTTCGAACAGTTTGCAACTGAACAACTTCCAGCTTTCCTTGGGCTGGCAGTATCGAACGGGTGTACCGGTTACCCTCATCGAAAGTTATGATGAAGACACCGGAAGGGTCAATTTTGGGCCCTTGAACGCAGGGCGTTTACCTGATTTTCATCGGTTGGATGCTTCTGCAATCTACGAGTTTGATTTGGACGAGAAAAACTCCCGAATGCAGATCGGTCTTTCGGCACTGAATATCTATAACAGGGTTGTTCCCTTGTCAATCGTACATCGCACTTCCCAACAAAATGGTGAACTCCTCTTGGATCAGGTCATTTACCGGCGTTCCCTAGGATTTACGCCCAACATTAACTTTCGCTTATTTTTCAAGTAAGTTTCTTAGCTACATTATATTGAAAAACATGATTATTTTGTTGGATAAAAAATCCGCATATAGAACCGTAAAAGTTTCATAAAGCCAACCAAATGGATGGATGTTCAAAAAAGTCCCGTAAATGGACAAATTGACAATCAGCATAAATCGACCTCATAAACAGAAAAAACCAAAGAAAATGAAAAGTAAAATTCTTAATTCCCTCTTAATCATCACATCGCTTTTAGGATATATAGAGTGGGGCGGGAACAGCCGTTCATTTCTATTCCAAGTAGAATATGAAATTCTTTCGAAAATTTTCACTGACCCTATTTCTGTTCTTCACCCTTTCACAATATTACCCTTGATAGGGCAAGTAATATTATTGGTCACATTATTTCAAAAGACACCTAGTAAAACATTAACATATATAAGTATTGGAGGTTTAGGGATTTTATTGGTACTAATTTTTGTGATAGGATTAATGAGTTTAAACTATAAAATCATCATTTCCACCATCCCATTTCTGATTGTAACCATCTTAGCGATAAGGTATTATAAAAAAATAAGATAACAAGGAACCTAAGCCAAAAAAACGTAAGCAACAAGCCAAGAGATATGTAACATTTTAAGACACTGAACCGTCTTGTTTGAAAAAGGACAAATCGGATATGATATGAAAAAACAATATTCATTTTTACTGTTATCTGCATTGTTAATCCCAATACTTTTGGGCTGGACACTTATTGACGATAAATGGATGGTTGAAGAGCAAAATGGATACTCTTTGTATTATACAGCCATGGACAAACAAAATATAATTGAATACGCCACCTATTTCCAGGTTGGAAAAACAACAGTAGATGAGTTCTTCCAAAGTCCATTTAAAAATAATTTTAGTATTTATATCCATCCATCCCGTTCATCATTGGACAGTACATGGCAGAAAGATTGGAATATGCCTGATTTAAAATCCCAATGTTGGATGGTTGCAAGTGGAGTTTCCAATAAACTTGATATTATTTCGCCAAAAAAGTGGGATAGCCTTGCATGTGAACATTCCTATTCCGATTCAATCAAAACACAACACTTAATAACACACGAATTGGTACATGTTTTTCATGGTCAACAAAACAAAAGTCCCGATTTTAGCGATGTTACCGGCATTGATTGGTTTATTGAAGGTCTTGCGGTTTATGTCTCTGGACAATGTGATTCAATTAGAATTTCAGAAGTCAAGAAGGCTTTGTCAGAAAATAAAATCCCAGAAACCTTGGATGAATTCTGGACAGGCAACTTAAAATATGGCCTTTCTGGAACCGTAGTATGGTACCTCGATGAAAAATTTGGTAGAGAAAAATTAATAAGCTTATTAAGATTCAATACTATCCAAGAATTATTGAATGCATTGAATACAACCGAATCTGAAATAATTTATGGATGGAAAGAAAGTCTAAAAAATCTTTAATGCCTTTCGTTTTATGTATATCAACGTTACCATTGATTTTAGAAATAAATGAAGCTCATAAAAAAGAGTCGAAACTTGATCAAAATGCAAACCAAGATCAAATATGAATTCACCACCAAAATGTGGCAACACAATGCCCCGGGAGGCTGGTATTTTGTTTCCTTGCCCAAGGTGATTTCCAAAGAAATCAGGGAACATTTAAAATGGCAGGAAGAAGGCTGGGGCAGAATGAAAGCAGTTGCCAAGATCGGTGTTGTGGAGTGGGATACCGCAATCTGGTTCGATACCAAAGCGGACACCTATATTCTTCCCATAAAGGCCGAAGTCAGGAAAAAGACCAAGCTAAAAGTTGACCACAATTTTCAAATGCAGGTTTGGGTGTAAATGAAATAGGACCCTTTCATGTCGCAATCAACCTTTCAATATGTCGGATTCACCTCTTATCAACTACTAAAATTCAAATATTTTTGAACTAAACATAAAAAACAGCCATGGCAACAACCAAAACCAACAAGATCATTTTCTGGACCACTACGGTCATCATCTTTTTAATGGAGGGCGTAATGCCAGCCCTTACATCGCAAACCGAACTGGCCAAAGAGGGAATCCGGCATTTGGGTTACCCCGACTATTTTGGAAATGCCCTAGTGGTCTTCAAAGTGTTGGGTGCACTTGCCTTGATCATTCCGCAAGTTTCAAAACGAATCAAGGAATGGGCCTATGCGGGTTTTGCGTTCGACTTTATTTTTGCCAGCATCAGCCATTTTGCCGTAGACGGAATGAATTTTCAATCCTTCTTTCCTCTTATATTTTTAGGTATTTTAATGGCTTCCTATTTCGCCTATCATAAACTCAATCCTGCTCAATAAATGTCGTTCCAAGCGTATTTAGACAACATTCAGGCAAAAACGGGCAAATTCCCAGCAGACTTTAAAGCTTTGGCGGAAAAGATGGGATTTACCCAAAATGGAAAAATAAAACCTGAGGTGAAGGCCACACAAATCACGGATTGGCTGAAAAAAGAATTTGAATTGGGTCACGGGCATGCCATGGCCATTTACGCCCTGCTCAAAGGGAAAAAACCGGATTAAATGGCTTTGGTTTCAGAATTCTAATGGAATATTATCATCCAAAACCCAAAACGAGAAAAATAACTGTTCAGGCCATGAAAACAATTGAAGATTTTTTCACCACCTATAAAGAAGCCGTATGGCGCAAAGATGCAGATGCATTGCTGGCTCTTTACGATACGGATGTAATTCAATTTGATATGTGGGACAGGGGCTTTTATCCAAATCTCACGGAATGGAAACCCGGAATCGAAGATTGGTTGGGTTCTTTAGGCAATGAAAAAGTGAAAGTCGACTTTGAAATGATAAAAATCCATCAAGCTGAAAATATAGGATTTGCCAGCGGATTAATAAAATTTGAAGCGATATCCGAACAAGGAGATGTACTGAGAAGTATGAAAAACAGAATTACTGTTGGATTTTATAAAGGACCTGAACATTGGGTTGTTGTGCATCAACATATTTCGGCCCCAATTTCTTCAGAAAATCTAAACGTCATTTTCAACATTCAGCATTGATAGGAAATGCTTCGTAGACCTCTTTCCTTCTACAACATGAAACGGGAATTGCAAGTCTCAATTAAGAGGGTGACATCCATCCATGTAAAGTCAAAAAATATTCTTCGCTCTATTTTATTTACATTTTGTAAACCCTTATCCAATCAACATACACGGAACAAGGAAACTCCGCTTCCGGAACTACGGGACCTCCATAGGTATAATCACTACCTCCTACCCCTGCACTTAGGATAACATACATCTTGTGTTCAAAAGGATGCCATTCCTGAAAATGATTGGAATATTCGGAAACCGTTACCCTTCTTCCGTCCAAGGTCCTGACCGTTTTTTGGTCCTGTCCATCCACAGTGAATCCGCCACCATCATTCAAATAGTGGATATGATACACTTGATCATCCACAAAAAAATCTATCCGATTCTCATACCAGTCAATTCCATACTCATGAAATGCTGAACTTCCGGCATTGGGATCGTTTTCCGGAGGAGGAAAGTTACCATAACCTGGTTCTTCAGGATCCGGGGTTTGCGTGGTTTCATAGGAATAGTACCCCCCCAAATGACCATGGTTCCAATCCTGATATTGGTTGTTCTGCCATTCCCAAGCATAATGAACAGTACCTAAATTATGAAAGGGTATGGAACCCACATACTCCATAATATCAATTTCACCACCTTGGGGCCACATGATTTCATCAACGGTAATAGGTTTTTCCTGGGGCATCATCCAAAAGGCAAATCCCTGCCCTTGGTGCCTCACATCTTGGGCCTTTACCCGGGCCACTATCCGGTGACCAGGTCCCCAAAATCCCTTGTCCTTTGTATTGATCCTTCCGCTGGTATATTGCCTATCGATGTAGTTTTCTTTGCGGGTGGTGATTACCAAACATCCACCATCAGCATCGGTAACATCATTTTTAAAACTCACATTATCAGGTCTTTCTGTAGCACGATCCAATTGCCCGGTGCCCCAGTCCCCATTGATACCGGTACCTGTTTCAAAGTTCCATTTGGTTAGATCCAAATCGCCTGAATTAAATTCATCGGACCAGATCAAACCTGTCAACTCATCTACATAAACATCAATGTTGATCGTCTTACTCACAAACTGACCTTGGTTATAGGCAGAGACTGCAATATCGTATCCATGGGTACCTTCATCTGTAAAGGTATGAATGAGGGTATTGGAAGTGGTTTCCACCAATTCACCTTCGATAAGTACTTTGTAAAGTGATGCGTTGGTTGCCTGAAAAGTGAGGTTGACCGTTCCACTTCCATCCCCATTAGGGTTGTTTTCGGACTGGCCCACAATTTCTGCTTCAATGGTCAGATTAGTGGGCTTAACTGTGGAAGTGCCACCACTTTCTTCCCCATCACTGCTACCACTACACGAAATTATCACCATCACAAGCATGCTGAAAATGGCCCGATTTATTTTGGAAGTGATTGAATTCAACATCTCACTGTTTTACAAAATCCAGATAATTCAATTGAAAACCTCCCTTTTCAAAAACGATCTTCATTTCATGGGTACCTTCTTCTAGGGAAATGTCCTTGAGTGTTACTGTTCCATAAACGGGTTGATCCCCTGTTTTATGCAATGGGATGTTTTGTGAAACCTTTTCGCCGTCCTTTTCCAAATAAAGCGATCCCGCTTCGCCAGAGTTGGCATAACGAATGTCCACATTGTAAGTGCCAGGTTTTTCAACAGAAACGGTAAAGAGCAACCATTCCCCATCGTTTATATCAAAAACCTCGAATCCGTTTGTTCTAACATCGGAACAGGTTTGGATGTCCACACCGTCATTGCGCATTTTTCGTCCCTTGTTCCATGTGCTGCGTTCCCCGGTACTCACCCATAGGTTTATAAAATCAGCATCCTGATAGGCAATTCCATTTGTCCCCATGTCGTACTCCGTTGCATACATTAATCCCGGGATTTGGTGCTTTTTATATGGCATTGGCTCATCGGTCTGAACTTGCCTGAACATGGCATCGACTACACCGGGTTTTACAGTAACATGCTCCATGTTATAATTTTCCGCGAGTTGCATTAAGGTATTTTTGGCAAATTCCACCGATGGCTTTTCCCCTCCATTTTCCCAATAGTCCAAAAGCGTTTCGTAATCCTTTGTTTTGGTTACCGATGTGACACCGGCAATGTTATCCACTTTCTTCATGGGCCAAAACGCCCAACCAATATTGTTGGTTTCCATCAAAGTGAGAACATCCTTGAACCACACATTGGAATTTTCGCCACTCTCACCCAACCAAATTGGGGCATTGTAGGCTTCCCTATAATCCAACATTTGTTGAATGGATTCTTTGGTATTGTAGTTCCAATATTTATGAAAACTGATGACTATGTTATCATCCCAAAGTGGAAAAACGCCATTGTAATTGTTCCCCCAGCAATTGCCCTCAATAATGATGATATGTTCCTTGTCCACTTTTCTAATGGCGTTGGTAATATCCACCATCAGCTTTCGCAAGGGAGCATTGTTCATCTCATCACAACCATTGGGATTTTCGCCTTCAAAGTTCCAGTTGGGCTCGTTGATGATATCATATGCACCGATCCAAGGGCTATCTTTATAGCGTTCGGCCATTTTTTCCCAGAAGGCGACCATTTTCTGTTGATTGGCCTCACTTTCCCAAAGGGAAGGTTTTGCAGGATCATAATCCGAGATGTTGGCATCATGCCCTTGTCCACCAGGAGCGGCGTGAAGATCCAAAATCAAATACATTTCATTTGCAGCACACCATTCCAAAAGTGCATCCGTCATGGCATAACCTTTTTCCAACCAGGTGTTTTCCCCTTCCTTTTCTTCCTCTATGGGCAGAGTGTACAAATTATAATGCATGGGCAATCTAACGGAATTAAATCCCCAAGCTTTAAGCGAATCAATATCTCGTTTGGTAATTCCGTTGGCCAAATAGGCCTCATAGAATTCCTCCATATTTTCTTCCCCGATGAGTTCTGTAATTTTCTGTTTGATGGAATGCTGAGGTCCGGCAAAACCGGAAGTCTGCAACATATAGCCCTCTTGTACCATCCAGCCACCAAGACCTAGTCCTCTCAAAAGGACATTGTTACCTTGTGCATCCACAATTTTCTGTCCTTCGGTATGTAAAAACCTTTGGCCAAAAACGGTTGAACTAATGATAAGGGCGATACTAAACAATAGCTTTTTCATGTGTTCCATTCTCGTTATTCTTCCCAGATATAGGTGGCAACGGCACCAGCACTCAACGAGGTGGAAGCCCATTTATCCCCAAATTTTATATTGAAGGTTTCCAATGCATTTCCATCGTTTTCAACAATAAGAACAAAGGACCCATCGGGTGTTTTAAACGCTGCGTTTTGAAGATTTCCCGAAATGTTGGAAGCGATCCTCACCGATCCCACTGGTACAAATTTGGATGCATGGGCCACAATGTAATACCCCACGTTCCGCGTAATGTTTCCGCCAGAGCTAATGGTCAATCCGCCCTTGCAAATGGTGCAACCGCCATCTGTATGCGGACCGAAACCTTCATCATTGGCCAAATTCCATTCCAAGGCATTCTTGCTCCAATTGCGCATGGATCCAATGATCACATTCTTCACATGCCACTTTAAATCACCCTCAAAAGAACCATTGGAAGAAATATACTGTTCCGTAAAGTATAGATTTTTATTAGGGAATGCATTATGTACCGTGGAAAGGGCACTGATATCCCCGTTGTAAAGGTGAAAGGCAGAGCCATCCACATAAGGGTTGGCATCGGAATCACTAAGAACCGTAATCGGGTATTGTGGATTGTCACAGTTATGATCCCATACGATAATCTTAGTATTGATGTTCGCTGTCTCAAATGCCGGTCCCAGGTGATCCTTGATGAAGGTAGCCTGCTGCTCGGCAGTCATGTACATACTGGGATTGTTACCGTCGTGCAAGGGTTCATTCTGAATGGTGATGGCATCTAGGGTGATACCTTCCGCGGCCATGGCTTGGATATATTTTACAAAGTATTGGGCATAAACTCCATAATACTGAGGTTGTAGACTGCCACCGATAAAGCTGCCATTGTCCTTCATCCAAACGGGTGCCGACCAAGGGGAGCCCATAATCTTAATGTCAGGATTAATCTGTAAAATCTCTTTTAGCACTGCTATAACATCTTCCCTATCCGGGTCAATGCTAAAATTGGTCAGGGATTCGTCCGTTTCACCTGCCGGCATATCATCATATGTAAAAGGTTCATCATTAAGATCGGATGCACCAACGCTTATCCTCAAGTAACTAATGGAAATATCATTTGCTTCATCTCCGAACAATTCCTGAAGTAAAGCACCACGATCATTGTCGCTTAACTGATTAATTACATGAGCACTACCCCCTGTCAGTGTAAACCCGAACCCATCAATGGCCTGATAAGTCAGGGAGCCATTCACATCTATGTTGGGATAGTTGTTGGAACTGGCGCTAAAAGGCAATGCATTGGCTTGTTTTTGTAACAGCACACTTTGATCTGGTTTGGTCAACCATACCTCTACAGAGCCAGTTACAGTAGGCGTCTCCGAGGTAGGGGGATTGGGTGTTGGGGTTTGCGTGCCATCATCCGAAGAGGAGGAACAATGTACCAATAACAGTCCCATTGCCAACGATGCGGCAATCAGTATATTTTTTGTATTCATTAACAACAATTTCTTTCTAATTTATTAGTAGACAATAGTTTGAATGGCATGTGCCGGTATTTCAATTTGGGTCCGTTGGGTATCCACATAAAGATAATAAAGAATGGGGCCATCGGTTTGGTTCATAACCACGGTAGCCATTTCACCATCTGGATTTAAAAAAGAAGCACTTAAAAGAACACTTCTACTAACCGCCGAAGCCACCCTTTTTGCCTCAGGTTTTACAAATTTTGAAAAGTGTCCGATATAGTAGTAGGATGGGGTATAGATCAACTCTCCGGTCCGTGTATCTGCATGGATCGGGGCAAAACAAAAATTACCCACATGATTGGGTCCACCGTTTTCGTCCAGAAGGATGTTCCAATCGGTCCATCCCACGGTTCCATTGTTAAAATCATTGATCATGCTTTTGCCATAGCGTTCCGCATTGGGCCAAAACTGATACTTCGCTGCATCAAAACGGTCATTGCAACCTTCAGTAAACAATACCTTTTTAGATGGATAGCTTTCCTGTACTTTTTTTACATTTTCGTATTGCTGCTCTCCACCAGACCAGTCCTCATACCAATGGAATCCCATACCCCAAATGTATTTTGATGCTTCCGGGTCCCCAAAAACAACATCTGCTCTTTGGTTCATCAAATCACGGTTATGATCCCAAACCACAATGTTTTTATCGGTCAATCCATTCTTTTCCAAAGTGGGGCCTAAATAGTTTTTTACAAAGTCGCGTTCCGCTTCTGAAGTATAGATACAAGACTCCCAGGTTTGTTTGGCCATGGGTTCGTTTTGAACGGTCATTCCCCATATAGGGATGTTCTCCCCTTCATATGCCTGAATGAACTTTACAAAGTAATTGGCCCAAGTTTGATAGTATTCGGGCAACAAAGTGCCGCCTTGCAGCATGTTGTTATTGCTCTTCATAAATGCGGGCGGACTCCAAGGAGACACATAGGTCACCAAAGATCCACCTGCTTTTGCTATTGCTTTTTTGATCATCGGGATTCTGTGCTCCTGATCATGCTCGATGGAGAAAGTAGTCAAAGTGGTATCCCCTTCCTCGATATAGGTATAACTTGCACTGCTAAAATCACAGCTGTGGATATTGGTCCTGAGTAGGGTATAACCCAATCCTTCGTCCTGACTGTAATAGGCATTCAATAGTTCCTCTTGATGCGTTGGATCCAGCTTGGCAAATGTTTCCGCACTGGCATCGGTAATGGCTCCGCCAACACCCAAGATGGTCTGAAATGTTTTTTGAGGCTCCACAAAAACAGATATCTCGTTTTCAAGTGGTTGTTCCGCATTTGAAAATGTTGGGCCTTCGGCAGCCGTCAATCTAAGATCGGAACTATCCGCAGTAGTGTATATGGTAACCTGTTTTCCCTTTGCAGCAAAAGGTATCGCTTCTTGCTCAACCGTATTGTTTGCTGTCGTACTTTGGGTTCTATCGCAAGAAATCCAGAAAAGGCAAAGAATTGAAAAAATATAACCGGGGGTCAATTTCATAGCTTAAGTGTTGGACACTACCAACGTGTTTTAATGGCCCAAAGTCTCCCTGTACCTTGGGCCATGAAATAAAATCTAACTCAAAACTAAATTAACTAACTTTAATTTTTAATTGGTTCCTCTAAGTTCCACATTGTCAATAGTAATGGCCCCTACGTTGGCACCACCACATTTGATGACCAAGTAAACTGTGGTATCCTCGTCAAAACTGACTACATTACCACTACCGGAACAGGTAAGTTGCGAAAGCTTACCACTAAACGGTGTATTTCCGCATCCTGCCCATGTATTCAAACCTATTCGGGTACCATCTGCGGAATAGTCATTGCCTTGAGTGGGGGCAGTGGTTGAAAGGTAGACTTCAAACCAAGTGTCCACGGATCCATCCCCTCGCACATTCATATCGATAGCGTAGTTCTTTCCACCTTGCACATCAATGGCTTGAAAAATACCTTGTTGGTTCCAATCGCTTGCGGTTATTGTCGCCGCACCCGAATCAAAGGTCCAACTTGCCCCTGAAGCACTAATGGAAAGTATGGTCCATTCCGCAATGTCCTCATCGGTTTCAAACTTACCTCCTAAAACCAGATTACCTGCATTAGGGTCGGACACTTCCACAACCAAATCTTGGGAAATGCTTTTTGATTCCCCACCCCTGCCAATTGCAGTATGGGTGATAGTATATGTTCCGGCATCCGGTAAAAAGATTTCTTCTGTTGATTTACCTTGATAAGCCCCTTCCCCAACATCCCATTTGGATGCGATATAATTTGAATTAAGGGCTTCCAATACAAATCGGTTAGCAGAACCACTTACGGCGGTTATACTGAATGAAGCATCTAAATTAGGGTCTGTGAGTCCATTGTTCTCGAAGGAATCCTCTGGCTGACAACCAGCCAATACAACCATGCCCAGCATCCCAAACACGATCGACTTATTCATGTGTTTTATAAATTTCAGTCTCATGACAGCTATTTTATTGTTCATCAATAGTTAGGGTTTTGAACCAATTTGGTATTCTCCAATTCTTTTAATGGAATGGGCAACACTTCATTCTTTCCTGCTGTGAATCCACGGCCGGCCAATACGGTTGCGGCATTTCCGGTCCTTACCAAATCGAACCATCTATGTCCTTCACCGGCCAATTCCAATCGACGTTCGTTCCAGATTGCCTGATTGGAAACCGGTACGGAAGTTAATCCTACCCTAGCCCTTACAGCATCCAATAAAGCCTGGGCCCTTGCTCCAGAACCACCCAAAGCCTCAGCCTCCAAAAGATAGGTATCGGCCAAACGGATCATGTACACGTGTTGTTGGTAGTTCAATTCCTTAACCCCACCACCAGTAGTGGCATCGCTATTAAGTGGCATGAACTTGTTCAAGTAGTATCCTGTGTCTTGATCACCATGTAAGTATTCGATCTCACCGCCTTCCTCAAAAGCCTTTAAGTTTGCAATGGTTTCATCAAACCTTGGGTCTCCCAAAATGGCATTATAAAAGTTATCGGTAAATACATTGAAACTCCATCCCGGTGCATAATCGGGAGCAGTGGAACCCGCACTGCGCACATAGCTTCGTGGACCCACCATGATGTTGATACTGTTCCCCTCATCGGCCCCAGAACCCCAAAAACCCCAATCCGCATTACTTTGGTTGGTATTGGTGGTTTCTAAAATGGATTCAGAATTGAATGTATTCCCAAAATCCCATAGATCGGCAAAATTGTCCAAAAGCCTGTAACCATATTTACTTGTACTGCCTGGCGTACCGTTAACCTCAGCAAGTTCTGTAGCAGCTTGGGCATTTTTACCATCGTACAGGTATACTTTTCCCAATAAAGCCTGTGCAGCCCCTTTGGAGAAACGACCCGCTTCGGTAGCAGCATTCACCATATCCGGCAAATCCAGTTTGGCTTCTTCCAAATCTGCCTCAATTTGGGCATAAACCGCCTCTCTGGAGGATTGTTCCACATTATAAATTTCAGCGGTAGGAAGTGGATCTACAATCAACGGAATATTACCGAACATACGCACCAATTGAAAATAGAAGTAGGCACGGAGCGCCTTGGCCTCTGCCGTAAATCTATCCCTTGTGGCATCAGGTATGGGCACCTCTGGTAATTTTGAAATCAACACATTGGCCCTAAAAATCCCTTGAAAATAATCGTCCCAAAAGCTAGTAGGGATGGTTGAAGGTGTAATACTATAATTTGAAAAAGCGTGTATCCCCGCACCATCATCAGGCCCACCACCACCAGCGTAGTGATCGTCAGATCCCGCGTTCATCATGGTCACCATATTTTCAAATCCCCTGGCCTCTTTCCCCAAGATGTCATAAACGGCGATCAAGCCTGAATACGCCTGGGTTTCGTCACTGTAATAGTTTTCCTCCAGATATGTTCCTTTTGGTTCCACATCCAAATACTCCTTACTACAAGAGATGGATGTAAGTACTAAACCAAAAACCAAATATTTTATGTTTTCGAGTTTCATAATCTTTTTTTTAGAATTGTAAATTAACACCCAACATTCCTGTTCTTGCCTGTGGGTAATAACCCCTGTCGATACCAAATACATCGCCACCGATCTCAGGATCGAAGCCTGTGTATTTAGTAAAGGTGATCAGGTTCTCCGCAGTTACATACAACCTCAATTTGGTAACGCCCACTTTATTCATCACATCTTGTGGGAAGGTATATCCAAACTGAATGGTCTTGAATCTCAAATA
>JASBTS010000168.1 GCA_030148305.1 Allomuricauda sp. | reverse complement strand
CGCACGGAGCGGGGAAGACAGGTGCGCAAGGCCTTTATCCCACGGGATGAAAACTACCTTTTGCTTTCTGCGGATTACTCCCAAATAGAATTGCGCATTATTGCGGCTCTGAGCGAGGAGGACACCATGATTTCCGCCTTTAAAAATGGGGAAGACATCCACGCGTCAACCGCATCCAAAGTGTTCAATGTGCCGATTGACCAAGTGACCCGCGAACAACGTAGCAATGCCAAAACGGTGAACTTCGGGATTATTTACGGGGTATCTGCCTTTGGGTTGAGCAACCAAACGGATTTGAGTCGCACCGAGGCCAAGGACCTTATCGATACCTATTACAAAACCTATCCGAAGTTGCGCAATTACATCAGTGAGCAGATTGATTTTGCCCGCGAGCATGGGTATGTGCAAACGGTTTTGGGGCGCAGAAGGTATTTAGAGGACATCAATGCGGGGAACCAAGTAGTACGTGGCGCCGCGGAACGCAACGCGGTGAACGCCCCTATTCAGGGAAGTGCGGCGGACATCATCAAGATTGCTATGATCAACATCCACAACAAACTTTCCGAAGGAAAATACAAGACCAAGATGTTGTTGCAGGTGCACGATGAATTGGTGTTCGATTGCTACAAACCTGAACTGGAGGACATGAAAAAACTCATCAAGACCGAAATGGAACATGCCTATACCCTAGCGGTGCCCTTGGAGGTGGAAGTGGGTGTAGGCGAGAACTGGTTGGAGGCGCATTAAAATTGAATTGAGATGAAAATTATTATTGATTCAAATATTTATCTAGACTTTTACAGATCAAATAATGAGTCTATTAAAATCTTTGATGAGATTATAAAAAACTCAGACCATATTATTTTAACTGATCAAATAATCCAAGAATTCTATAGAAATCGAGAAACAATTCTGAAAAACATACTTGTTAAATTTGAAAGTGAATCAAAAATTGAAAACTTTTCCAGTGAATTTTTAAAAGGTTTGAAAGACTTTTCATCACTATTAGAAATTCAAAAAAAGTACAACAACTATAGAAAAAAGGTAAAAAGCGAACTTCAAAATATTATCGATGACCCTTATAGTGATGAAGTATTTTTAAAGTTTGAAGAACTGGTTAATAAATTAAGAGGCAATATATTACTAACTAACGATGAAATATTATCACTTGCTAGGGACAGAAAATCTGTAGGTAATCCACCCGCTTCTGATAAATATTCCGTGGGCGATGAAATTAATTGGGAATTATTATTAAAGAATTCCGAAAACGATATTACAATAGTAGGCAGAGACAGGACTTTTATTGACAATATAAGTTTTTTAAAGCTTGAATTCAACAGGAAAACAGGCAGACAAATTTATGGCCCTTTTATGAAAATTACCGATGCCTTGAATTCAATTGGTATCGTTGAAGGTGAAGAAATCCTTCAATTAGAAAATAAACAAATTGAACAAATAAAGCTTTTCGATAGTTTCTGGAGAACAAAGGATTTCAATAGTGAAGAAATTATTTCATTAATATGTCCATATTGTGGTTATGATGGCCCAAACATAGATGAGATTTGTTCGCAATGTGGACTTCCCATCAACAAATGAAACCCTCCAAAACCATACTGCCCATCATTGTGATATCGCAGTTCTGCTGCACCTCGCTTTGGTTTGCCGGGAATGGGGTCATGCACGACCTCATTGTGAATTTTGGTTTGGCCGAAAGCGCTTTGGGCCATTTAACCTCGGCGGTACAATTCGGTTTTATATTGGGCACATTAATTTTTGCGGTTTTGTCCATTGCAGACCGGTTTTCTCCCTCCAAAGTGTTTTTATGTTGTGCGATTTTGGGAGCCATCTTTAATTTGGGTACCATTTGGGAAGGCAATAGCTTGGGCAGCATTTTGACATTTCGGTTTTTTACGGGTTTTTTCCTTGCCGGGATCTATCCCGTAGGGATGAAAATTGCCGCCGATTACTTTGAAAAAGGCCTTGGTAAATCGTTGGGGTATTTGGTCGGGGCCTTGGTGGTGGGCACTGCCTTTCCCCATTTGTTAAAGGACATGACCACGGCATTTCCTTGGAAATATGTATTGATCGGTACTTCCTCCCTGGCCGTATTGGGCGGTGTTTTAATGGTAAGTCTGGTCCCCGATGGCCCATACCGAAAACCAGGTCAAAAAATATATGTATCCGCTTTTCTAGAAGTGTTCCGAAATTCTAATTTCCGTTCCGCGGCTTTCGGATACTTTGGCCACATGTGGGAACTGTACGCCTTTTGGGCCTTTGTTCCCGTGATGTTAAAAACGTACAGTATCATCCATCCTGATGTTGCCTTCAACATACCCTTGTTATCCTTCCTCATCATTGCAACAGGAGGTTTTGCCTGTGTGCTGGGAGGATATTTGGCCCAGACTTTGGGCACCAAACGGGTCGCTTTTTTGGCATTGATGCTTTCCTGTGGCTGTTGTTTGGTTTCTCCCTTGGTTTTTGCCCAAGGCGAAGCCATTCTTTTTGTGGCATTCCTGCTCTTTTGGGGTATGGTGGTCATCGCGGACTCCCCCCTATTTTCCACCTTGGTGGCCCAAAATGCCCAACCCGAAATAAAAGGGACCGCACTCACCATTGTAAACTGTATCGGTTTTGCGATTACCATTGTCAGCATCCAATTACTTACCGGAATAAAGGGAGTGACCGCCTCCAATGCTGTTTACATGCTATTGGCCCTGGGACCCATTCTGGGATTGATGGTTTTATCAAAAAAAAAGCCAACAAAGTGGTATCTTTAATCCTCGCACCACAAACTAAACTGCACCTAAAATGAAAACACTACAACTACTCTCCTTGCTCTTTGCCACCCTTGTTTTGACCAACTGTGGCAATCCACAACCTGAAGTTGACGAAACTACTGAACCCACAGAAACCGTTGCCCAAACCCGGGAATTTTATCAGCTTAAAGTGTATTCCTTCAGTTCGGAAAACCAGATAGCCACCACGGATGACTATCTTCAACATGCTTATATGCCCGCCGTAAAAAAACAGGGCATCCAGAACATTGGGGTGTTTAAATTCATTACCAACGAGAAAGACACGGTACAAAAAACCTATGTACTTACCCCTTTCCAATCCATGGAGCAATTTTTGGCATTGGAGAACCAACTCAAAGCAGATGCTGAATATGTGCAAGCGGGCAGTGCGTATATCAATGCGCCGTATGACAACCCGCCGTATGACCATATCGAGTCCATCCTGTTGCAGGCCTTTACCGATATGCCCATGATGCAGACGCCCAAGTTGGATAGCCCGCGCTCGGAGCGCATTTATGAATTGCGTAGCTACGAATCCCCCACCGAAAAACTGTATTGGAACAAAGTGGATATGTTCAATGCAGGCGGGGAGGTAACCCTTTTTGACCGATTAGGGTTCAATGCCGTGTTTTACGGCGAAGTGATTTCAGGATCTAGGATGCCCAATTTGATGTATATGACCACCCATGCCAATATGGAAAGTAGGAATAAAAATTGGGAGGCCTTTGTGGATTCCCCCGAGTGGAAGGCCCTGACGGCCATGACCAAGTATGAGAACAATGTTTCCCATGCCGATATTTGGTTTTTGTACCCCACGGAGTATTCGGACTATTGATGGAAACACCCAAAATTGAACTCCTCTATTTTACCGGCAAAACTTGTGGGGTCTGTAAAGTCTTGAAGCCAAAACTATTGGAAGCCGTCCAAGAAAACTTCCCAAAAGTGAACCTCCGCGTGGTGGATGTGGAAGAGGAAATCGAATTCACTGGACAGTCCATGGTTTTCACTTTGCCCGTGGTCATCCTAAAAGCCGATGACAAGGAAATGTACCGTTTTGCCAGAAGTTTTTCGGTGTATGAAGTGTTGGACAAATTAAAACGACTAAGTGGGGAGTAATTAGAAACAACAACCATGATCGACACCTTAAAATGGCTCTTTAAAAGAGACCTTGAAAAACTGAAAACTGAATTGCAACAATATCAATCCGAAGAACATCTCTGGCTGGTTGAAAAATCCATTGCGAATTCAGCAGGGAATTTATGTTTGCACCTTATCGGCAATCTCAACGCCTTTATTGGAGCAGGACTGGCCAAAACATCCTACGTTCGGCAACGGGACTTGGAATTTACTTCAACACATATTCCCAGAACCACACTGCTGCAGCAAATTGATGACACGATCATAGTGGTTGAAAAGGGACTCAACAACCTGACCAAGGAACAATTGTCGGGCAATTTCCCCATTGTCATTTGGGACCAACCCACAGGAATGGAACACACGTTAATCTTATTGGCCACACACTTGAATTATCATTTGGGGCAGATCAATTATCACAGGAGACTGCTCGACTGAAATACAAGTTTCAAAGTAAAGTAATATTCTGAATTACAGTCATTTAATTTGATTTTGTAAAATCGATTAGCACCCCCAAAATTTCCATCAACGGATCGAACAATTTTATACCTTCATTCGAAAATTCATTACATATAAAATGATTCATCCAGATACAGAATTACGCTTTATCAGCAACGAAATTGGGTATGGCGTGGTGGCCACCAAGTTCATTCCCGCAGGTACCATTACCTGGGTGCTCGACGAATTGGATCGCGAGTTCACCCCGTTGGAGCTGCAACGGATGGCCCCTATCTACCAAAACATTTTGGATACCTACACCTTCCGCAACAACAAGGGCAATTATATTCTCTGTTGGGACAACGGTAGGTACGTGAACCACAGTTTCAACTCCAATTGCCTCACCACCGCCTACGATTTTGAGATTGCCATCCGTGACATCCAGCCCGGGGAGCAGCTCACGGATGACTATGGCTACCTGAACATTCCTATGCCCTTTAGGGCAGCCGATGAGGGTACCCGCCGAAAAGTGGTGTACCCCGACGACCTATTGAAATACTATAAAGTCTGGGACAACAAGATCAAAAAGGTGTTCGGTAACATCACTCAGTTGCAACAACCTTTGCGGTCCATTCTTGACGAGGGGCTTTGGGGCAAGATCGAGGACATTATTGGCGGCAAGGAGGAACTGGAATCCATCTTGGCCAATTTTTATAACGGAAACCACATGGAACATTCCAAATAACCTACCAAAACCAAAAAAGGCACCCAATTGGGTGCCTTTTTCTTTTCTTTTTCATAGTATTAATTGCCAAAACTGTTGGCCAATCGTGGTCTTGTGCTTTTGCTCCCCATAAACAAATCCGTAAGCGGTTTAAAGTGTCGCCTCCACTGAAATGGAGCAAAGTCGAACCACAATTTAACTTCCAGGGTCTCTCCACCTTTCACTTGAAAACCGTTCTCCACGGCAAAATCCAAGCGATCGAATTGGTTGGCGGATTCCTCTACCCCGTCCTGGTAAATAAACTGGTTACCCCATCCTGCCAAATGAAATCTTAGGGTTGTATAGTTCCCTTCGGGCAAGGTGAGTACGCTTTTGGAACGCAAGAAGCTTCCAGAAGCTATTCCCTTGATGGAAACAGGATTCTGACCAGGGAAATCTATTATAAAGTGCTCATTACCTAGTTCGTCCAAAGCGGAAAACTTGATAATGTTAAGGGACATTTCAGAAACTTTGAGTGCCTCGGCGGCCTCATTTTTCAAGATCAACTCGGCCCCCTTCTCCGGGGAGGCGTACCAATCCGCCATTACATTTGGGGTGTAAGGCGATGTTGACCATAACGTTGGATAAAAGCTCATTTTTTTCATAGCTGCATCGTTTTAACGTATACAAGGGCAAAGTTGCGGCGGTTTTCCTGTCCCTACGTCCAATAAATTGACCAGTTTCTATGCTACATTACCTCAATTACCCTATTTTAAGATTTTATTTGGTTAAAATGACATAAAACATAGCAACGTAACCACCACCACATTACTTTTACCACAATAGCGGTCCTTATTGGATGTTTCCACGGAAAAGCAAGCGTCAGTTCGAGTTTTTTCAAGGGAAAAATATCAAAACAGGCACTGTTCGTTTTACCTGTTATGAAGCTCAACTACATCTTTTTGTTATTGGCCATGGTGGCCGAAATTGTAGGCACCATTGGAGGATTTGGTTCCTCGGTATTCTTTGTGCCCATTGGTAATTTTTACTTTGATTTTTATTCCGTATTGGGCATGACGGCCATTTTTCACCTCTCCAGCAACCTCAGTAAAATCTTCCTGTTCAAGAAAGGGCTCGACAAAAGGTTGTTGCTCTACATTGGCCTACCCTCCGTATTGTTTGTGATCATCGGTGGATTTTTGTCCAAAGTGGTGAACAGCGGTGCACTGGAAATTGTATTGGGAGTATTTTTAGTGGTCTTCAGTCTACTTTTTCTCATCAAAAGTGAACTAGTGGTCTTTCCCAGTAAAAAGAATGCCGTTATCGGTGGCACCTTATCCGGGTTTTCTGCCGGGCTTTTGGGTACCGGGGGAGCCATCCGCGGGCTTACCATGGCCGCTTTCAATCTGGAAAAAAATGCCTTTATCGCCACTTCGGCCTTTATCGACTTTATGATTGATTTCTCGCGTACCTTCGTTTACTACGATAATGGCTATATCGGGAAACAGGAACTCACCTATCTTCCCTTTTTATTGGTCATCGGTTTGGTGGGCACCTATTTGGGTAAACGGATATTGCACTACATTCCCCAAGACAAATTCAGGAATTTAAGCTTGTTGTTCATCCTCATAATCGGTTTGGCAACCATTGCCAAGTTGGCTTTTGACCACTGGGGTCAACTTTCCTCATAATTGTCCCCGATTTGATCCAACACCTTTAAAAAGATTTCAAATTCGGAAGTATCTATACGTTTGATGGCCAATTTTCGCAATTGCATCGCAGATGGCAAGGTTGTGTCCAGTATTTTCTGCCCCTCCGGTGTCAAGGCCAATTTAAAGCGTTTTTGGTCTCCCTCGAATCGGGTTTTGGTGATCCACCCCTTGCGCTCCAGGCCACCGATGACCCGTGAAGTGGTGGCACGGTTCCTGAAATTACTCTTCACAATATCCCTTTGGCTGGCTTTCATGCCCAACTGCTGGATTTGGTACAAAATCACCCATTGCTCAATAGTGATGTCCACCCCCAACTCGTCAAACGCTAACAAATAGGCTTTTTGAATTTTGCGGAGCACCAGGTCCAAGTGTAGACCCATCCCCTGTATTTCATCGATACGGTTGAGCATTTTTCCAACAATTGCCACAAAAATAACAATTCAGTTTTGGATGGACTTCATGGCATTCTGACCACGCCCATCAATTTTAACCTAAAATTTGATCTACGAAAACGCTTTCGTATCCAAAATTAGTTATTTTTGTTGCATCAACAACAAAATTGACCGAACAACAAAAACATAACGTATTATGCAAACATCGACCCTAAACAAGACAGCGGACACCTCACAAGATTTTATGCCCATCAACGGCACGGATTATATTGAATTGTATGTGGGCAATTCCAAACAGGCAGCCCACTTTTACAAGACCGCTTTTGGATTTCAGTCTCTGGCCTATGCCGGATTGCAGACCGGACTCAAGGACCGTGAAAGTTATGTAGTGGTACAGGACAAAATCCGTTTGGTACTCACCTCTCCCTTAAAAAGTGGTACCGAAATCGGAAAGCATATCGACAAGCACGGCGATGGTGTTAAAGTGGTGGCCCTTTGGGTAGATGATGCCACTTATGCATACAATGCAGCCATGGAACGCGGTGCCAAATCCTATATGGAGCCCAAAGTTGAGGAAGATGAGACCGGAAAAGTGGTACGCTCCGGTATCTACACCTATGGTGAAACGGTTCACATTTTTGTGGAACGAAAGGATTACCAAGGTACTTTTTTACCAGGTTTCAAAAAATGGGAAACCCCAGACCACAATCCAACATCCACTGGCTTGATGTTCGTGGACCATATGGTGGGCAACGTAGGTTGGAACAAGATGAACCATTGGGTGGGCTTTTATGAAGATGTGCTTGGGTTCCGAAACATCCTATCCTTTGACGATAATGACATTTCCACCGAATATACCGCCTTGATGAGCAAGGTAATGAGCAACGGGAACGGACGCATCAAATTCCCGATCAACGAACCTGCAGAAGGAAAGAAAAAATCCCAAGTGGAAGAATACCTCGATTTTTATGAAGGTGAAGGGGTACAGCACATTGCCGTGGCCACGAATGATATCATCAAAACCGTTCGCGATTTAAAGAGTCGTGGAGTGGAATTCCTTCAGGTTCCCGCTACCTACTACGATGCCGTGACCGACCGCGTAGGGGAAATCGATGAGGATATCGCCCCGTTGAGGGAACTGGGCATCTTGGTGGATCGTGACGATGAAGGCTATCTACTTCAAATTTTCACCAAACCTGTGGAGCCCAGACCCACCATGTTCTTCGAAATCATCCAAAGAAAGGGTGCACAATCGTTTGGAAAAGGTAACTTTAAGGCACTGTTCGAAGCCATTGAGCGCGAGCAGGAATTACGAGGCACATTACATTGATCAATTGTTAGTGTTAAATGTTGGGTTTTAAGTTTTAATAATTCAAAATTTAGCACTTAGAACTTAAAATTAATCCAATGCCCATATATCACAAACTCGGGAAAATTCCGCAAAAAAGGCATACCCAGTTCGAAAAACCGAACGGAGGGTTGTATTACGAGCAGCTTTTCGGCACCATCGGTTTTGATGGTATGTCTTCCCTGTCCTATCACGTCCATCGCCCCACGCAAGTGAAGGAAATAGGCAAGGCCGTTGACGTATCGCCCAAGATTGCCGTGGAAAAGAACATCACCAGCAGAAAGCTCATCGGGTTCGATGTGCAGCCCAAGGATGATTTTTTGGAAGCCCGCGAGTCCCTTTTGGTGAACAACGATGTGCACATTGGCTTGGCCGCGCCTAAAAAATCCATCACGGATTATTTTTACAAAAACGCCGATGCCGATGAGATGCTCTTCATCCACAAAGGATCGGGAACCTTGAAAACCTTTTTGGGGAACATTCCGTTTGAATACGGGGATTATCTCATCATTCCCCGCGGGATGATCTATCAAATCGAATTTGATACAGAGGACAACCGCATCCTGTATGCGGAATCGTTTCATCCGATTTACACCCCAAAGCGGTACCGAAACTGGTTCGGGCAGTTGTTGGAACATTCCCCTTTCTGTGAACGGGACTATAAATTGCCGCAAGACCTTCAGACCTTCGATGAAAAGGGAGAGTTTTTGATGAAGATCAAAAAGCAGGGCATGTTGCACCAATTGGTGTACGCCACCCATCCTTTTGATGTGGTCGGTTGGGACGGGTATAATTTTCCCTACGGATTTTCCATCCACAATTTCGAACCCATTACGGGTCGTGTGCACCAACCACCACCGGTACACCAAACGTTTGAGACAAGTGCGTTTGTGGTGTGCTCGTTCTGCCCAAGGTTGTATGACTATCATCCCAAGGCGATTCCAGCCCCCTATAACCATTCCAATATAGACTCCGACGAAGTGTTGTATTATGTGGATGGGGACTTTATGAGCCGCACCGGAATTGGTCCAGGGTACATTTCGTTGCACCCGGCAGGCATTCCACACGGACCGCACCCGGGCACCTATGAGGCCAGTATCGGCAAAAAGGGCACGGAGGAACTAGCGGTGATGATAGATACCTTCAAACCGTTGATGGTCACCGAAAATGCCCTGAAAATTGATGATGGCAAGTATTACAAATCTTGGTTGGAGTAATTAAGTAGTGAGACGTTAGATTTTAGAAATGAGAAATTATACGTACAGCCTATCTAACTTCTAACTACCCACATCTAACATCTAAATAAAACATGATCATAAACATTCCTGATAACTCAGACTTTTCCATCCATAACATTCCCTTCGGGATTTTTTCCACCGAAGACAGAAGTCCACGCGTGGGTGTTGCCGTTGGGGAACACATTCTCGACCTAGCTGCCGTGGCGGAATTGGATGTGTTCGAATTCAACACGGCCGTATTGGAAAAAGACACCCTAAACGATTTTATTTCCCTTGGGAAGGAAATCACCAATCGGGTCCGAAAAAAAATCCAATATTGGCTACAGGATGACCACTCCCCACTGGCCGGAAAACCCGAGCTTTTTGTAAAGCAATCCGAAGCCCAGATGCATATGCCCGTTTCGGTGGGGGACTATACGGATTTTTATTCCAGTATAGAGCATGCCACCAATGTGGGAAAAATGTTCCGCGATCCTGAAAATGCCCTTTTACCCAACTGGAAACATATTCCAGTGGGCTACCATGGTAGGGCGAGTTCCATTATTGTGAGCGGACAGCCCATCCATCGACCCAAAGGCCAGACTTTGCCCAACAATGCGGATGCCCCGGTATTCGGACCCACACAGCGATTGGATTTTGAATTGGAAATGGGCTTTATCTGCGGCAAGGACACCCAATTGGGGGATTCCATCTCCACCGAGGATGCCGAGGATTACATTTTTGGCTTGGTTCTGTTCAACGATTGGTCTGCCCGGGACATCCAGAAATGGGAATATGTACCGCTTGGACCCTTTTTGGCGAAGAACTTTGCCTCTTCCATCTCGCCTTGGGTGGTTACCTTGGAGGCCTTGAAACCTTTCAAGGTAGCGGGGCCAACACAAGAACCCAAAGTATTGCCCTATTTGGCCTATGAGGGTGAAAAGAATTACGACATCAACCTGGAAGTGGGCATTACTCCCGAAGGGAATGAAGAAACCACGGTTTGCCACAGTAATTTCAAATATATGTACTGGAACATGGCCCAACAGTTGGCACATCATACTGTGAATGGCTGTAATATCCATGTGGGGGATATGATGGCTTCAGGTACCATTTCGGGCAAGGAAGATAATTCCTTCGGTTCCATGTTGGAGCTGGCTTGGATGGGGACCAAACCCGTAAAAATGAAAGACGGTTCGGAACGCAAATTCATCAACGACGGGGACACGGTAACCTTACGCGGTTTCGCCCAAAATGGCGATATTAGGGTCGGATTCGGAGAAGTTTCCACGAAAGTGCTCCCTGCGAAATAAATTGGGGAGCTGAGCGCTCACTTGCCGGTAGGACAGAAAATGGAAACTACTGGATCTTGAAATTGGGTAGCTGAACGGAGTCGAAGCTACCGAGTCTCAAATGCCGACTTCGACTCCGCTCAGTCGCCTATGCTTTAAAAATATACCATGATCAAAACCGTAGATCCAACCCAAGTAACCCAACCCGAACTGCACAGCATTTTGCTCACGGCGGTGGCCCCAAGGCCCATCTGCTTTGCCAGTACCATCGACAAGGATGGGAACGTGAACCTGAGCCCGTTCAGTTTTTTCAATGTGTTCAGTTCCAATCCGCCCATTATGATCTTTTCGCCATCGCGAAGCGGCAGAGACAACTCCTTGAAACATACCCACGAAAACGTATTGGAAGTCCCCGAGGTGGTCATCAACATTGTGAACCACAACATGGCGGAACAGATGTCGCTTTCCAGCACGACCTATGCCAAAGGGGTGAACGAATTTCAAAAGGCGGGATTTACCGAAGTGCCCAGCGAAAAGGTACGACCACCCCGAGTGGCGGAATCCCCCGTTTCCTTTGAATGTACAGTGCAAGAGGTGATTGAATTGGCCCAAACTCCTGGGGCCGGCAACCTGATTATTGCCAAAGTAGAGCTCATTCATGTGGACGATGCCTATTTTACCGATGGCATTCTGGACACCGAAAAATTGGACCTCGTGGGCCGTATGGGGGGTAATTGGTACATCCGGGCCATTAAGGATTCGTTGTTTGAAATCCCGAAACCGCTCCGTACCCATGGCATTGGGGTGGATGCTTTGCCAAAAGGCATTCGGGAAAGCGAAGTGCTTACCGGCAACAATCTGGGACGATTGGGCAATGTGGAAAGCCTGCCCTCTGTCCTAGAAATTGACATCGTCAGTGTAGCGGAGCATGCCAAACACCTTTCCAAAAAAGAAATTCATGTATTGGCAAAACGGATTTTGGAAGAAGGGGACACCGATAAGGCCATGGCGTTATTGTTGTTTGGGGAGTATAAGTAATGACCCTAAAGATTTTGAATGTCAATGGAATCAAGCGAATGGATTTGATCATTGTTTTTGCGTTTCAATAAAACAAGTTAACGTACCTTGTAAAAGGCTATATGCCAAACTCATACATCAACAAACCAATATTTTAGAACAATCCACACATCATGAAAAAAATACAATACAAAAAAGAGATTGAGGCATCTGCCGAGAAGGTTTACAACACCTTGTTGGGCTTGAATACCATTAAGACCTACGAACAATGGACCGCTGAGTTCAACCCAACCTCAACGTATGAAGGAAGTTGGGATAAGGGATCAAAAATATACTTTGTGGGAACGGATGAAAATGGAAAAAGAGGTGGAATGGTTTCTGAAATTGCGGATAATGTTCCCTTCCAGTTTGTTTCCATTCGCCATTATGGGATATTGGACGGTGAAAATGAAATAACTGAAGGTCCTGAAGTTGAAAAATGGGCAGGCAGCTTGGAAAATTATGCTTTACACGAGCATAACGGCGTAACCACGTTGACCGTTGAAACAGATGTAGCGGACGACTACCTTGATTATTTTAACACGGCTTGGCCAAAGGCGTTGAACAAGCTCAAGGCGCTTGCCGAAAAATAAACCAAGGAAGAGATGACAGGCTGGAAACCGAAAAATGGATTCTATGAAAATTATTAGACAAATTGATGTATTCGAAAAATCCTCAGATTACATTTTCGATGAAATTGAAATCAAGAAATTTGATTTGGAAGCCATCAAATTACTCATCACTAATTCAAAAAACGACCCTCTTTTGTATAATGGATATAAGATTGAGGGAAAACTCAGAGCCTATTTCGAAAAAAATGGCTATGAATTCTTTCCTGAAAAATATGATTATTTTCTTTGTTGTTATCAAGATAATAATTCACTAAAGTCGAAGTGAATGATGAAAAAAAACATCGAATCCATCTTTAAGGCCCATTTGGAGCCCAAAGACGTTTATAAAGGAGGAAAGAACATTCCGCCCTCCGATAAAAAAATCTATAAATTGTCCTCCAATGAGAACCCCTTGGGTGCATCACCCAAAGCGGTTGCGGCCATGAAAGTGGCCTTGGTGCATATCGACATCTATCCCGATCAGACTGATATGCGCCTGCGAGAAGCTTTGGTGAAGGATTTTGATGGAAAATTAAGTGCCGAGCAATTCCTATGCGGCAACAGTGGTTCCGAAATCATTGATATCATCTTGAGGGCCTTTATTAATGAAGGGGACGAGGTCATCTATTCCAACCCCTGTTTTTTGCCTTACTCTGTTTTTTCCAGATGGTACGGGGCGAAGACTATCGATATTCCCTTATTGGCTCCCCACTATGATTTGGATGTGGAAGGGATTTTGAACGCCATTACGGAGCGCACCAAGATCATTTTTCTCACCAGTCCGAACAACCCAACGGGCACTTACATTCCCAAATCCGTGTTGGACGACTTTTTGGAACGGGTTCCCAAGAACATTCTTATCGTTTTTGATGAAGTGTACCGCCATTTTGCAGATGCGGAGGATTATGTGACCGCCCTTCCCTATGTTTTGGCAGGTTATAATGTACTTGGCCTGAACAGC
Organism: Allomuricauda sp.; assembly: GCA_030148305.1. Classification (GTDB taxonomy): domain Bacteria; phylum Bacteroidota; class Bacteroidia; order Flavobacteriales; family Flavobacteriaceae; genus Flagellimonas. The sequence goes on along the minus strand of JASBTS010000168.1, from coordinate 14,341 downwards.
TTTTCCAAAACCTACGGTTTGGCGGGACAGCGTATCGGCTATGCCTACACCACCCCAACCATTGCCAACTATATCCGGTTGATCCAAAAGCCCTTCTTGTTGCCCTTGACTTCCCTTGAGGCGGGCATCGGTGCCTTGAACGACACGGAGTTTATTGAAAAAACGGTACAGACGGTTCTCGATGGCAGGAAATATCTTTCCCAAGAATTTGACCACATCGGCATCCAATACTGGCCAAGCCAAGCCAACTTTTTTATCATCGACCCGCCCTTACCCGAAATGGAATTCACGGATCGGATGATGGAAGAAGGCATTATGGTGCGGCCCGTTTCGCAATTTGGCGCCCCGGGCAAGGTACGCATCACCATAGGTGACCATGAGGCCAATGAGGCTTGTGTTAAAGCCATTCGGAAAATAATGAGTGATTAGCCGTCATGCTGAATTCAGTTCAGCATCCCATCACCTGTGAGAACCTGAAACAAGTTCAGGTTGACGTATTTTACACATTAGGATTCTATATGGTGCTTCGACTTCGCTCAGCATCCATACGGAATGACATAATATTCCGGATACAAGGGTGCACTGTCATTCCTGCGAAAGCAGGAATCCATTACTAATTGGAAGATTTAGCACCCTATAACCAGTGAGAACCTGAAGCCAGTTCAGGTTGACCTGTTTTACCTATGGATTCCGAATCATGCTTTGACTGCGCTCGACAACCCTGGGGAATGACATAAATGTCAAAGAACAAATCGATACGTAGCTTTCAGCAAAAAGATGTTATGCGGTTTCTGTCCAAAAATATTGTCGCCCAAGCTTGGTAAAAGTCCATCGGCTGGATTTCCGGACTGGGTAACGTCTTGGGACCATACCAAAAAGATTTCGGACCCCGGAATATACTCCCATCGGATCACCAAATTGGAACGGAACTGCACAAAGGAGAAATCAGGGTCATCAAAACTGAAATCGGCTATCCCATCCAGATTTTCATCAATGGAATAAACATCATCAGCATAAGAAGTCTGGGCGGCACTGTATTGCATAAAACGATCTTCGAACTGTTTGGCCAAAGGATCGGTGATGTGCTTGAACTCCCCATACCTTCCCCTAGAAATAAAGGGTTGCCCCCAATATTGGATGGTCAAGTTAGGGTTGATGGTATAATTCAACCGAAAGGACATGCTCAAGGTACGCTGGTCTATTTTCCCATTGAGATATCGTGGAGAGCCGTTTACATCATCAAAATTATCAATGAACTGCAATTTATCATTATTAAGGCTCAAAGATGGGAATGCGGAAATCCGCAAGGCATTGATGGGTTGGTATACAAATCCACCTTCAATATAGTATGACTTTACAGAATTGTCGACCGCTTTTCTCCCCTCATGGAAGACGGAGAACCTAATTTTTTTCCTATTGTCCGTATTGATGCCATTCCAAAAACTCACCCATGGCGTTTGTCTCAACCTTGGTCCACCTCGGAGTGCAAAGTTGGAATAGTCCACTACCGCATAATTGAAACCTGCATTGGTGAACCAGTTCCCCTTCCAGTTTTGCCAGCTGTTGGTATTGAACTGCATATAGTTGTGGTTTCCTCCAAAATCCCAAGCGGTCCAGTGGTTGTAATTGATACCCACCTGCCTAAAGGTCTTGTCCGGTTTCAGGGTTTGATAACCGATCCAAGTATAATGACGGATATCATCTGCCTGGCGTTGAAAACCGATATCGTTCAATTCCAGTTCCGGAGATCTAAAGGTTGCACCCGACTCAAATTTCCAGTGGCCGTTCCCTATTTTCCCGATCTGAAGGTTTCCTCCAGAACCTGTAAGTGAGGTTCGGGTGGTGTCTACCGACACATGATCGGCATCTATCCTATTGAACAAATGCGTGATGGATTGCTGGGTATTGGTGATGGCTTCCATACTACCCTTAACATGACTCATTGTAATATTGCCCCCAACATACCAATCCCGATTGTTCCACTGGTGCTTAAAATCCAATCCCCCTGTAAAAGCGGCATCATGCAAAAAATTGAGCTCTTGTGGAAGGGTTTCCCTGTTGACGGCCGTAAAAATTCCGCCGATATACGAATTGCGTTCGTTAAAATCCTTTTGTAACCTACCCACAAAATAATTGGTGAGGGGTTCCACCATTTCTTTTCTTCTATCCCCTTCTCCATTGATGATGGTGGCCTGTCTTTGGGCCGTCACACTTTCAAGCACTCCAATGGCCCATCCGTTTTTGGTCTTCCCACTGAACTTGGCCGCTCCAATGAGAGGAGTATTGTTAGGTTGATCTACATATTCACCATCGTCCGTGCTGGGATAACCTTGGGGGCTCCGACCAATTCTCCTTGAGTAAAAAATATTGTCCGAGCCAAAGGTGTTCCCAGCTTCGGATTGCGAAATACTGAAATCGAAGATGTTCTTGTTCTCCACAAAGAAAGGCCGTCTTTCCTGAAAGAAAATCTGAAACCCATCCAAAGCAATGGCCGAAGGATCTGCATCTACCTGACCAAAATCGGGGTGCACTGTAAGGTCCAAGGTAAGGTCATTGGTGATACCGATCTTGGCATCCAACCCTCCCGTGATATCATTGTCGCTCCCATCCCTAAAGGGATTTCCGGCCTCTGCCTCATAAGTTTCCATTTTGGCAACGGTATAAGGTTGGATCTCCAATTGTTTTTGAGGTTCAATGTTCTTTAACCCATGAAGTTCCCCAAACTCACTGATGAAACCAGCCACATCTCTTGGCAAACGCTGCCAAACGGAACGTTCCTCATCCCTAAAATAACGTCTCATTACCTGCAGTCCCCAAACTTGGTCCTCTTCATTACCGAACTTGATCTGGCTCAAAGGAATTCTCATTTCGGCAGTCCAACCCTCATCATCAACATTGGTGGCCACATACCAAATGGGGTTCCAGCTATCATCTTCATTGGAACCGTTGTTGGATTCCAACACATCGCCCTTTACACCGGCCGCGCTAACGATGAAACCAAAACCGGTTCGTTTATCGTGGTAACTATCGATAAAGACCCCGATCCAATCCCCTTCAAATCCATCTCTTCTAGACAACCGTTTTACAATCTTGTCAGGTTCGGAATCATAACAGCGTATACCTATATATAAAGATTTTTGACCATAAACGATCTTAAATTTGGTCTGATGGCTCGGTGGCGTATTTTCATCCGGACGCTGCTCTATAAAATCTTCTCCCCACTCTACAAGGTTCCATGCGGCATCGTCCAAAATACCATCGATTACAGGATGGGTCTCTTCACCCAAAGACCGGGTCATGTATATTTTTTTGGGAACTTCTACCTGGGTAGAATCTTGTGCATTGATAAAAAAGGAAAATAAAAATAGTGCGAGAAAAAGACGTACTTGCTTCACTAGGTTAGTTTTTTGATTGATTGATTGATACCGTAAAGACCACCGAAAACGGGAACAGTTACAGTCAATATGTTTTTTAAGGTTTATTTAACACTAACTATGATGAAATTTGAGGCCTTAAAAGAGGCTTAACGGAAAAATGAAAAAAAGCCAAAAAATATTCCCAACCAACCGTTTGTAATTCAATCTAATAATTGTACATTTGCAGCCCGTTTATCGGGATAGGTTATTAAATCAATAATATTCGAGAAGTGGATACATTAAGTTATAAGACTATTTCCGCCAATAAATCTACCGTTGACAAGCAATGGTTATTGGTTGATGCTGAAGGACAGACCTTGGGAAGATTGGCGTCTAAAGTAGCCAAATTGCTTAGGGGAAAATACAAGACCAACTTTACTCCCCACGTTGATTGTGGAGACAATGTTATTGTCATCAATGCCGAGAAAATCACCATGACCGGCAACAAGTGGGATGACAAAGTATATTTGAGATATACCGGGTATCCTGGTGGTCAGCGTTCAGCTGCTGCCAAAGAGGTATTGAACAAATACCCTGAGCGTATCATTGAAACTTCTGTAAAAGGAATGTTGCCAAAGAACAAGCTTGGTGCAGAAATTTTCAGAAACCTTAAGGTGTACGCTGGTGCCGAGCACGGACAAGAAGCACAAAAACCAAAGGCAATAAACTTAAACGACTACAAATAATGGAAGTGGTTCACAAGATAGGTAGAAGAAAAACTGCTGTAGCAAGAGTATATGTTTCTGAAGGTACCGGTAACATTACCGTGAACAAAAGGAACTTGAACGATTACTTTTCCACAGCAACCCTACAATACAAAGTAAAGCAGCCTTTCACTTTGACCGAAACCGAAGATAACTACGACGTAAAAGTGAACGTTTACGGTGGTGGCATCACTGGTCAGGCGGAAGCTGTTCGTTTGGCTTTGTCCAGGGCAATGTGCGAGATCAATGAGGAAAACAGAGGTATCCTTAAGCCAGAAGGCCTATTGACAAGGGACCCAAGGATGGTGGAAAGAAAGAAATTCGGTCAGAAGAAAGCCCGTAAGAAATTCCAGTTCTCCAAACGTTAATATTTTTCGGTGCCTTGGCACCATTACAATAAGTTCATTGAAAACCCTGGAAACATTTTTCAGGGTTAAATTTTTAACCAAGTTGTCGTTGTTCCAAAAAGGAAATAAAATTCGACTTTTTGGAATTTAGTTTAGCATCTAAATGTGCAGGGCGAACCAAAAGTGACCACCAGTGCATTGCTACTACAACGGAACGTAAACTAAGTACTAAAAATGGCAAGTAAAATTGAAGTAAAAGATTTACTCGAAGCAGGTGTACACTTTGGACACCTAACAAGAAAGTGGAACCCAAACATGGCTCCTTACATCTACATGGAGCGTAACGGGATCCACGTGATCAACCTCTACAAAACGGTTGCAAAACTTGAGGAAGCCAACGAGGCCCTCAGCAAAATTGCTGCCTCTGGAAGAAAAATCCTTTTTGTAGCCACTAAAAAACAAGCTAAGGACATCGTTGCGGACAAAGTTTCCAAGATCAACATGCCATACATCACGGAAAGATGGCCTGGTGGAATGTTGACCAACTTTGTAACCATCCGTAAAGCCGTCAAGAAAATGGCTTCCATTGACAGGATGAAAAAAGACGGCACCTTCAACACCCTTTCCAAAAAAGAAAGACTACAAGTAGACCGTTTGCGTGCCAAGTTGGAAAAGAACCTTGGTTCTATTGCCGACATGACCCGTTTGCCTGGTGCCCTTTTCATCGTGGATACCATGCGTGAGCACATCGCCGTAAAAGAGGCCCAAAAATTGAACATTCCGATCTTCGCCATGGTGGATACCAATTCCGATCCAAGGCCGATCGATTATGTGATCCCTGCAAACGACGACGCCAGCAAATCCATTGAAGCTATCTTGGAAGAAGTGACCAAGGCTGTAGCTGCTGGTTTGGCAGACCGTAAAAATGACAAAAACAGTGACAAGGAAGACGAGGATGATGATTTCATGGACGCCAAAGCTGTTTTGATCGATGAGGATGATGATGTTTCCGATGCCAAAAAAGCCAAAAAAGCTAAGGCTGCTGCCGCTCCTAAAAAGGTAAAAGCCGATGAGCTTACCAAAATTGAAGGTATCGGCCCAAAAGCCGAGGAGGCTTTGATCGGAAAAGGAATTTCCACTTACGCCGACCTTGCCAAGACCGCCCCTGAGAAAATCAAGGAAATCTTGACAGACGCTAGTTCAACCATGGCCCATTTGGATCCAACTTCTTGGCCAAAACAAGCCAAGTTGGCCGCCGCTGGTAAGTGGGATGAATTGCAAGAATGGCAAGACAGTGTTAAGGGAGGCGTTGAATAACCCAACCTTGATTTAACATTGTCCTAAAACGAAACACTTGAATAGTGTTTTACTTTACATAAATTTTTAAAAAGCATAGAAAAATGGCACAGATTACCTCCGCATAAGTAAATAAACTAAGACAGACCACAGGGGCTGGTATGATGGATTGTAAAAAAGCTTTGGTTGAAGCTGAAGGCGATTTTGAAAAAGCGATCGAGATCCTTCGAAAAAAAGGCCAGAAAGTAGCCGCCAATAGAGCTGACAGAGAATCCTCTGAAGGTGCTGCCATCGCAAAAGTGAGTGCAGACAACACCCAAGGTGTCGTAATTTCATTGAACTGCGAAACCGACTTCGTTGCCAAAAACGAAAGCTTTGTAAAATTGGCCAATGATTTGGCCGATCTTGCCCTAGGTTTTGATAGCAAGGATGCTTTCCTAGCCGCTTCTTTTGAAGGAATGACCGTTGCCGACAAATTGACCGAGCAAACTGGTGTTATCGGTGAGAAAATCGAAATCGGAAGTTTTGAGAAATTGAGCGCTCCGTTCGTAGGATCTTACATTCACGCTGGTAACAAAATTGCTACTTTGGTAGGTATGTCCGCCAATGTTGCAGGTGTTGCCGAAGCTTCAAAGGATGTGGCCATGCAAGCCGCCGCTATGAACCCTGTTGCCCTTGACGAAGAAGGTGTGGATCAATCCATCATCGATAAGGAAATTGAGATCGCCAAAGATTTATTGCGCCAAGAAGGTAAACCAGAAGCTATGTTGGACAACATCGCCAAAGGTAAATTGAACCGTTTCTTCAAGGACAACACTTTGGTTAACCAAGATTTCATCAAGGACAGCAAACTTAGCGTTGCCCAGTATGTAAAATCAGTTGACGCCAGCTTGGTTGTAACCGGTTTCAAAAGAGTAGCTTTGGGATAATCCCAAACCATACAAATAAAAAAAAGCCCCATAAAATGGGGCCTTTTTTATGTTGGCATATTCCAAATTATTTCGCCTTAATGAGGATATCCCCATTGAAAGTCTTGAACAATAGTTCAGGGCCACCACCATTGATCTTACCCCTAATCCACTGTTCCAGTTTTACCTTGTAGCTGCCAGAGGTTTGCTTTTTGTCCATTTCTGGTTTGTTCTCTGAAAGGGCCATATCAAAATCAGTATAAACATCTCCCATATCCGATTTGGCCTTCACATTCGCCTTTATGTTATTTGGAAACGTAACCTCCACATTTCCATTGAAACTGGTAAAAGCCATATCAGACATGTTGGCCATCTTCTTAAAATCGACCTTTACCGGGCCATTAGTAGTATTAGCAGTAACCGAACCCTCTACATTCTGAAGGGAAATACCTCCGTTCACATTACTGATTTCCAGATCTCCAGTAACACCCTGCACTAAAATATCTCCATCATTAATGGTACTCAACTTTAGGGCGAAATTGTATGGAACCTTAATATCAAAATCTGCTCTTCTGCTCCACATTTCATTATGGATCCTCACCTCATTGCTTTTCTCCTCGGCACTGATGTTAAGACCTGAACTACCAATGCGCTTCATGCCATTCTTCTCATTGCTGGAAGACTTCTTATCCTCCGAAACCGAAACCTTTGCAATAACCTCCTTGCCCTCATAACCGGTTACCGTAATGGAACCACTGATCTGGTCAAGGACCAGTCTTCCGGATTGCCCTGGGCTGCTCAAAGGAATGGTGAACAAATCGATTTGCTTATCCTGCGCAGACAACACACCCGTGCACAGTACTAGGGTGATAATTACTATACTTTTGATCTTCTTCATGACTTGTTATTTTTTTTGATGAATACATTTCCGTTCAAGGTTTCAAAATCAAATTCTACCTGACCACCACCTATCTGTACCACGGGCCTCGACTCAAACTTGAATTTAGGCTTGTCGCCATCACCTTCATTTTTACTGGTCTTTACAAATTGTTTGTTGATATCGAAGTCGGTGAACATTTCCCCGTTCATGCTTTTGAACGAGATATTGGCCGAAAGCGATTGCTGATACGAAATGTTGATGTCTCCGTTCAAGGCATAGTACCGAGAAGCCACATTGGGATTTTTTGAATATGAAATATCCACATCACCATTGATACAGCTCACCTTGGTTTTTCCAGTAATGTTGTTCAGGGAAATACCTCCATTGATATTCTCCGCTTCCATGGAATCTCCATTGGTATTCTTGACCAAAATATCCCCATCATTCACCGTACTTACATTAATCTTGACCGAGTTGGGCACTTTCAAGGTAAAATTCAACTTGTGCTCATAAGGAACATCATTGTTCTTGTTGCACCAGTTGTAACTCAATTTTTCCTTATCGAATTGGATGTATGGCGCATCAGGATGAAGAATAACCCGATTGCTTTCTGCAATGATCTGGAGTTGCAGTTCCTTCTTTCCCAATTCCAAATCTTCCGTGTTTTTCGCTGAAATAATGCGTTCCACTTCCAGAACCACTTCGTTTCCATTGTATCCTTCCACATTCACGGAGCCGAATACGTTTTTCACCACCACACTGTTGTTTAAGTTGTTGGCTAGGGGAACGCTTTTTTTGATGACCTCCCTAAACTCTTTCTTCTGTGCCGTGGCACTCAACATACCCACCCCCAAGGACAGGCACGTCATAATAAATAACTGTTTCATCTTGTTAAAAATTAGACTGTTCGTAATTTGATTTGCGCCCAAAGGGCAGATTGATAAATAAACTATATAATGGATTCTATACTCCTTTCGATTCGTTTTTTGACCGTAGTATCCAATTCCTTTTGCTTCAATAATTGCCTGAAAGGTGCTATGGAAGACTTCTCTTGAAGGGCCACCATTAAATTGGCCAAGGTTATCTGTAAAATGGGTGATCCCTGGTTTGGAATGGATTGCACCAAACCTTGGCGAACTTCGGGTTTGTCCACATAATTGGTCAAGGATTCTATTGCGGCCAACCTCACGTTTACGTTCGGGTCGCTATTGAGTGTCTTTAAAAGCGCTTTGATCACAATATCATCGGCATTCTCAAACTTATTGGCTTCACTCACCCCTTGCAGTCTTTGGTTTGCCGATGGCTGGTCCAACAAGGTCAGAACCAATTTTTGGCGTACCTCTTCGGTCTCATTGTTGACAGCAATGGTTTGTGTTGGAATGGGTTCTACATCTGGCCTTAAAAAATATCCGATACCCAACCCGATCAGGAGTAGAAGAACTCCAATGGCCCATTGCGGCCTAAAAATTGCTGTGAACATGGCAATAAGGCTTTGCTTGGGGGAGCTTTCCTTTTCTTTGTCCATTTCATTGGACAACATGGCAAAAAAGGCCTGGTCCATTTGGGTCGAAGGCTCAGGGCTTTGCATAGCTTCCATTAGCTCCCAAGCTTTCAATAGCTCTTCGTACTTTTCTCGATACGCCATATGCGCTTCCAGGAATGTTTCAAATTCCTTTGCTTCACCTTCTGAAAGGTTTCCGGACAGATAGTCCATTGCCAATATTTCAAACTTTTCGTCCTTCATCTCGTTTCCAATTGTAAAAAAATCGTTTTCAAATCCTTCAATGCACGGTGCACCCTCACTTTGGCAGCACCTTCGGAACAACCCAAAATCTCACCAATTTCTTGAAATTTCAATTCCCTGTATTTGCTCAATAACAGTATTTCCTTTTTCTCTGCGGACAGAAGTCCCATTGCCCTTCTCAGTAAATGGGCATCCCCCTGCAGATCCATAGCTTCGTTCAAATAATCCCCGGTTCCCCGATCCACTTGTTCCGGGGACACATTCCTGGAGACCCCTTCACGTGAAACTTTTTTGTGATGATCATAATTCACGTTCCGGGCCATGCTGAACATCCAAGCGGTAAAGGGTCCTTCACCTGTAAAGGATTGCCTATACTTTAAAATCCTAACGAACACATTTTGCACCAAATCTTCACTTAAAGAGGCGTTGTTCCCCATGTTATAGAAAAACCCGAACAACTTCCTTTTATGTCGCTCGTAGAGCAGGCCCAACTTGTCCAAGTCGCCACTTTTCACTTTCATCATTAAGACGTTGTCGGTCAGTGTTTGCAATGAATTGTTTTTTTGGTCTGTTGAAGGATATACCGTTGTTTTTGAAAAAGGTTACAGAATGTATGCAATTTTTATTCAATCGAATCTCGGGCCCACCCCTTTTTCAATGGTTTCCCATAATTTTTTTTGATTATTTTTGTCCCGACTTCAAGAAACCTTCAATGCGATACAATAGAATTTTATTAAAACTGAGTGGTGAGGCCTTGATGGGCAAAAAGCAATACGGAATCGACGGGGACCGTTTGGCCGAATATGCCGAGGAGATCAAGAGCGTAGTGGATAAAGGCATTGAAGTGGCCATCGTTATCGGCGGTGGAAACATTTTTAGGGGTCTTGCCGGTGCCAGCCAAGGAATGGACCGTGTACAGGGCGACCATATGGGCATGTTGGCAACCGTGATCAACGGATTGGCTCTACAGAGTGCCTTGGAACTGAAAGGAATCCAGACCCGTTTGCAATCGGCCATCAAGATCAATGAAGTGGCCGAACCTTTTATCAGAAGAAGGGCTATTCGCCATTTGGAAAAAGGCCGGGTGGTCATCTTCGGAGGTGGAACCGGAAATCCGTATTTCACCACCGATTCTGCAGCCGTATTGAGGGCCATTGAAATCAATGCCGATGTGATCTTGAAAGGAACCCGTGTAGATGGAATTTACACTTCCGACCCAGAAAAAGACAAAAGTGCCACCAAATTCGATTCTCTTTCTTTCCAAGAAGTACTTTCCAAAGGTTTGAAAGTGATGGATACCACAGCTTTTACGCTTAGCCAGGAAAACGAATTGCCCATTGTTGTTTTTGATATGAACACCAGGGGGAATTTGATGAAGATCGTATCCGGTGAGAACATTGGAACGGTGGTCAACGTATAATTTGATATCGAAATAAAAAATAAGAGCATGGACGAAGAAGTAAAATTTGTACTTGATAGTGCAAAAGAAAGCATGGATGCCAGCATTTCCCACTTGGAAAAGGCCTTTATAAAAATCCGTGCCGGAAAGGCCAGTCCCGTAATGTTATCTTCCGTAATGGTGGATTATTATGGCTCCCAAACCCCGCTTTCGCAGGTTTCCAACATCAATACCCCAGATGCCCGTACCATTTCCGTACAGCCTTGGGAAAAAAACTTGATCGGCGAAATAGAAAACGCCATCATGAATGCCAATTTGGGTTTCAACCCCATGAACAATGGTGAAACCGTCATCATCAGCGTACCACCCCTTACTGAAGAACGCAGGGTTCAATTGGTAAAACAGGCCAAAGCCGAAGCGGAGGACGCCAAAGTGAGTATCCGTAGTGCCAGACAAGAGGCCAATAAGGATTTGAAATCCCTCGAAATCTCGGAAGACCTTTTGAAAAACGCCGAAGTGGACGTTCAAGAACTCACCAATTCATACATTAAAAAAGTGGATTCCCTGTTTACTGTGAAGGAAGCAGAGATCATGAAGGTTTAAAACTTGATCAATGATAAGCTGCTTTCCTAGGAACACAGCCGATCATTTTCTACCTTTGCGCCCAATTAAACCAAAATGGTAGCAAAGCTCACACAAGGTTTTTGGACCAAGGTCGCACGCATTATTCTTCGAAATAGGATTTTGATCCTGATCGGCATCGTAGCCGTCACTGTTTTTCTAGGGTTTCAATGGAAAAACATCAAGTTTTCGAATACGGAGGCAAACCTATTGCCAGACGACCACCCCGCAACCATCCAATACAATAATTTTACCAAAATATTTGGGGAAGAAGGCAACGCCATTGTGTTGGCCGTGAGGGATACCGCTTTGTTCAACCCAGAAAATTTCAACCGCTGGAACCGTTTGGCCAAACAGTTGGACGCCTTCCCAGAAATTGATTTTGTGGTTTCCCTTGAAAACTTGAAGGTCCTTGAGAAGGATGACAAAACCCAGACGTTTGTCATGAATCCTTTCATCAAATCGCCTCCAAAGACCAAAGCGGAAATCGATTCACTCAAAAATCACCTTTTTAACGAGTTGCCTTTTTACGACAATCTGGTCTACAATGCAAAAAGTGGTACCATCCAGACTATTGCCTATTTGGACAAGGATATCTTGAACACAGCCGTAAGGAACCAGTTTATATTGAACGACCTTGGGGATTTGGTAAAAACCTTTGAAGAGGACACCCAATTGGATGTAAGGGTTTCAGGAATGCCCTATATCCGAACCTGGAATACCAAATCCATTGTGGATGAAATCGGGATTTTCATCGGGGCCGCCCTTTTGGTCACTTCCTTGATCTTCTTCTTCTTCTTCAGGAGTTTTAGGGCCACTTTTATTTCCATGTGTATTGTGATCATCGGGGTGATGTGGGCTTTCGGTATATTGGGACTTTTACAGTACGAAATCACGATCCTTACCGCATTGATCCCGCCATTGATCATTGTAATCGGAATTCCAAACTGTATATTCCTCATCAACAAATACCAACAAGAGGTAAAGAAACACGGTAACCAAGCTTTGTCGTTGCAAAGGGTGATTTCCAAGATCGGAAATGCCACCTTGATGACCAACATCACCACTGCTTCCGGTTTTGCCACCTTTATCATTTTGGATAGCGACCTTTTAAGGGAGTTCGGTATAGTGGCTTCCATCAACATCATAGGCATCTTTGTGCTTTCCTTGTTGATCATTCCGATCATATACAGTTTTATGGCACTTCCGAAGACGAAGCACCTGAAACACCTCAACAAAAAATGGATCGACCTTTTTGTAGGCAAGATGGAATATATTGTCCGTGAGCATAGGATTGCAGTTTACATGGTTACGGTTGGGGTTTTGGTCGTGAGCGTAATCGGTATCAACCAGATGAAAATTACTGGAAGCAGGATCGAAGACTTACCAAAGAACACCGAATTTTATAAGGACATCCAATTTTTTGAAGAAGAGTTTGACGGTATCATGCCCATGGAAATTGTGGTGGATACCGAACGGAAAAATGGGGTAATCAAGCCAGCCACACTAAAACGAATGGACCAATTGGGGACTGTCATTGATGAAATTCCTGAATTGTCGCGCCCCATTTCCATTGTAGATCTAATTAAATATTCCAAGCAGGCCTTTTACAACGGCATCCCGAAATACTACCAACTCCCCACTAGCCAAGAGAATACTTTCATCATGGATGCGGCCAGAAAATCATCCACAGACGGAAACCTATTGGAAAGTTTTGTGGACAGTACGGGGCAAATTGCCCGATTGACCACCTACATGCAGGATGTGCCAATCGACCGTATGGAAGAAATTGAAAAGGATGTACAAGAAGCCATCACCAAATCCTTTCCTCCAGACAAGTTCAATGTGTACATAACCGGTAAAGCATTGCTGTTTTTAAAGGGAACCAAATATTTGGTCGCCAACCTGGTGATGTCACTCGCCTTGGCCATTGGACTTATTTCCTTGTTCATGGCCTATTTGTTCCGTTCGTTTAGGATGGTCATCATTTCGTTGGTGCCCAACCTGTTGCCCCTATTGATAACTGCTGGGCTCATGGGCTATTTGGGTATCCCGATAAAACCATCCACCATTTTGGTATTCAGTATTGCCTTTGGGATTTCGGTAGATGACACTATCCACTTTTTGGCCAAGTACCGGCAAGAATTGGCCACACATAAATGGCACATTAAAAGGTCGGTATACGCCGCTCTTCGGGAGACGGGGGTGAGTATGTTCTATACTTCAATTGTGTTGTTTTTTGGTTTCTCGGTGTTCATCCTCTCCAGTTTTGGGGGAACCAAAGCATTGGGCGGTCTGGTTTCGGCCACTTTGTTATTTGCCATGTTGTCCAATTTGATCTTGTTGCCTTCCCTACTCCTTTCTTTGGAAAGAAGTATTGCCAACAAAGAGGTATTGAAAGAACCACAGATCGACATCTTGCCCCAAGAAGAGGACAATCCCAAGCACAAATCCTAGGAAAAGGGCCATAAATTACACGGTGGCATTGCCATCCTTTTTGTTCAAAAACCTATCTTTACCCACTAAATTACGATAGCCTTACAATGAAGTCTTATTCCATAAAAGAATTGCTAGAAAAGCAGCCCGTAGGAGATTCCGTAGAAGTTAATGGATGGGTAAAAACATTTAGGAGCAACCGATTTATAGCCTTGAACGACGGTTCAACCATACATAATTTGCAATGTGTAGTAGATTTTGAAAAATTGGATGAAACCGTTCTCAAACAAATCACTACTGGTTCTGCACTAAAAATTTCCGGAACCTTGGTAGAAAGCCAAGGAAAAGGACAAAGTGTGGAAATTCAGGCTGAAGATGTTTTTGTACATGGCACCGCCGATCCGGAAACCTACCCAATTCAGCCTAAAAAACACTCCTTGGAATTCTTGAGGGAAAAGGCACATTTAAGGGTGCGAACCAACACGTTTGCCGCGGTAATGCGGGTGCGTTCGGCCTTGGCCTTCGCCATTCATAGCTATTTTCAGCAAAAAGGGTTTTACTATATGCATGCCCCGATCATTACCGGTTCC
>JASBTS010000165.1 GCA_030148305.1 Allomuricauda sp. | reverse complement strand
CATTGTTGCCATACGTCTTGGTTTCGTCTATCATTTTGATTCTTCCCTGAACTTCCATGTATGTTAATTTTTGTTGAATTTCAAAAGTACATAAAATGATTTCCTTTGGAACCCGTTATTTCAACGAACTATTAACATGTTTTCCATTTTCTGCTATCTTTAATAACAATTCAGCCTAAAATGAACTTCAGTCCAAAAAGGAAAGCCTCCAACATCATTCTGCTGATTTCCGCATTTGTGATCGTAAGTTTGATTTTGTGGAACACCAATAGTTTTTTCAAAAAGTTCAAAGAGGAGGAACGACTTAAAATGGAGATTTGGGCTACGGCCCAATTGGAACTGGTGCAATCCTCCGTGGATCAAGAATTGGGGAACCTTACCCTAAAAGTACTGGGCAACAACACCTCCACCCCCATGATCCTGCTCAATGAGAAGGGTTCATACAAGACCCACAATATTCCTGAGGATAAGATATCCGACAGTGTTTATATCCACAAAAAAATAGCACAGTTCAAAAACGAGAACGAACCCATTTTGATCATTCAGGATGGGGAATTGTTGGAAACACTTTACTACGGCAACTCTGAGGTTTTGAACAAATTGAAATATTACCCGTTGGCATTGTTACTGATCATTTTCCTGTTCGGAACGGTCATCTTTTTCTTTTTCAGGACGAACAAGGCTTCTGAACAGAACAAGCTTTGGGCGGGTATGGCCAAGGAAACAGCCCATCAAATCGGTACGCCCTTAACATCGCTTTTAGGTTGGAACGAGTTATTGAAAACAGAAAATATCAATCAGGAAGTTACCAAAGAAATTGGCAAGGATATTGATCGTCTTCAAACCATCACCGAACGTTTTTCCAAGATTGGTTCCATTCCCGAATTGCGAGAGCACAACATTGTAGCGGAAACCGAGAAAGCCTATGAATATCTTAAAAAGAGGAGTTCCAAACTGGTCCATTTTTCCTTCAGCAGCAATGTGGACAACGTGCCTGTGCTTTTAAATCCGCCGTTGTACAACTGGAGCATAGAGAATCTGGTGAAAAATGGAATTGATGCCATGAGGGGCAAGGGCAACATTGCCATACAGATTGAAAAGAAGGGACACTATGTCCATATTTCTGTCTCCGATACGGGACATGGCATTGCCAAAAGTGAATGGCAGAACATTTTCAGTCCAGGGGTAACCTCCAAGAAAAGAGGCTGGGGATTAGGACTTTCACTTGTTAAAAGGATAGTGGAAGAGTACCATAAAGGAAAAATTAAAGTATTTTCGTCTAGTAAAGAAGGAACTATCATGCAGATTTCCCTGAGAGCAATTGAAAAATGACCTATGGCTAAGGAAAAACGACTCGTAATAAAGGAAGCTGATATTACCAATAACTGCCCCGAATGTTATAACCAGGAACTGAAGCTCACCTTTTTTCAAAAGCACACCTTTAACCCGTTCTTCCACAAGATCACAAACGAGGTAACGCACGAAATAGAGTGTAAGAAATGTCACTCCAAAATTTACCCTGTCAACTGGACCCCGGATATTGAAAGGGTATTTGACTACTACAATAAATTGGTGCAACCCGATAGGTCTTCGGTACGCTTCACCACCTTGTTCTTTATTATTATGGTGCTGATGCTCTGCTTAGTGGCAGGTGGGGTCTATTTCTATTTGGAAGGATTTAATTAAGGTGGGATTTTATGGCTTCGGCCACTTCCTCAAACTCTTCCGGTTTAAGGCTTTCCTTATGTTGAAAGGTGGCATTGGCCATACTTTGTAGGGGAATCACGTGCACGTGCACGTGGGGCACTTCGAGTCCGATGATCGTCATCCCTACCCTCTTGCAGGGAACAGCTGCCTCAATGGCTTTGCCCACCTTTCTTGAGAAGGCCATCAGTTTCATATAGGCATCCTCATCCATTTCCAAAATCTTGTTGACTTCCTTTTTGGGAATACACAGCGTATGCCCAATGGAGTTTGGGTTAATGTCCAAAAAAGCGAAATGATCTTCATCCTCGGCAATTTTGTAGCAAGGGATATCCCCGTTGATGATCTTGGTAAAAATACTGGCCATTGTGGTTTGGTTTAAAATAAAAATCCCATCATAAGACGGGATTAAAGATACTGATTTTTAACGGCTGTCAATCCCTGGAGATTTCCAATACTTCCAATTTCAGGGTTCCATTCGGCACCTTGATTTCGGCTACTTCTCCAACGGTTTTACCCAAAAGTCCCTTCCCAATGGGAGAGGTTACCGATATTTTTCCTGTTTTAAGGTCGGCCTCACTTTCCGCAACCAGGGTGTACTTCATTTGCAAGCCATTGGCCTGGTTCTTCAATTTAACGGTGGAAAGCACCAAGATTTTGGAATTGTCCAATTGTGATTCGTCAATCAAACGGGCATTGGCCAAGGTTTCTTCCATTTTGGAAATCTTCATCTCCAAAAGGCCCTGTGCTTCCTTGGCGGCATCGTACTCGGCATTTTCGGATAAGTCCCCTTTGTCACGAGCCTCCGCAATGGCCTGTGAAGCTTTTGGACGTTCCACATCCTTGAGTTGGTTCAACTCATCCCTCAATTTCTTTAATCCTTCGGCTGTGTAGTATGATACTTTGCTCATCACTTCAAAATTTTAATGCAAAAGAACATTGAAGAAAATCAAAAAATAATTTCCCCAATGAACTCTTCTCTACAAATACAAAAAATCCTCAACGAGTCCCATGACCTGCATGGATTTTGCGAGGATTTAACGCAAATATAGGCAAATTTTGTTCAACTTTGTTGCTACGTTGATAAGAAACCCCTACCATGAAGTACTTTTGGAGCCTTGCCCTGCTCGTTTCATTAATTTCCTGTAGTTCAGATAGTACCAATAGAAATCCGTATCTGCAAGAAGTGAGTTTTCGCTTTGAATTAAACCTGAACCTTCCCCTTTATACGAACCTGAACACCATAGGAAATCCGGTGTACGTTGGCAACAGTGGAGTAGGAACGCGAGGTGCCTTTGTGATCAAATCCAGTTTGGATACTTATTATGCCTTTGAGGCCAGTTGTCCCAACCATACCCCGAACAGCTGTTCTACCATGACCATTGATGGACAAAACGTGGTATGCAGTTGCGAAGGGTACACCTATAACCTGTTCACTGGACAACAATTGGAAAGGCCCGATGATGGCAATCGCTACTACGATTTACTTTTTTACAGGGCCACATTAAATGGAAACGTGGTGGTCATTTCCAACTAAAAGTTCCCTAAAATCCTGTCCGTCACCCAACTGGTATGCAACCCTGATTTTCCTGTGGAAGGATGAATTGATTTACCTAATAAGTGGTTTTTGATGTTGGCCACATGGAATTCTTGAATATGGTCTGGATGCGGAATTTCTACCGTTTGAAAACCTGTTTCATTTTCCAATTGAAGCGGGGCTTCATCCAAAACGGAAAAACTGATTTTTCCTTTGGAACCATAAATATCGACCTTATCCACCCGTTGATGGGTTCCAAAATTCCAAAAACCTTCACCTGTAATGCCATTTTTATGCAACCAAACCCCTGAAACCGCATCAAAAGCCGAATAAAGCCCTTGTTGATTTTTGGCTATACCGCTTGCCTCAATGACATCCCCCAAGAGAAAAGCGAACAGGTCCAAACCGTGGCTTGCCAAATCATCAAAATAGCCGCCAGGGGCAATTTTCTGGTTCGTACGCCAATTGTAGCTCCCGTTCAAATCCAAATCATTGGGTGGTTTCGATTTTTCCCAATGGATGTGGCGCACCTCACCGATCAAACCATCATCCAACCATTCCTTTACTTTTAAAAATCTAGGCAGCGAGCGGCGATA
>JASBTS010000150.1 GCA_030148305.1 Allomuricauda sp. | reverse complement strand
AACCTCCGTCTTTTGCCCAACAGTTTGCTGCGGAGCCAATCCAACCTCCAAAATACCTCCAAGGAAAAATAGGAAAGTTTTTTTGATGGAGGCTCTACTCCCAACTTTGGGGCTATTTTTTGAAACAATTGTTCATAGGTCCAATTTTGATCCACCAAAATGAATCGCTCAGATTGTATTTCGGATTCCATTAAGGCTACCATGGCCTTTACTACATCATCAACAGCAACAAAACCAGTGCCACTTGGTATGAAATGCTTTTTACCCTTGGCGGCATAGGTGAAAAAGGAACCACTACCCGATTTCCAAAATCCTGGTCCAATGACCACACCTGGATTTACGATGACCACGGACAATCCTTCTTGGGAACCGCGCCATACTTCAAGTTCAGCGTTGTATTTTGTCAGTCCATAAACAGATGCGTTGGTTTCGCTCCAATCATTCTCCTCAGTGGCCATATTCCCTTTTACACTTGGTCCGATGGCAGCAATGGAACTCACATAACAGAGTTTTTGAACGCCAAACTTCAAACAAAGGTTCACAACGTTGGCCGTTCCCTCAATGTTGATTTTTTCCAGCTTTTTAAAATCCTTTGGATCAAAGGAAATCAGTGCGGCACAATGGTAAACTTGTTTAATGCCTTCAAATGCCTTTGTCAACTCGCCTATGTTGGTAATATCGCCTTCAACCCATTCAATTTTATCCATCAATGAGGTGGGTTGGTCGGAATAATAACCAAAAACCTTGGTGACTTTTTGCAATGAATCCTTGGTGCGGTAAAGCGACCTTACCTCCTGTCCACTGTCCACCAAGTGGTAAAGTAGATGGGATCCAATCAATCCAGTGCCTCCTGTAACCAAAATCATGCTGTAAAAGTACCTATTTGTGCCGTAATTATGGAGTCAAGTGCCAAGTTCATTTTATATTTGCAACCATTCAAAAAAACAACCATGTTGAAGAATTTTGTCCAAGAACTACAATGGAGGGAAATGATCCACGATGTCATGCCCGGAGCTGAGGAACACTTAATGGAAGAAATGAGATCTGCCTATGTTGGCATTGATCCTACTGCAGACTCTTTGCACATTGGACATTTGGTGGGCGTAATGATGTTGAAGCATTTTCAATTGGCAGGTCACAAACCCTACGCTTTGGTAGGTGGCGCCACTGGAATGATCGGGGATCCGTCCGGTAAATCCGCTGAGCGTAACCTTTTGGATGAAAAGACCTTAAGGCACAACCAAGAGGCTCTAAAAGGACAATTGAGTCGTTTTTTGGATTTTGAGAACAATGAACCGAATGCCGCTGTTTTGGTGAACAACTACGATTGGATGAAGAATTTTTCCTTTCTGGAATTCATCCGCGATGTAGGGAAACACATTACGGTGAATTATATGATGGCCAAGGATTCCGTGAAAAAAAGACTTTCTGCGGATGCGAAGGAAGGAATGTCCTTTACCGAGTTTACCTATCAATTGGTTCAGGGGTACGACTTTTTGTACCTGTTCCAAAAGCATGACTGTACCCTTCAAATGGGAGGTAGCGACCAATGGGGGAACATTACCACGGGGACGGAACTTATCAGAAGAATTGGCGGTGGCAAGGGATTTGCCCTTACCTGTCCTTTGATCACGAAAGCAGACGGAACCAAATTCGGAAAAACCGAAGGAGGCAATGTATGGTTGGATGCAGAACGTACCTCTCCGTACAAATTCTATCAGTACTGGTTGAACACATCCGATGAAGATGCCGAAAAATACATCAAGATCTTTACTTTTTTATCTCAACAGGAAATAGAGGATTTGGTGGCAGCCCATAAAGCAGCGCCACATGAAAGGGCACTTCAAAGAAAATTGGCAGAGGAAGTGACTACCATGGTACATTCCAAGGAAGATCTGGACAATGCCATTAAGGCGAGTGATATCCTATTTGGAAAATCTACCTCCCAGGATCTTAAAGGGTTGAACGAGAAAACCTTTTTGGATGTTTTTGAAGGCGTTCCTCAAGCACAAGTGTCACGGGAAGAACTTGTTCCCGGTTTGGATATGATCGGGGCCTTGGCCGCCAAGACCAACTTTTTGGGATCCAATGGCGAGGCTAGGAGGGAACTGAAGCAAAATTCCATTTCTGTGAACAAGGAGAAAGTGGGAGAAGAGTACCTTATTACAGAAGCGGATTTGATCAATAACAAATTTGTATTGCTTCAGCGCGGTAAGAAGAATTATTTTGTGCTGGTAGTTGATTAGTTAAAGCACCATCAAATTACAACCGCGAATATCGGAGCTATCAAACCTTCCCAAAACCTCAAAGGAACCATCGGGATAGGTTTTGCCCAGATCTTGGGTAGCGATAAAGGAGCAGGAATACAGATTGGCCAAATCTATAATATTAATGCCGCCTGTTTTTCCCTCAGCTTGAAGGCTCAAGGGATCTTCGGTGTCGCGGGTAATGATCTTCATCCAAGGAGGGGTTTCAAAAATCCCATTTCCTTTGGAATAGGCTTGGGATAATAATTCGGTCATGCCATATTCCGAATGAATAGCAGGCACACCGAAGGCATTAGTAAGGACTCCATGAAGCTCTTCCCGGATTAATTCTTTTCGGCGACCTTTCATGCCCCCGGTTTCCATGATGATGGTGTTCTTCAGTTTCATCGGGAATTGTTCCGCCAAATCCAATAACGCAAAGGACACCCCGATCAATAGGGTTTTGGTTCCATTTTGTTCCAATGCCATCAGCTTTTGTTGAAGTGATGCTAAATCGTATAGGTAAAATCCACTATCCGGATGTTGAGAACGTTCCACCAAATCGTTGACCATATAAACCAACGATGATCCCTTGCGTTCCAAATAGGCAGGGAGCAGCGCTAGGATACAATAATCTTCCACATGTCCGTAAAAGGAAGAAAAACCTTTTAAAAAACTTTGCTCATAAAGGGATAGGTCGGGAACAAAATGTTTGCTGGTAGCGCTTTGGGTGGTACCACTACTTTCAAAAATGGCCTGTGGTTTTTGGGCTGTGGAAACAACGTTGTGCGACTTGAAAAATTCGATGGGCAAAAAAGGAATGTCCCTCAGTTTTTGTACTTGAGCAGGAGATTTGTCCAAGTAATTACAAAAACCCTGATAAACTGAATTGTTCCGATATTGAAAGTTGAATTGTTGCAATGCCATGTCCTCAAATTCATGGGAATTGGCAATGTAAAAAATCCGTTCTGTAGCTATAGGATGCATGAATGGGCAAAATTACCCAAAAAAAAAGCCCCTTGGTAAAAGGAGCTTAAAAGATCTTGCTTATTTCACGACCAGCTTTCGGGTCATGGTTTTTTTATCTTCTGTTACTTGAAGCACGTATACGCCCGGCACAAGTCGGGAAATGTCCAAGGTATTGGTATTGATCCTATCCGTTAACACAACCTCCCCAAAAACATCATAGATCTTGATGTCCTTGGAACCGTTGGATTCGGTGGTGATGTACACTTCATCTCCATAAGCCGGATTGGGGTACATCTTAAAACCCTTGAGCTCCTGAATGGGCTCGGTGTTTATGCTGACCAACTCCTGACCGTAAGTAAGTATGGGTAAAGCCATAAGTATAACAAAGTAGAGTTTCTTCATGAATGCAGATTTGGGGTAATGCGCAACGTAAAAGTAAGCAAACAGCTATGTTTGACCCATTATTTGTTGTGAAACGGGTCAAAGTGTTGGGAAACTCGTAAAAAGTGTGGTTTGTTGTAGGTGAAAACCGGGCTATTTGATGATTAACTTTCTGGTAGCCACTTTGTTGTTCTCAAAAACGCGAAGGATATATACCCCTTTGTCCAAGTTGGAAAGGTTGAGTTCCTTGCCCAAAATGGTAGTCTCCAAAACTTGGGTGCCGAGCACGTCAAAGACCAAAATTTTCTTAGGGGAATTCAAAGAAGTCTCAATGTAGACCTTACCTTGGGTAACAGGGTTTGGATAGAGCTTAAACCCGTCAATATCGGCATTGCCCTTGGCATTTTCCTGAGAAAATCCGAGAGCACATACAAAAAAGAAAATGACTAGGTAGAAGTGCTTCATACGTTAATGGTTGCAAACGCTGTGCCACAAATATAAAAAAATTGTAACGCGTTGGTGGAACCAATTGATGAATAAGGGGTTACTTTTCGATGAAATGCAAAAAAGAAGCCCCCGATCATTCGGGGGCTCCATATTTTATTGTGGTTTAGGCTTAGTTGATACCTACGGTCCAACCAGCAGTCCAAGTAGCGTAATCGGTACCAGTTCCGTTTCCAACGCCAGTAATGAAATCTGATTCGTTAAATACAGCACCGGTATTATTTTCCATGGTAGTTGTAACGTTGTTAAAAGTAACGTCTACAACGTTCAAAAGGTCATCAAGAACGCCTTGTCCTGTTGGGTTGTCACCAGCATCACCGTCCAATCTGAAACCTTTACCAAAGTTGTTAAGCACAATGTTGGTGAAAGTTCCTTGTGTTCCAGCTCTTAATCTAACAGCTTCGCTTCCATCGTTAGCACCAAAAACTGTAACATTGGTAATAGTTGGGTTTGCATAATAACCACCTTCATTACTGAAATCGGTATTGTAACCGTCACATTCAAAGGCCTTGTCATGGGTAGTACCGTGCTGGATATAAGCATCTGTTACGGAACCAAAGAAACCTTCAGTCCAGTCGATGGAATCATCCTCACAGTTTACGACCACCAAATGGCTAGCCTCAACGGTTCCACCGAAGAATTCGAAACCATCATCAGAGCCTTCATATATCTGTACATAATCAATGGTAGTTCCGGAACCAACAGCATATAAAGACAATCCATTAAGCTCTGCATTACCATCGATAGCTCCACCAGCATACTCAATTCTAATATAGGTAAGGCTTCCAGAATCATCTCCTGGTGTGTTTCCTCCATAAGCTAAAGCGCCAACTTCAGAGGTTGATACATCTTCTGATCCGTCAGTGGTAGAGTTTATTGGAGCTTTTCCTAAAAGGACCAATCCACCCCAGTTTCCTGAACTAGGACTTGACGCATTTGAGGTAAACACGATTGGATTGGAAGAAGTACCATTGGCAATGATTTTAGCACCTTGTTGAATGGCGATATATGCATTAACTCCAATTGGTTCTGCCTTAATAGTCATTCCAGCTGGAATGGTCAAGGTAGTACCACTAGCCATAAGTACAGGACCTGCAACGATATATTCAATATCAGGATCCAAAGTTAGGTCTTGTGAATACAGACCGTTCAAATTCACAGTTGTATTCTCTTCACCACCACTACTCCCGTTATTGGTGGTATTGTTCGTTACACTGTTATCATTGATAACAATATCTGCGGTATCGTCGGCTTCACAAGCAATGAACAAAGCGGCGGCTATACCTAAAAATAGAAACTTGTTTTTCATCTGTTTAAGTTTAAAAAGGAATTAAAATTTATATTTAAGGGTTAGCCCAACGTTAACCCCAAGGTTATACTCTCTAATGATAACGTCACCAATACCGGTACCTTCCCTAACCAAGGAGACGTCTGGATTCAAAATGTTTTTTGCGGAAAGGTTGGCTTCAAAATGCTCTCCGAAGGAGTTTTGCCAAACAAAGTTCAACGTAGGTACTGCTTTCTCTACAATATTCCCCAAACTACCAGCTCCCAAGGAGAAGATACGGTCAGAGAAATAGGAGAATGCAACGGTAGCTTTTGGCTTGTAGTTGCCAAATACTGGACTATAGTTTAAATCGGCGTTGATGATAAAGGGAGAAGCACCCTCCAATTCTTCAGAATCACGATCAAAGGCAGTACCAAAAGTATTTTCTGATCCGGCAGGAATATCCTTTAGATCTTGTTTGGTATGTGTGTAGGCAGCATTCAATCCGATAGATACGACAGCATTGTCTTCTGTATCCATCAAAAGGTTTTTTCTTGCTTCCAATTCCAAACCGTAGATATCGGCTTTTTCTCCTGTTCTAAAGTAGCGTTGGGTACCAGTAGCATCAGCGGCAACTACCCTGTTTACAGGATCTTTGATGGTTTTGGCAAAAGCTGCCAATGAGATAATCTCGCCCCTTTCCAAGAACCATTCATACTTAAGATCATAGTTGTAAACATCAGAATACGTTGGTCCATCACCGTTCAATCCACCTAATAGATCGGGGTTACCGCCTATCCTTTGGGTTACCGATTCATAAACGAAAGGAGCAACCTCCTTAAATTCTGGGAAGGATGCAGTTTTGCTGAAACCAGCTCTAAGATTTGAATTTTCGGTAAGTGCATATCTTGCGTTCAAACTTGGAAGGAAGATGTTTTCGTATACTTCTCTGGATCCAGGATCGGTGGCACTTATATTGATGACATCATATACCACTTTTTGACTATAGGATTCGATTCTTACACCAGGTACCATGCTTAATTTGTCCGTGAGCAAAAGTTCAGCGGATGCAAACAAGGCATGTACGTTTAAATTACCTTTATAGGTATTTTCAGGAAGACCTGGACGGTTGGTATTTCCAATTTCGTTGCTGATCGGGTTAAGTACAATGGTATTCCATAGACCTTCGCCAGCTGGTATATTGATGTTGGTGACATCAAAAATGGAGTTAAAGTCATTTACATCAGTTACTGGGGTATTGTTTCTATCCACGATATCATATCCATATCGAGTACTATTGAACCTACGCTCTTTTCTTCTACCGTTATATCCAAAATTGAACTTTACTTTTTCTGAAGCCTGATAACCCAGATTCATGTAACTGTTCAACTCATCATCCTCAATACTTTGGAAAAAGCGTTGGTTATCAAATGGGATATTAGTATAGAATACGGGATTTGTATTGCTATCATTATCTAGGGCGTATTGATAATTTTCAAGTGTAAACCTTTTTCTGTCTGGCTCATCGGAGAAAACTTTGTTAAAGCCAGCTCCCCAGTCGAAGGTTAGTTTTTCATCAAATACATGTTGTCCGGTCAACTGGTTCACGAAGATCATATCTTGGTTAAACTGAACGTTCATTACATAGAAACCTTCATCTGAGTTTAGAATAGCGTCACGATTGGTACCTTGCCCATTGATGCCATAATAACCTACCCTATCTGCTGCACTGTTAATAAACAATGAGCTGAATTTCACTTTGTGGTCGGAGTTAATTCTATAAGTAATATTGCCTAGTGCTGTAGTTGTTGTTTTATAAGCAAATTCCCTTACGTTAGGAAAATTGACTTTTAAAACGTTGGTAAAATCCCTGGCAGGACCTTCCAAAATTTCATATCCATTTGAGAAGCTAGCCGCTCCAAAGAAGCTCAATCTAGATTTTTCATTGTTGAAATCGAAGGAATATCCACCTTCAATGGCGCCAGACAAGTTAATCGGGTCCCAGGCGGCCACTGGGTCTACTTCATGTGAAAGAACTATTGCAAAAGGATCGTGGCTATATCTGTTATAAAAACCAAAATTACTGGTGCCCTCACTTTTTACAAAGTCTTCGCCAGCAGCGTTGGTGTTGATCCCACCACCTACAGCAACTTCCAAATATCCGTCACCGGTATATTCTTTAGAGTCAATGTTCACGTTACCCGCGGCAAAATCCCCATAAAAAGTTGGACTATACGCTTTGCTTACCGCTACGTTTTCAATAATGGATGAACCAAAAAGATCCAAATTGATGTTCTTTTTGTTTACATCGTTCGATGGTAACGATAGACCGTTCATGGTCGTGTTCTGGTAACGGTCTCCCAAACCTCTTACATATACATTGCTAGATCCTTGTTGTTTGGAAATACCGGAAATTTGGGCAACGGCCGCAGCGGCATCATCAATACCTTTTAAGGTAAGGGCCTCGGCACTAATGGCCTCCTGCATTACAAGGGCATTCTTTTGTTGTAGCAATAGGGCAACTTCTGAATCCTTACGTGCAGTTGTGGTCACAACCACTTCGTCCAATCCAACACTACTGGCACCCAAGCCAGCGTTTATTTCGGTGACTTTTCCTGCTTCCACCACTACATTGGGAACCTCCAAAGTCTCATAACCCAAAAAACTAAATACCAAAGTATAGGAACCTGGTGCTACATCGGGAATCTCAAAAAGACCATCAAAGTCGGATGTGGTTCCTTTGGTGGTGCCTTTGATAAGGACGTTGGCAAAAGGAAGTGGTTCGTTGTTTAGTTCCTTGTCCGTCAATTTACCCACAATGCTTCCATTCTGCTGTGCGGAAGCAATTAAGGTGAAGAGGGAAAAGGCCACTATCAAATACGTTTTCATACGCGGTTGTATCTCATTTAGATTTCGGGGCAAAGAAACGGTCATGCTGTAAAAGCGATGTTAGCCACATGTTAAGTGTTCTTTCGAGAAACGTTACAATAAGGTTATTAGATTAAATGAACGTTAAGCATTTATGCCGTTAGTGTATTATCTTTACATTTGACGGATTAACACTGAAATACCATCCCATGAAAACCAAGGACATTAAGATCTTACTAGTTGACGATGAACCTGATATCCTGGAAATTGTAGGTTATAACCTTTCCGCTGAAGGCTATGAGGTCTTCACTGCCAAAAATGGTGCTGAAGGGGTTGCCAAGGCCAAAAAGAAACAGCCACACCTTATCATTATGGATGTGATGATGCCCGAAATGGATGGTATTGAAGCGTGTGAAATGATTCGGAACACTCCCGGTCTGGAAGACACCATCATCGCCTTTTTAACCGCACGTGGTGAAGATTACTCCCAAGTGGCCGGTTTTGATGCCGGTGCCGATGACTATATCACTAAGCCCATAAAGCCTAAAGTTTTGGTAAGTAAGGTAAAAGCCTTGCTTCGTAGATTGAAAGAGGAGAAAAAAGAGGTCGACGAAATCGTAAAGGTTGGCGAAATTGTAATCAATAGGGAAGAGTACAAAATCGTGAACAACGGTGAAGAAATTGTGCTTCCTCGTAAAGAGTTTGAACTTTTGGCCCTTCTTACCTCCAAACCAAACAAGGTTTTTAAACGTGAGGTGATCTTGGATAAAGTCTGGGGCAACGAGGTGGTCGTAGGTGGCCGTACCATCGATGTGCATATTCGAAAGCTGCGCGAAAAAATTGGGGACGATCATTTCAAGACCGTGAAGGGCGTTGGGTATAAGTTTGTTCTCTAATGGCCATTAAACTAAGGAAATCATACAAGTTTGCCCTTAGGTCATCCCTGTTCATCACTGTTTTAACCACCCTGCTTTTTGTGCTTTTCCACATGGACCTTGGCCATATGGATTGGGCGTACGCTTCGCTCTTTGCACTGATCAGTTTTATCATATGTTTTACGGTAATCCAAGTTCGTGTAGAACGTTTTATTTATAGAAGGATCAAAAAAATCTATGACGATGTCACCCTTTTGGAATCCTCTTCTTTTTCTTCCAAACCTGTGACTACCGACATGAAAACGTTGACAGAGGAAATCGAAAGATTTGCTGAAGGCAAGAAAATTGAGATCGATACTTTAAAAATCAGGGAAGAATACCGAAAGGAATTTTTAGGAAACGTTTCCCACGAACTGAAAACCCCGTTGTTTACCGTACAGGGGTACATCCTTACCCTTTTGGATGGCGCCATGCGCGACAAAAAACTCCGTGAAAAATATTTGGAAAGAGCCAATAAAGGGGTGGAGCGTTTGATCTACATTGTAAAGGATCTTGACTTGATCACTAAGTTTGAAGCAGGGGAACTTAAGGTGGAACGCGAGGATTTTGATGTTATCGAGTTGATACAAAACACCTTTGACCTTTTGGAAATGAAGGCTGCTAAAAAGCATATTGCCCTCACTTTTGATATGGAATATCCCAATCCCATCTATGTGAGTGCGGACAGGGAAAAAATTCAACAAGTAATCAGTAACCTTTTAGTGAACTCCATCAAGTATGGTCATGCCAATGGGACTACCGAGGTAAGTGTGGAGAACTTGATCAAGAACAAAGTGATCGTTAGGGTAACCGATAACGGGGTGGGCATTCCCAAACAGCACATCCCACGACTTTTTGAACGTTTTTACCGTGTGGACCAGAGTGGAAGCAGAACAGAGGGCGGCTCAGGATTGGGTCTTTCCATTGTAAAGCATATCATTGAGGCCCACGGCGAAAAAATTTATGTGGAAAGTGAGGTAGGGGTAGGGTCCGAGTTTTCGTTCACCTTGGAAAAGACCGTGAACAAACCCGCATAATCCATCGGGGATTCAAACTGTGTAAGTCCTTCAAAATCATCCATTCTTGATAGTTGTTCCAAGCTAAAATCATCCTGTTCGCAATACGGGACCAATTGCTGTTTTTCCAAGCGTTTTGCCAAATATTCCTGTTCGTACTGCCCTGGGGTAGGGATAAAAAAAGCCTTTTTCTCCAACTTGGCCAAGTCCATGACCGTAGTATACCCTGACCGGCATAGCACTTTTTCACTTTGGTTGATGGATGTTTCCAGTTCGGCCGATTTCATATAATTGTAAAGGGTGATGGAACCTTTCCCCGTTTTGATTTCTTCCTTGGTTTGTTCCCCTTCAATTTTTCCTTTCACAAAAAGGATGTTCCCTTCAAAACCTTGTAATTCCTTCAACAGTTTATCCTCCAAAAAGGTCCGTTGGGGTTCTGGCCCTGATAGTAGCACCATCAAATCGTACTGTTTGGGAAGTTCCTTTTTCTCAAATCGACTCAAAGGGCCCAAGTAGGCAATCTTCAATTTGGATTTTTTCAAATGGCCCAATTTTCCGGTGAGGTTGGGCTTGCCCTCAACATCGGGAACCCAGCAGGCATCAAATTTTTTGATCACCTTTTGATGCACCTTGGAGCTCATCCAAGTGGTATTTCCCGACAATACATTTAATTGGTGGGTGATGAACACACAAGGCACCTTTTTGTAAAACACCCCTAATCTATTGTCCGAAATGATGCCGTCCAATTCCTGTTCCTTCACCAAACGTTTCACCTCCTTTTTCTCCTTAGCGATGGCCTTCAGCACTTTGGGAGAATCCCAGATCATCTTGATCTTAAAATTTCTGGCCTTTTCGGCATAAGTGATTTTATAGGAAGAAAGTTCAAAGGAAGGAACATTCGGAAATTCCTTTTGCAAAAGAGACAGTGCCACCCCATCCGAAGCGATGAAAGGTTGATGACCGTGGTCGATCAAAGCCTGAATTATGGGGATGCACCTTGTGGCGTGTCCCAATCCCCAATTCAATGGGGCCACCAAGATCCGTTTGGAATTTTGCATAACTGCAAAAAAACAAAATGCCAATTGCTTGTAGATTTCCTTAGTTTTGCGAAATCATTAAATTTTTGCACAAGAAAATTCGAAAGTGGGAAGTAAAAACAAACTAAAACGGTTCAAAGAAAACGAAACCTTTTCCAATGTGGTCCAGCCCAAGCGGGACGAAGTGATGAAAGGTTTCCAGTATAAGGGAAATTGGGCCTCGTTTTTTGGCAATGATCATCCCATTGTGCTCGAATTGGGTTGTGGCAAAGGGGAATACACTGTGGGGCTTGCCAAAAGAAATCCTGATAAAAATTATATCGGCGTAGACATTAAGGGGGCCCGGTTTTGGAGAGGTGCCAAAATTGCTGTGGAAGAAAATCTGAAGAACGCGGGTTTTCTGCGTTCCCAAATCGAGTTGGTAGACCTCCTTTTCGGGGCTGGTGAAGTATCAGAAATCTGGATTACCTTTCCCGATCCGCAGATCAAATACAAGCGCACGAAACATAGGATGACCAATCCTGATTTTCTGAAAAAATACAAGCAAATCCTTAAACAGGACGGTGTGGTCAATCTGAAGACGGATAGTGAGTTTATGCATGGATACACCCTTGGACTGCTTCAAGGTTTAGGCCATGAGATCATCTATTCCAATCATGATGTGTACAAGAACGAAGGTGCTCCTTCGGAGGTTTTGCAGATTCAGACTTTCTATGAAAATCAGTATCTTGAAAAAGGAAAACCAATTACCTTCATCCAATTTAGGATTCACTGACCGCTGACCCATGACCCATATCCTCATCCTTTTTTTTGCCACGTTTTCGGCTGCCTTTATGGCAACGGTGCCGCCAGGTCTGCTCAATATGAATGCAGCCAAGATCAGCGTGGAAAAAGGAAAGTTGAACGGGGTCATTTTTAGTCTAGGGGTCTCTTCCATGATTATGATCCAGGCCTATGTGGCGGTTTTCATCTCTAAATTTTTATACCGGAATCCAGAGGTCATCGATATCCTTCTAAAAATTGCCATCGCCATTTTTGCCTTTTTCGCCATCTATTTTTTCGTCGTTGCCAAACGGAAAAAGGAGAAAAAGCTCAAAAAAGTAAACTTGAGCAAAAAAAACAGCTTTTTTAAAGGGGTTTTATTGGCAGCCCTCAACCTGTTGACCATTCCTTATTATAGTGGCCTCAATGCCATGTGGAATGAGGCCGGCTGGATCAAATTCGAAGCGCAGGACATCACCACCTTTGTGGTTGCGGCTGGGACAGGGACCTTTGCCGTACTTTATCTCTATACTTTTTATTTTGATAAGTTGGAAACCAAGACCAATCGGTTTTCCAAAAACTCAAATTATATTTTGAGTGCCTTAATGCTTTTGTTGTTGATCATCACCCTGATGCGTATTCTGTACCGATAACATGGAAGAGCCTAATTTTTTTGACAAGGTTTATCAAGTCGCGAGGGAAATACCATATGGTCGTGTAACCTCTTATGGAGCCATTGCCAAATATTTGGGCGCTGCCCGAAGTGCTAGGATGGTAGGTTGGGCCATGAACAATTCTTCAGCGAAAGATGTGCCAGCCCATAGAGTGGTAAATCGCACCGGGATATTAACTGGAAAACATCATTTTGATGGCACCAACCTGATGCAGCAACTTCTGGAAAATGAAGGCATCAAAGTCAAGGACAATCAAATTGTCGACTTTCAAAAACACTTTTGGGACCCTGCCAAGGAGCTTTGATCAATATCCTGGTGGATGCAGTTCATCAAACTCTGACTGATCTTGAAATGCCTTTGCCAATAACAAAATACTGGCTTCATCGTACAAATTGCCCACGAATGTCATACTGGTTGGATGGGTTTTCTTGTCCAAACCTGTGGGAATGGCAATCACCGGATGACCGGTTAAATTGGTGGCGAGTAATTGGTCGTTTCCAAAGGAAGGGGAGATCAGCACGTCATAATCCTTCATCAGGTCCTGCATTTTTTGCATGAGTACTTGACGTTGTCGGTTAGCCTGAAGGTATTCCACTGCAGGAATAAATCGACTTTGACGCAAGGAAGCGGCCCTAGATCGTTGGTCTTGTTCTACCATGAGGTCGACTTCGCCAGAGCGTACCAAATCATCAAAAAAAGCACCAGCCTCTGCTCTAAGAATGATATCAAAACCTCGGTAGGGAACATTTTCTGGAAGTTCCACCTCGGTCATTTCAATGCCCATATCCGTTAAGATCTTGAGGGCATTACGCAAATTGGCACCTGTATCAGTGGTATCTTTTTCAATGTCCTTTTTCAGATAGGCTACTTTGAGCGATTTCACATCTTTGTTCCAATCCACACCAAAGGGCAAATTACTGGTGGTCAAATCGTTTTCGTCTTTCCCTTGAATAACGGAGAACACGATGGCACAATCCTCGGCATTTCTGGCCAATGGCCCAACTTTGTCCATGGACCAACTTAAACTCATTACCCCATGACGACTCACTCGTCCGTAGGTAGGGCGTAATCCGGTAACCCCGTTCCGGGTACTTGGTGAGGTGATGGAACCCAAGGTTTCTGTTCCCAGGGCAAAGGGAACCAGTCCGGCAGAAGTTGCCGATCCCGAACCAGCGGAAGAACCAGTGGCCCCTTGTTTAAGGTCCCAAGGGTTTTTGGTCTTGCCCCCGAACCAAACATCGCCACGGGCCAAAGAGCCAGAGACCAGTTTCGCTACCAGAACAGCTCCGGCATCCTCCAATTTTTGGATTACGGTTGCCGTTTGATCAATTACCTGATCCTTGTAGGGTGCGGCGCCCCAGGTAGTGGTGTAACCGGGTACGGCCATTAAATCCTTGGTGCCATAGGGAATGCCATGTAGAATGCCCCTGTATTTTCCTTGTGAGATTTCTTCATCGGCATGTTTGGCTTGTGCCAAGGCCAAGCTATCAGTAATGCTGATGCTGCACAATAGGGTAGGTTGATGTTTCTTCAACCGATCTAGAAAAAATTGGGTCAACGCGGTTGAGGTTATCTTTTGATTCTTGATCAAAGAAGCCAATTGCGGAATGGTAAAAAAGGCCAAATCGTCAAAATTTTCTGGAATCTCCACATGATCGGGAATGTTCCAATCGGTGCCATCCAACTGCTCTGGCATTGTAAAGCCAAAGGGAATGGGGTCGAACCTTACAGCGGGGAACACATCGTTTTCCAAAGGGTATTTTCTTAGGGAGTCAAACCCAGACAGGTTCCTTTCCAAATAGGGATACAAGGTGTCAATATCCTTTTTTGAGAAATCGATACCGATTAATTTTTCGGAACTTTTCACATCCTTTTTGGTAAAGCTATGCTTGCTTGATGAGCAGGATAGGCAAAATAGGGATACGGACAATAAAATGAGCAGGGGGAGTTTGGTGTTGCGCAACATGTTGGTGGTTGGTTAAATAAGCTCCTAAGCTAAGGTTTTTTCGTAAAAAAGCCTTGCAAAGCATGGTGTTAATTGTAGGTGATCCTTCGCTTTGAAATGCTAAATCCGCCCTTTTTTGAAATTCAACCAGCCTACTATAAAATCTAATCACAACGCCGTATCTTTGTAGTTTAGAATCAGTTCAAACGACTGATACAAAAAATCAGGATACATGAAGTTGAAAAAAGTAGACATCTTAAAGGCTTTGGAGAAAATATCTGCTCCAGGTGAGGGGCAGAACCTTGTTGAAAGTGGTGCTGTGACCAACGTACAGGTTTTTGGTGATGAAGTTGAGGTAGATGTGACCATAAAAAATCCAAGTCTTCAGGCCAAAAAGAAGACCGAAGTGGAAATATTGAAGATCATCCACAGCGAAGTGTATGAAAAGGCCAAGATAAAAGTCAACCTTAAAGTTGATGCCCCGGTAAAACCAAAAGTGAACCAGATTAAGGGTAATCCCATTCCTGGTATACAGAATATTGTTGCAGTAGCTTCGGGTAAGGGAGGTGTTGGAAAATCTACCGTTACGGCCAATATAGCGGTTACCTTGGCCAAAATGGGCTTTAAGGTAGGGTTGTTGGACACGGACATTTATGGTCCATCCATGCCCATTATGTTCGATGTGGCCACGGAGAAACCGCTTTCCATCAATGTGAATGGAAAGGCCAAAATGAAACCCATTGAAAACTACGGGGTCAAATTGTTGTCCATCGGATTTTTTACCCAACCCAATCAAGCAGTGATCTGGAGAGGGCCCATGGCAGCAAAGGCCTTGAACCAAATGATTTTTGATGCCCATTGGGGCGAATTGGATTTTCTGTTGTTGGATTTGCCTCCAGGTACCGGCGATATCCATTTGAGCATCATGCAATCCCTGCCTGTAACTGGTGCGGTGGTCGTTAGTACGCCACAAGAAATTGCCTTGGCCGATGCCAGAAAAGGGGTGGCCATGTTCCAACAAGAAGCCATCAATGTACCGGTTTTGGGTATTGTGGAAAATATGGCCTACTTTACCCCGGAAGAACTGCCCAATAACAAATATCATATCTTTGGGGAAAACGGTGCCAAAAATTTGGCCGCCGATCTGGATGTTCCCTTTTTGGGAGAGATTCCATTGGTGCAAAGCATTCGGGAAGCAGGGGATGTGGGCAGACCCGCAGCCTTGCAGACGGCTACTCCAACAGAAGAAGCATTTGAAGAGCTTACAAAAAGCGTGGTAAGCGAAGTGGTCAGAAGAAATACAGACCTTCCACCCACCGAAGCAATAAAGATTACAACAATGGCAGGTTGTGCCGCCGTTAAAAAGAAATGAGCATGACATCAGAAGAAATAAAAAGCAACGTTGAAAAAGCTTTGGAAGAAATTAGACCTTTCCTTCAAAGCGATGGTGGGGATATCACCTTGATTTCCATCGACAATGACAGTTCCGTAAAAGTGAAACTGGAAGGAAACTGCATCGCATGCAGTGTCAACCAAATGACCTTGAAGAGTGGAGTGGAAATGACCATTAAAAAATACGCTCCCCAAATTGAGGAGGTCATCAACGTTAGCTAACTGACAAATATCATTATTACTTCTTTGGGTAAGCCGTAAGTTGCGCGCCAAAAATTTGTTTGTACATGATCAAAACCGATATTCTGATAATTGGAGCGGGACCTACGGGTCTCTTTGCTGTTTTTGAAGCAGGCCTTTTACAATTGAAATGCCATTTGATAGATGCTTTGCCGCAACCTGGAGGGCAATGTTCCGAAATCTATCCCAAAAAACCCATTTATGATATTCCCGGCTATCCCGAAGTATTGGCCGGCGAGTTGATAGATAATTTGATGGAACAGATAAAACCCTTTCAGCCTGGGTTTACCCTAGGGGAACGTGCGGAAACCATTGATAAACTGGATGATGGCACTTTTGTGGTTACTACCAACAAAGGAACCAAACACCATGCTCCAGTAGTGGCCATTGCAGGTGGACTCGGTAGTTTTGAGCCCCGAAAGCCTATATTGGACAATCTGGCCAAGTATGAGGACAATGGCGTGGCCTACATGATCAAGGAACCGGAAATGTATCGTGGTAAAAAGGTCTTGATTGCCGGTGGAGGCGATTCTGCCTTGGACTGGTCCATTTTCTTGGCCGATATAGCGGATGAGGTAACCTTGGTACACCGAAGAAATGAATTTCGGGGAGCCTTGGATTCCGTTGAGAAGGTACAACACCTAAAAAATCAAGGCAAAATCAACCTGATGACGCCATCTGAAGTTGCGGGCCTTCATGGTAAAAAAACGCTCGAAAAGGTCACGGTTCAAAATGTGGATACTTTAGAAGAAACCGAGGTTGCTGTGGATCATTTTATTCCCTTGTTCGGACTTTCCCCAAAATTGGGACCTATTGCTGATTGGGGGTTGGAAATCGAGAAAAACGCCATCAAAGTGGATAATTCCTATGATTATCAGACGAACATTCCAGGTATTTATGCCATCGGAGATGTGAACACGTACCGAGGTAAACTAAAATTGATCTTATGTGGTTTCCATGAAGCAACCTTGATGTGCCAAAGCGCTTATCAACGTATTTACCCAGACAAAAAATATGTGATGAAGTATACCACAGTTGGTGGTGTCACCGGTTTTGATGGTAGTAAAAAGGAAGCTCCGAAAGCGGTGGTGAAATCTATTGACTAGTAATTAGGGAATAGTAGTTGGTAAATAGATATGGCGGTTCAAAGATTTGAGGATTTGATTGTATGGCAAAAAGCTCAAGAATTGGCCCTTACGGTTTATCAATCGTTCGGTAATTGTAATGATTTTGGATTTAGGGACCAGATAAGACGAGCTTCAGTTGCTGTTTCCAATAATATTGCAGAAGGGTTCGAAAGAAGCTCAAATGCAGAATTTTCCAAATTTTTGTTTTATTCCTTGGGTTCGAATAGTGAAGTCAGATCAATGGTTTATCTTTCTATTAAATTAAATTTGTTAGCTAAGAAAAATGCCGAACAAATTATTGAAATGACCAATGAAGTGTCAAAATTGCTTTACGGACTCATCAAATCGATAAAACCAATTCCAAACTCCTAACTACTCTTTACAATTAGGTATGAGCGATATAAAACTAAAGATTATTGACAGGGAAGGCGTGCTTCACGAAGTGGATGCCCCGACAGATATGAACATGAACCTAATGGAGGTCGTGCGTTCCTACGAGTTGGCCCCAGAAGGTACCATCGGTATTTGTGGTGGGATGGCCATGTGTGCTTCCTGTCAATGTTACGTGCTTTCCGATCATCAACTTCCCGAAAAATCCGATGACGAGGAAGCTATGTTATCCGAAGCCTTTTTTGTGAAGAACAATAGCCGTTTAGGGTGCCAGATCCACATGACCGACGATTTGGACGGTCTGGAAGTGGAATTGGCCCCTGCAGAAGATTAGATCAAAACACCCTTTCATACATTTTCAATAGCAGAGGATTAAACTTTACCTTATCTTAGGATTATGGGAAAGGCATTGATTTTCTGCTATTTGGTGATACAATCCTTTTTGGGTCTTTCCCAAGAAAAGTATCCGCAATTCACCCAAATTGTTACGGACAATGCGGGAATATTTACTTCGGAACAATTAGAAAGGCTTCGGACCAAACTGACCCAATTTGAGACCGAAACCACCAATCAGTTGGTGATTTTGACCATTGCGGAGTTGGGAGGCGAAACCATTGAGGAATACGCTAACGGAGCTTTCAATCAAAACAGGTTGGGACAAGCGAGCAAGGATAATGGCATCCTTATCCTTTTTTCCAAAAATGATAGAGAAGTTAGAATCGAAGTAGGATACGGTTTGGAACCCTATATTACAGATGCGGTTGCTTCGCGAATCATTCGCAGTACCATGATCCCAAAATTCAAGGAGGAAGATTACTTCGGCGGTCTTGATGAGGCTTCCGATCAGGTTATGGAACTGTTGAGGAACCCCGACGCTTTGGCAGAATTCAATAAGGAAATGGAAGCGGAGAACCAACTCCCGTGGTGGGGCTATGCGTTGATTATCGTATTCCTTTCCTTTTTTATGGTTCCTGGCGGGTTTATTTTTTATAAGGGCTATTCCGGTTTAATTGAAATGTTCCGGGGAATTATGATCGGAAAGCTTGGTCTTTTTCCTGGTGTCTTCATGATTTTTGCCGGACTTATGCAGGTTGTTTTTGGGTTGATTTTTATCGTGGTGCCCTTGTTCTTTTTAGCGACAATCGTGGGTATTAACTTTAGCGAGGAAATGTTGTTTGGTAATATTGGATGGCTAATTTATGGGATAATCGGATTTTTCCTTCTTACCATTCTGTTGGCCATTTTGAAAATAAGGATCAAGGGCAAGGAAGATTTTAAACTTTCATGGTTCAAGTCTGATAAAACCTATATGAGCAAGACCTTCTCGTCTTCGGGGAGCCATTCCTTTGGTTCCAGTTCCAGCGGAAGTTCCAGCAGTTTTTCCGGTGGAGGTGGGAGTTCTGGAGGAGGAGGAGCCAGCGGTAGTTGGTAAATGAAGCGGAAAACCCTTATTTTCACAAGATAAAACAATACCAACCCCCGTAATGAGAACAGTTGCCCTTGCAGTCCTTCTATTATGTTTTTCCTGTACCCCAAAACCCCAGACCGAAGTGGAGAAATGGGAGGCGCAGGCCAAAGACATTACCATCATCAGGGATGATTTTGGAGTACCCCACATCTATGGAAAAACCGATGCTGATGCCGTTTTTGGACTCTTGTACGCACAGTGTGAGGACGATTTTAACCGGGTGGAGCAAAATTACATCTGGGCCACTGGTCGTTTGGCCGAAGTGGAGGGTGAAGAGGCCCTTTACAGCGACCTTAGGGCCAAATTGTTCATGACGGAAGAAGAAGCCAAGGCCAATTATGACAAAAGCCCGGAATGGTTAAAGCAACTTTGCGATGCCTTTGCGGATGGAATCAATTATTATTTATACACGCATCCCGCGGTAAAACCGAAATTGCTCACCCGATTTGAACCATGGATGCCCATGTATTTCAGCGAAGGTTCCATTGGTGGAGATATTGAACGCATATCCACCCGAAAAATCCAGACGTTTTACGAAAGTGGCATGGAAATTCCTGAAATGGAATTGCTCCAACAAAAGAAGAAGGAGGAAATGGCAGAACCCAAGGGATCCAACGGGATTGCCATTTCTGGGGATTTGACACAATCCGGTAATGCCATGTTGCTCATCAACCCCCATACGTCATTTTATTTTCGGGGTGAAGTGCATGTGGTCAGCGAGGAAGGATTGAACGCCTATGGTGCTGTGACCTGGGGACAATTTTTTGTGTACCAGGGATTCAATGAAAAAACGGGTTGGATGCATACATCGACCTATACCGATGTGATGGATGAATTCAAGGAAACCCTTGTAAAAAATGAGGGGAAACTGTTCTATCAGTATGGAGAAGAGTTGCGTCCTGTGGATTCCGCCGGTGTGACTTTGAAATACAAGGAAGGCGAGGAATTCAAAGAGAAAATCTTTCCGATGTACCGGACCCATCACGGGCCTATCACCCATGTAGCGGATGGCCAATGGACCGCTTCTGCCATGATGTGGGAACCGGTAAAGGCCTTGGAGCAATCTTACATTCGAACCAAACAGAACGGGTACGCTGGTTTCCGTAAAATGATGGACATTCGCACCAATTCCTCCAACAATACCGTGTACGCTGATGCCGAAGGGAATATTGCTTATTTCCATGGAAATTTTATTCCGAAGCGGGATACCATTTTTGATTATGACCAACCTGTGGATGGTAGCAACCCAAAGACCGATTGGCAGGGATTGCACACGGTGGATGAGAATATTTTAGTGTTGAATCCCAAAAATGGGTGGATTCAGAATTGCAACTCAACACCTTATACTTCCGCTTTGGAATACAGCCCGAAAAAGGAAGATTACCCCAATTACATGTCCCGCGACCAAGAAAATTTCAGGGGCATTCACGCCATTGAATTGTTGACCGGAAGGAGCGGCTATACGCTGGACAGTTTGATACAATTGGCCCATGACCCATATTTGCCTGCCTTCAAGGTGTTGATTCCAGGTTTGGTGAAAGCCTACGATACTCATCCGACACCTGAATTGAAGGAGCCTATTGAAACCCTGAGGCAGTGGGATTTTACAACATCCAAGGAATCCGTGGCCATGACTTTGGCCCATTATTACGGTACGCTTTGTTATGCAAAAGCCGAAAGACCCGAAGGCATGTATTCCATGCAATGGGTGGAGTATTGGGGAAGTGATTGGCCCGATGACCAAAAGTTGAGCTTGTTCAAAGAAGCGGTGGATAAATTGAATTCCGATTTT
>JASBTS010000129.1 GCA_030148305.1 Allomuricauda sp. | reverse complement strand
AAGTATCGACACCTACCACATTAAAGATGATGTGTACCAAGAATTCTCAAACCCTTATCCAAAGGATAAGATCGAGCATCTGTTGTACCGAAAGAACTGGATAGATACCGTACAATGGCATTATGAGGATATCATCCGTGACCCTGGGATTGACCCTGTGGATGCCTTGGACCTGAAACGCAAAATCGACGCCAGCAACCAAGATCGCACGGATTTGGTGGAGTATATCGACAGCTATTTCCTTCAGAAATACCAATCGGTACAAGCAAAGGAAAACGCCACCATCAATACGGAAAGCCCCGCTTGGGCCATAGACCGACTTTCTATTTTGGCTCTGAAAATTTATCACATGCAAGAAGAGGTGAACCGCACCGACGCTTCCGCGGATCATATCCAAAAATGCAGCGATAAACTGGCCGTGTTGTTGGAACAGAAAAAGGACCTATCCACTGCCATAGATCAATTATTGGCCGACATTGAGGCGGGCAACAAGTACATGAAAGTCTATAAGCAGATGAAAATGTACAACGATGAGGAACTAAACCCGGTGCTTCGTGGACAAAAAGGGTAAATCCACCAATATCCTTGTGATTCGCTTATCGGCCATGGGAGATGTGGCCATGACCGTTCCTGTTATTGGAACACTTCTCCAAGAATACCCCAACCTTCATGTGACCGTATTGACCAAACGACCCTTCCTGCCCATTTTTGAAGGAATGGAACGGGTAACGGTGATGGAAGCCGATGTAAAAAAACGCCACAAAGGACTGATGGGCCTTTGGCGACTGTACCAAGAACTGAAACCCCTTCAGTTTGATGCGGTTGCCGACCTGCATAATGTACTTCGCAGTAGGATTTTAAAGAAGTATTTTGCCCTAAGTGGGATTCCTTTTGTACAACTCGATAAGGGAAGACAAGAAAAGAAATCCTTGACCCGGGCCAAGAACAAGGACTTTAAGCCCTTGAAGACAACCGGGGAACGCTATGCTGATGTTTTTGCGCAACTGGGGTTCCCGGTGGATTTGTCAATCGCCAAGCCACTCGCCCGCTTGCCACTTTCTGAAAAAATACTGGATTTGGTGCATCAGGACACCAAAAAGTGGGTGGGCATTGCC
Source organism: Allomuricauda sp. (assembly GCA_030148305.1). GTDB lineage: Bacteria > Bacteroidota > Bacteroidia > Flavobacteriales > Flavobacteriaceae > Flagellimonas. The sequence continues at coordinate 5,926 of JASBTS010000129.1, read as the reverse complement.
CCCTTTGCGGCGCATTCGGGTAAGATGTACCCATTGTTTCTGATGGAAAAAGTCATCAACACCCTTGCTGATACCGATAAGTATAAAATATTGTTGTTCGGGGGTGGGGAACTGGAAGTACAGCAGTTGGAAAGGCTATCCGCAGAGTATGCCAACACCCAATGCATGGCCGGAAAACTGAGGTTGTCCGAAGAATTGCAATTGATTTCCAATTTGGATGTAATGCTCTCCATGGACAGTGGCAATGCCCACTTGGCGGCCAATTACGGTATTCCCGTGGTCACGCTTTGGGGGGTTACCCATCCGTATGCTGGGTTTTATCCCTTTCATCAACCTATGGAAAATGCGTTGTTGGCCAATCGGGAGCAGTATCCCTTGATCCCCACTTCGGTATATGGGAACAAAGTACCCAAAGGGTACGAAAATGTCATGGAAACGATAGATCCCCAACAGGTGGTGGACCAACTTTTGGGAATTTTGGAGGCCTAGGCCATAACGTGTTGTGGTTCCAGGGACCTAAAGTATTGCTTCAACTGCTGAATGTATTGGTATTTCAACTGGCGGTTGGTACTGTCCATCATCAAGGAACGCATACCTAAATAGGAAGCAATGATATAGGTGGCCACGCCTTCACAATCCACATGGCGGGCAATGTACCCATCCAATTTGCCTTTTTTAAGCACGGAAACCAAGTTGACCTCCCAAACGTTCAGGATGTCTTTTAAATACCCACTGATCTCTTCGTTGCGCTTGTTGAACTCCGTTAAAAAGTCGTTCAGCATAAAACCGTAGGCCATTTCATTCTTTTTACCGGGCTCCAAGGCATTTTCAAGACTTTCAACGATTACCGGCAAAGGATTCTCCTCGGTGTTCAGTGGCTCGATCAACAGGGCATATACCTTTTGTACAATAAGGTTCTGCACAATGCTGATAAAGTAATCTTCCTTGGATTTAAAATGATGGTAAAAGGCGCCCTTGGATAGCGATAGTTGAGTAAGGATATCGTCCAAGCTGGTGTTGTAATAGCCCTTTTCGTTGAAGATTTCGAGGCCCTTGCCACACAAACGGTGCATGGTCTCCCTGCTTTTAAGAGTGGTTTCCATAAGATTTGGGTTTTAGACCGTTGAGTCTGTGACAAAGATTTGGCGGAAACCGGCCAACCCAAACAATTCAAGATGTAGTTGCCTTAAAAATCGGTGAAAGGATAAAAAACCGACCAAATACCAAAAATCGAAAAAACCGAACCGACTTGCGGGTCGGTTAAATGACAAATTAGGCTCGGTGAAAGGCATATAGAATGCATCAATTGGTCGAGACATTTAAAGTAAAAAACTCTAACTTCACTTATCGTTGGATATAAATCATTAAAACGGAATCATACCCTTATAGTTACCACACATTTGAACGCAAGCAAACTCAAAATCATAGTGAATGAATAAAACAGCTGAATCTGTATGGAAAGAATGTCTGAATTTCATTAAAGACAATTTACAGCCTCAAGCTTATAAAACTTGGTTCGAACCAATTGTACCGATTAAATTGGAAAATGACACTCTGACTATTAAAGTTCCAAGTAAATTTTTTCACGAATGGATTGAGGAACATTATCTGAAATTATTAAGAGTAGCATTAATCAAATTTATTGGAGAAAAAGCTAAACTGAATTACCAAATAATAGTTGATTATACTTATAGCAGTCTCAGTATAACAAAAGTTGAAAAATCCTTAGAATATGATGTTTTTATTTCACACTCTTCTGAGGATAAAGATAGTTTTGTAAGACCGTTGGTAATTGAACTTAAGCAATTAGGAATTAGAGTATGGTATGATGAATTTGAACTGAAATTAGGAGATAGTTTAAGAAAATCAATTGACAAAGGTTTAATTAATTCTAGATATGGAATTATAATTTTATCTAAATCATTTTTTAATCGAAATTGGACACAATACGAGCTAAACGGATTTGTAAATAGAGAAATGAATGGTTTAAAGGTAATTTTACCAATCTGGCATAACGTAACAAAGGAAGAAGTGCAAAACTTCAGTCCTTCTTTAGCAGATAAAGTAGCATTAAACAGTGAACGAAAAGACATAAATGGAATTGCAAATGACATCTATACTTTCTTAACTCAAACTGAATAAAAAACGTGTGGTAACAACATTTATAGCTCATTGCGGCTGAATTTCCGAGAGGAAATTCAATCTTATTCACCATCTTTCGGTCACGGCGGAAAATCATAGCTGATTTTCCGCAACGAGCCATACACAGACCGATAAGTGAAATTCCCCAAACTTTATTTAGAATCAAGCCACCGTCCCCTGACAACTACTGCCTGCTCCGGCCGTACAGCCATAACAGTGTTGGGAAATCACAATGTTTCGGTCGTTCAATACCTCTTCATTATAGTCCTTAATGTGCTTTACCTTACTGGCGACCTTTAGGTCGAGCATTTGGTTAAAGTCACAATCATACAGCCACCCGTCCCAACTCACCGAAATGGTATTCGTGCACATCACATTGGCCACTGCAGAGGGATTAAAGGCCTCCACTAGGGAATACATATAGTCCTCATAATTGTCAGAAGCCAACAGATAATCCAAAAAGCGGGAAATGGGCAGGTTGGTAATGGCAAAAAGGTTGTGAAAGTCAATATCAAAATCCTCTTTCAGGGCTTTTTTAAAGTCGTGCTCCAAAGCAGTCTGGTCTCCGGGCAAAAAAGCCCCGGAGGGGTTGTACACCAGATCCAGCCGCAAATCGCTGTCGGGCATGCCATAGCCCATTTTATTTAAAGCCTGCAACGCCTGTATGGATTTATCAAAAACGCCATCGCCCCGTTGCTTGTCCGTTTTGTTGCGGGTGTAGTGCGGCATGGACGATACCACATGCACATTGTGCTTTTTAAAAAATTCCGGCAGATCGTGATATTTCTTGTTTGCCAAAATAATGGTAAGGTTGGAGCGCACGATAAAATCCTGGATACCTGCTTTGGAAGCCTCTTCCACAAACCACCTAAAATCGGGGTTCATTTCGGGGGCTCCCCCGGTAAGATCCAGGGTATGTGCCCCGGTGTTCCGGATGACCTCCAAACACTGCTCCATGGTATCCCGGGTCATGATCTCCTTGCGGTCCGGGCCTGCATCCACATGGCAATGCTCGCACACCTGATTGCAAATGTACCCCACATTGATTTGGAGGATCTCCAATTTTTTGGGTTTTAAGGGAAACTGCCCCGTTTGGGCAATCTTGTCCTTAAAATAGGGGAGTTCCCCATCGGTGAACAGGTCCCCGTTCAGGATATCAATCTGCCTGTGGGTATCGGCCAGTTCGTTGTGCCGGGCCTTCAAGGATTTTTTAGCAGCGTTCTTTATCTCCGTCAATATACTTTGTTCCATTTATCAAATTCTATGATCACAGTAAAAGCTTTTTATACTGAGTATGTTTTGTTTTTGTCTGATTTCTAACATCTATTAGCGTAGTGGTCTTGTTTCTGACAGCGAAGTGCATCCAAATTACATGGAAAGTTTGTTGTACTTGTTCATCATCATGACTCCGTGTACCAAGGTGGCCCCACTTTCAATGGCGGCCCCGGCATGTACGGCTTCCATCATTTCCTCTTTGGTAATGCCCCGCTGCAATCCGTCCTTTGTATAGGCATCAATACAATACGGACATTTGACCACGTGGGCCACGGCGAGGGCGATCAAGGATTTTTCACGGGCACTCAGGGCGCCTTCCTCAAAAACCTTTCCGTAGTAATCGAAAAACTTTTTTCCAAGCTCCTCGCTCCACTCGGTAATGTTTCCAAATTTTCGAAGATCCGCTGGGTCATAATATGAATTGGCCATAATTGTTTCTTTTGTGGTAAAAACCGTTTTGTGTTCCTAAACTACGACAATTATCACTAGTGATTTTGGTCGAAGAAACGTTAAATCTATTACAGTTTTCCCGCATAAAAGGTGATTTTAACAAACCGACCCACTAGTCGGTTTTGGAAATGAGGCAATTAGAAAACCATCGATATGTAAAAATAAAGCATCGTCCAAAAGCAGAATAAGGTCTAAAATTGATGCCAAACCGACCGATGGGTCGGTAACCCTTATGGTTTTAAAATTGAAAAGGGCGGTCAAAACCGCCCTTATTTATTTATCATTTTGCAAATTGCTTATGCAGAAGGCAATACCACCGTGTCTATCACATGGATCACGCCATTGGATTGGTTCACGTCTGCAATGGTCACCACGGCTACGTGTCCGGCACCATCCTTGATCTCGATTTTGTCACCATCCATCATAGCGGTAAGGGTATCCCCGTTAACCGTGGTCAACGTGGCCATACCTTTCCCTTTTTTGATGAGTTTCATCAAATCTTTTGAACTGTACTTGCCCGCAACCACATGGTAGGTGAGTACGGCCTGCAATTTAGATTTGTTTTCGGGCATCAACAAGGTGTTCACGGTGCCTTCGGGAAGTTTTTCAAAAGCACTGTTGGTCGGGGCAAAAACGGTAAAGGGACCGTCTCCTTGCAGGGTTTCCACCAAACCGGCCGCTTTTACCGCAGCTACCAAAGTGGTATGGTCTTTAGAGTTTACCGCATTGGAAACAATATCCTTTGTTGGATACATGGGCGCTCCTCCCACCATTTTTACCTGGGCAATTCCGGGAGTGGCTGCCATAACGGCGATAAGCGATAAAACAAATGTCAATGATTTTAAAGTTTTCATACGAATCAATTTTAAGTTTCTAATATCACTTACGGAGTTTTTCCATGTTGGGTTTGGTTTTTGAAAGGATTGATGATTTTTTAATCGAATAGTAATGGTAGTTCGGGCCACGGAAGGGAGCAATAATGTACCTTTACAAGATTTGATATACCTTTTGTAAAATGCTCACTGATAAATCGATAGGACTTGTACTATCTGGAGGAGGCGTTCGCGGCATGGCCCATATCGGATTGATCAAGGCCATGAGGGAACACGGAGTGGAAGCCCAAATGGTGGCCGGAACCAGTATAGGGGCATTGGTAGGGGCCTTGTACGCCAACAATAATATGGTGGATGAAATGCTTACCTTTTTTAAGGAGACCCCGATCTTTCAGTATAGTTTTTTTACCATCAACAAACCTGGATTCATCGATACCGAACGGTATGCATCCATTTTCAAAGCTTATTTTCCCCATAATTCCTTTGAAAGCTTGAAAAAACCATTGTTCATAGCAGCTACGGATTTATTAAGCGGCAAGGAAATGATGTTCCATTCGGGTCAACTCATCAAACCCCTTTTGGCATCTGCAGCGCTGCCTCCAGTCTTCAGTCCGGTAGATATTGATGGCATTCTTTATGCCGATGGTGGCATCATGAACAACTTTCCAAAGGAATATCTCGAAGAACGGACTGGGTTCATCATCGGGAGCAATGTGTCCATCACGGTGCCCATGCAGAAAAAAGATCTTCGAAATTCCATTCAATTAACGGGGCGGGTCACCAGTTTAATGATCCATGCCTCCAACGATGAGAAATTGCATGAATGCGACCTGTACATTGAACCCAAAGAATTGGATAAAATAGGGGTGTTGGATAAAAAAGGCATCGAAAATGCATTTCTTATTGGCTACGACCATGGCAGCCGGGCCCTCGAAAAAATAATGACCAAACCAGCAAGTTCCTAAACGTCGTCGTAATCGATGACCAATTTGGCGCTTGTTGGGTGCGACTGGCAGGTTAAGATCAGGCCTTCGGCAATTTCCCTATCGGTCAAGATTTGGTTTTTCACCATTTGGGCAGAACCTTCCTTCACACGAGCTATGCAACTACTGCAAACACCACCCTGGCAAGAGTACGGGGCATCGATTTTCTGCTTTAAAATGGCATCGAGTACCAAATGTTTGCGGTCCATCACCAAATTATAGGTCTCGTCGTCCAAAATCACC
>JASBTS010000119.1 GCA_030148305.1 Allomuricauda sp. | reverse complement strand
GTTCAAATACTTTGGATATTGCAGCTGCATTCTAAAATCTACCAAAGCCGGGGTAGCATAACTTTTAATGGTATAACTTCTAGAATTCCATTCATTGGCCAGAAGATAAAAAGTGCTCTCCGCTACAGGAGGTTCAAAAGTATAGGTGTACTCCCCGCCGATATTTTTCATCAATAGTTCCTCTCCATTTACCACGATACTGACACTTTCGGGACGAACATCACCTACGGTTGTAGCGCGAATAGTCAAGGGTTCATTATCCAAAACCTCCAGCCTATCATTCAAGAGCTGAAACTGAAATGGAGCGGGCCTTTCATAAGCCAAATCGTAATGCAAAACCCGTTGATTCGAATTGAAAAAGGAAACGATATTCCCCGAAATCCAAATGAACAACAATATCCCAACGGGAATGATTACATACTTGGCATAAGAATAGCTTTGTTTGAAATCTACCGCTTGGGTAAAAGGAACAGGTTTCAAACCACTGGCACGTTGATCAATACTTGCCAGTAATAAATCTGATTTTTCTTTGGAGTCCGACAATTCCAAAAGATTGAGCAGTTTATCGTCCACATCAGGAAAATGCTTTCCAATCAACACGGAGGCCTCCCTATTTGTAATTCCCCCTTTAATTCGAAACAAATACAAAAGGGCAACCAAAATAAATCGGTACAACAGGAACAATTCCACCAGAACAAACAGTATAAACAAGGTCATCCTCCAACCTTGATTTAACCACAACAACAATTCAATCGAGGTAACCGTTATCCAAAAAAGTAAACCAAAAGCTAAAAAGAGCAAAATACCCTTGATCAATTTTTGGGTGTAGTACTTTTTAATGAAAGCACTTAATTTGTTCAATATTTCTTGGTAATTGCCCAAATGCTGTAAATCTGTACTACCAAAATACCTGATCCTTAACAAATCAGCAGCAAATTTTTGTTAAACCTTGATGAACGGCATACCCACAATGGGCAAAAGCCTTTAATCTATCGCTTTCTTAATCATAAATGGGGCGTATCTTTGTGCCACAAGTATTAACAACATGAGTGAAAAAGTACGGGTTCGGTTTGCCCCGAGTCCAACAGGTCCATTGCATATTGGAGGTCTAAGGACAGCATTGTTCAATTATTTGTTCGCCAAAAAAAATGGCGGGGATTTTCTGTTGCGCATAGAAGATACCGATCAGAACCGATATGTTGAAGGTGCCGAAGAATACATTATTGAGGCATTGAACTGGTGCGGAATTCCTTTTGATGAAGGACCCGGAAAAGAAGGTGCATGTGGTCCCTACAGACAAAGTGAGCGCAAAAACCTGTACAAAGCCTACGCGCTGCAACTTATTGAAAATGGACATGCGTACTACGCTTTCGATTCGGCAGAGAGTTTGGATTTTCACAGGAAGGACCATGAAGAAAAAGGTAAAACTTTTATCTATAACTGGCATAACAGACTGAAACTTTCGAACTCGCTTTCGCTTTCAGCAGAAGAAGTTCAATCTAAATTGAATGCTGGCGAGGATTATGTCATTCGATTTAAATCGCCGCAGGACGAACAGTTGGTCCTCAATGATATTATCCGTGGAGAAATTACCATTGATACCAACATTTTGGATGACAAGGTTTTGTTCAAAAGCGATGGGATGCCCACCTACCATTTGGCCAACATTGTGGATGATCATTTGATGAAGATCACCCATGTCATCCGAGGCGAGGAATGGCTACCGTCCCTCGCGTTGCACCAATTGCTCTACAGGGCATTTGAGTGGGGTGCTCCAAAATTTGCTCATCTTCCCCTGATCATGAAACCCGTTGGGAAAGGAAAACTGAGCAAACGGGATGGTGAAAAGGGAGGCTTCCCTGTGTTTCCGCTTTCCTGGAACGAATCACAGGGATACCGCGAAGCAGGTTTCTTCCCAGAGGCCGTGGTCAACTTTTTGGCCTTGTTGGGCTGGAACCCCGGCACGGAACAGGAAATATTTTCTTTGGATGAATTGATACAAATCTTCAGTCTGGAACGTGTGAACAAATCAGGGGCACGATTCGATCCAGAAAAAAACAATTGGTATAATCAGCAATGGCTCCAAAGAAAAAGCGATGGGGAACTTGCTGAAATATTCAGCAAAGACCTAGAAGAAAAGCAAATTAAGGTCGACTTACCGAAAGTGAAAAAAGTGGTTTCCCTCATTAAGGAAAGGGCCATTTTTGCGGCCGACTTCTGGAACTTAAGTGATTATTTTTTCCAAAGCCCATCCACTTATGAAGAGAAGGCCGTTAAAAAACAGTGGAAAGAAGATACACCACAGATCATGCAAGAAGTTGCCGCTATTCTTTCAAACATTTCAGATTTTGAATCATTGAACATTGAAACCATTGTGAAAGGTTGGATTGCCGAAAAAGAAATTTCCTTTGGAAAAGTAATGCCCCCATTGCGGCTCGTTATAGTGGGTGACATGAAAGGACCCCATTTGTTCGACATCTTGGAACTGATTGGTAAAGAAGAAAGTATACAGCGCATCAATACTGCCATTTGCCGCCTGTCCAATTGACACATCTGTAACAAAACTTGACGGATGGCGACCTATGGTGTACAAGAGTTTCGTAAATTCCATCTCTAACATAAAAACCTAAACACCATGGGCAATTATATCATAATACCAATCTTATTTTTTGCACTTGTCATTTTGTTCAAGTTCTTCTTTATTGTAAAACAACAGACTGCTGTAATCATTGAGCGGTTTGGTAAATTTCAAAGCATTCGCCAATCTGGGTTACAAATGAAAATCCCTTTGGTGGACAGAATCGTGGCACGTGTGGGGCTTAAAATCCAACAATTGGATGTCATCGTGGAAACCAAGACCTTGGACGATGTATTCGTAAAGTTGAAAGTTTCCGTTCAGTATGTGGTCATCAAGGACAAAGTCTACGAAGCATTCTACAAACTTGAATATCCCCATGATCAGATCACTTCCTATGTTTTTGACGTGGTCCGTGCCGAAGTACCCAAAATGAAACTCGACGATGTATTCGTGAAAAAAGATGATATCGCCATAGCCGTTAAGGCCGAATTGCAGGATGCCATGTTGGAATATGGGTATGACATCATTAAAACCTTGGTGACCGACATAGATCCGGATGCCCAGGTAAAAGCCGCGATGAACCGTATCAATGCATCGGAACGTGAAAAGATTGCTGCCCAGTTTGAAGGGGATGCCGCCAGGATTCTGATCGTTGAAAAAGCAAAGGCCGAAGCGGAAAGCAAAAGGTTACAGGGACAAGGTATTGCAGACCAACGCCGTGAAATTGCCAGGGGTCTGGAAGAATCTGTGGAAGTGTTGAACAAAGTGGGCATCAACTCGCAGGAAGCCTCCGCCCTTATCGTGGTGACGCAACATTATGATACACTGCAAGCCATTGGAGAGGCCACTAACGCCAATCTGATCTTGCTGCCCAACTCGCCGCAGGCCGGTAGTGACATGCTCAACAATATGGTAGCCTCCTTTACGGCAAGTAACCAGATTGGTGAGGCCATGAAAAAACAGAACAAGAAAAACAACGGCGAACAATAAACCGTTATGAAACTAAAAAAGGCTCCCAAGGGAGCCTTTTCCATTTTAAGATATTGGTCTAACCTATCTTTTTCAATATTTTTTTGGCAATCAATGAAATGGCCACCTTTTGTATGATTGGGGCCAAACCACCCAAAACGTTTACCGGATAAAGTTCCTTTTTGGTATTTTGAATGGAGAGTCTTAGTTTTTCCTCATCAATTTGCCTTTCCAGATTCAGGATTTTCAAGTCCTGCTCTATGGCTTCAAACGACGTATATTGTTTCTGTATCATAACTCATCAAAATAAAATTTAGAAAACTTCTCCAGGAGCGGTTTCTCCAGTCTTTGTCGGAAGGCAAACATTAATATACCTATCAGTACATAAAAAGCACCGACCAACAAAAATCCTACTGCATTGCTCTTGAGCGATTCGCCAATCCAAAAAGCGGCACTTATGGAAAGGAACAGTAGTGCCATGGCCACCATTGATCCAATCAATATGACCTTGGCACCCACTGTAATTCCCTGCATCATCGATTTAAAACTTTTAAGTCGATAAAAATCGATGCTTTTGTTTACATAGGACTTGGCACTATCCTCGGCCTCGGCAATTTGCTCTTTGATGTCCTCGAAAGCCATACATTATTTTTGAAGTTTGGCGTTCTTTTCTCTAAGATCTTCCAATTTTCTTTCCAAGGCCACAATAATATCATCGGCCTTGTAGCTCATAGTGGAAAGGGTGTCTTCCAACTTTTCCTCGAATTCAATTTTTTTGGCTTCGGCCGTTTTATGGAATTCGTCTTTTGCGTTTGTGATGGTATTTGCCAAATCATTTTTGGCCTTTACGGCACTCTTCTTGATTTTCTTTCTTGTCTTGGTCCCTTTATCGGGAGCATAAAGAATTCCGACTCCGGCTCCTACAATGGCCCCTGTTACTAGTGCTGTTACAATGTTTCCTGTATTACTTGACATAATTTTTAGGTTTTGAAATTAAACTTCCTTTTCTGTACCGATGGAACATCAAATCATAATTCTAATTCATACTGTTTCAATGATACATTGCTAAATTACTATCATTAAAAGGTTGAGTTTGATCCAATCGATGTAAAGATTGACTCTAACACTGAAAAAACGCAAATAAGACACTATACGGAACTTTCGCTTCAAACAGAAGAGAAATGGTTGCCCAAATAAAAAAGGGCGCCAAATAGCGCCCCAACGATTCATTTTTTATAAAATAAACTGATTGTTATTTTATTTATAATAAGGAAATATTATACTACTCTTTTTGTTCCAATTTGGCCCAAGTATCCTTCAAAGTAACTGTTCTGTTGAAAACCATTTTCTCTTTGGTAGAATCCTTGTCCACATTAAAATACCCCATACGTTGAAATTGGAATTGCTCCCCAACTTGGGCATCCTTTAAACTTGGTTCCAAATAACCGGTAACCTTTTCCAAAGAATCCGGATTTACAAATTCCATGAAATCTTTGTCTTTATGACCATCGGGTGTTTCGTCCGTGAACAAACGATCGTACAAACGCACTTCTGCTGTTATGGCATGTGGAATGGAAACCCAATGTAAGGTGCCTTTTACTTTTCTTAAACTTTCCTCAGTACCCGAACCACTTTTGCTCAAAGGGTCATAGGTACATTGCACTTCGATCACATTACCTTTATTGTCTTTGGTGCAACTGTTGGCCTGGATGATGTAGCCATTCTTCAATCTTACTTCACCGCCCAGCTTTAACCTAAAGAACTTTCTGTTGGCATCTTCCCTAAAGTCCTCTTGTTCAATATATAACTCCTTTGAAAACGGCACTTTTCTATAACCGGCAGATTCATCCTCGGGGTTATTTTCGGCATCCAACCATTCTTCCTTGCCTTCTTCATAATTGGTGATCACCACTTTTAAAGGACTCAAGACGGCCATTACCCTTGGAGCGATCTTGTTCAAATGTTCCCTGGCGTGAAACTCAAGTAGGGATACATCCACAACGTTTTCTCGCTTTGCTATACCAATAGTGTCCGCAAAATTCTTGATGGATTCTGGGGTATACCCTCTTCGTCTTAAACCGGAAATAGTGGGCATCCTGGGATCGTCCCATCCGGCAACTACACCACTTTCTACTAATTGCAGCAATTTACGCTTACTTACAACGGTATGACTTAGGTTTCTACGGGCAAATTCGCGCTGTTTTGGTCTCAATTTTTCTGCTGATACCAATTGGTCCAAAAACCAATCATACAGTTCCCGGTGTGGCAAAAACTCAAGTGTACAAAGGGAATGCGAGATTTGTTCAATATAATCGCTTTCACCATGGGTCCAATCGTACATAGGGTAAATACACCAATCGGTATTTGTTCTGTGGTGCGCTTTGTGAAGTATACGATACATCACGGGATCACGCATCAACATATTGGATGAAGCCATATTGATCTTGGCACGAAGCACATGTTCTCCTTCCTTGAAATCCCCGTTCTTCATGCCTTCAAAAAGGCGAAGGTTTTCTTCCACTGAACGATCCCGATATGGACTGTGGCTGCCTGGTTCCGTTGGGGTTCCCTTTTGACTGGCAATTTGTTCGGAAGTTTGGCTATCAACATAGGCCTTTCCATCCTTTATCAGCTCCATCGCCCAGTCATACAATTGCTGAAAATAATCAGATGCATAACATTCCGTATCCCACTCATAACCCAACCAGGCCACATCACTTTTGATGGCATCCACATATTCCTTTTCTTCCTTTGCGGGATTAGTGTCATCAAAACGAAGGTTTACGGGGGCATTATATTTCAATCCCAATCCAAAATTGAGACAAATGGAGCTTGCGTGACCAATGTGAAGATACCCATTTGGTTCAGGTGGAAAACGGAACCTCAATTGGCTCATTTCATACCCCGATCTAAGGTCTTCCTCAATGATATGCTCTATAAAATTCAGCGATTTAACTTCTTCCGACATATTCAAAATTTGAAGCGCAAATGTAGCAAAATCAACCGTTCAACGCTATTATTTGTGCTTTAGTCTATACAAAGTACGCGATTTCACAACACTTTTGGCATCACCCACAACAATATCTTTCCGTTCGACGAAATTCGGAACATATTTGTTATTGGAATACTATATGGAATCGTAACGCCTGAGAACCGTTGCGAAGAACAAACACATTAAGGGGCACAAACTAACAGGGCATTATTGCCCATAACCTCTTAAAAACTAACGGTGATGAAGAAAAGAAGTTCAACCTATGGTATTCCGTTTTTGGCCTTGGCCATTTTGCTCCTATTGGGAACTGGAGTAAAGGCCCAAGTGCTGAACAAACCTACACCTGCGGACAACCCAAACCTAGCAGGTAACTCAGCTTGGACGGCCGCCTGTGCCTCCGCCAGCTTTAACGAGTATTTTGTGAACTTTACTTGGAACCCGCCATTGGTGGCCTCCAACAACGAATTTATCCTAGAGCTTTCTGACGCCAACGGCTATTTTAGCAACCCTGTGGAATTGGCGCGTGTAAGCGATAAGAACACTACTTTCGACTTTGAGTTCCAATTTGCCCTTCCTACTGAAACTAGAGGAGAAAATTTCAAGTTTAGAGTAAGAAGTACCTCTCCGGCCAAGACAAGTCCGGCTTCCGATACATTCTCCATGTATTTTATTGACTACAATTCCCCGTTGCTTATCAGCGAAAATGGAAGTGGTTCAATTCCGGCTGGAGGACAAATTTCACTTTGTGGTGGAGGCTCCGTAACGCTTAAACCACACAATATACCCAATGCTAGCTCTTATTTGTACAACTGGTACCGTAGTGGAACCCTATTGGCCGAAAAGTCGGAAAGCATCACCGTTTCCGATCCAGGCATGTACTATGTGGAGTTGGATTACGGTTCAGTTTGTTCGGGATCTGCCAATACGTTGTCCAATACTATAGAAATCACCACTGGAACAAGTGCGGGTATTGCTATTACGGGTAGTAGTGCCGTTCAAATTTGCCCAGGTGACACTAAAGTGTTGCAGGCCAATATTACCGGAATGGGCTATAAATATACTTGGTACAAAAATAATGTGGTAGTTAGCGGACCAACCGTTGAGGGAAGTTCCTATACTGTAAATACCAACACTGCCGGGTTTGAAGGCTCCTATGCCGTAGAAATTAGTGGTACTGGCGTTTGTATTGAAAAATCGGCTCCAGTAACCGTAACCAGTGCCGGTGATTTTGAAGTGACCCTTCAAAATGCCGAAAACATTGTGTTGTTACCTTCACAATCTAAAACATTATCCGTTTCTTCAACCGCATCATCACCTACATACCAATGGTTTAAGGATGGTGCCGCAATTTCCGGAGCAACCAATAATTCCTTGGTGGTCAACGCTATCGGCGAATATTATGTAGAAGTGACCGAAAATGGAGGGCCTTGTTCTTCCGCTCCAAAATCATCTGCCATCACTACAATTGTATCTCCGGATTCCTTTGAATTTGTAGTAGATTTTGTTGGAACCTATACTTCTTGTGAAAATACGGATGCCACCTTAAGCCTTACTACCATAAACGCGGTAAGTGATAACGGTGCCAAAACAGATGTTACTGCAGATTTACAAGCTTCCTTTACCTATCAATGGAAATGGAACGGAGCCAATATCAGCGGCGAAACCGCTAAAACTATCACTGTCTCTGATCACGCCAAAAATGGAACCTATCAATTAACAGGAACCGTTGGTGCCTACAATGCGGCTTCTAACAACCTAGATCTAAAATTAGCATCAAACCAAAACCTTGTCATCACCTCTAACGGAACAGTTTACTGTGATGGAGGAGATGCCATTGTATTGGAAAGCTCCATTGATCTAAGCGGCGAGACCTTTACTTGGAAAAAGGACGGTACCGTTGTGAATAGTTCATCGGTAAGTCTAACAGTAGGTCAACCAGGTGTTTATCAATTGGTTATCACCAGCAATGATTGCCCAATAGTATCCAATCAGGTGACCATTACTCCGTTTGATGCTTCCCTGCTTGTATTGGATAAATCCAGCGACCTGGTCATCATCGAAGGAGAAACCGGAACCATTACCGCTAGTGGTGCCGATTCCTATGAATGGTACGATGCTGGTAACAATTTGATTTCAACAGATAATTATTACGGATTCCAAACCGAAGGTCAGTACTTGTTAGTGGCAAGCTTTGGAACCTGTACCGTAAGCAAAGTAATAACCGTATCCTATAGGGATATGTTCGCCATACCCAACGTAATCACCGCTAATGGTGATGGTATCAACGATCTATGGGTATTGCCCAACACTTATTCAAGAGACCCGAACGTTCTCGTTACCATTTTCAACGAAAGGGGAGAACAGGTATTTAGCCAAGCCGGCTATGAGAAC
>JASBTS010000118.1 GCA_030148305.1 Allomuricauda sp. | reverse complement strand
ATCGGGAATAATCTTTTGGCATCGCGTTCCGTTTGCACCACATTTTTGCCATTGCTGAAACCCCAACGGTACATAAGCCGGTGAATGTGGGTATCCACAGGAAAGGCTGGAATCCCAAATGCTTGCGACACCACTACACTTGCTGTTTTGTGACCAACGCCTGGCAATTCTTCCAACAATTCGATTTCCTGGGGGACTTCACCATTATATTTTTCAATCAAAATTTGAGACAACCCAAAAATTCCTTTCGATTTCATAGGAGACAACCCAACCGGTTTGATGATTTCACGAATCTCCTCCACGGAAAGCTTTACCATATCATATGGGTTATCGGCACGTTCAAACAAAAGAGGAGTGATTTGGTTCACCCTAACATCGGTGCTTTGGGCTGACATCAGTACAGCAATCAATAGGGTATAGGGATCTTTATGGTCCAGGGGTATAGGTATGGTCGGATAAATCTTCTCTAAAGTAGAAATGGTGAAGTCAACTTTTTCTTGTTTGGTCATTTTTGTTTAATTTTACACTAATAACATTAAACAATAATTTCAATCCAGAAGCTATGAACATGTTAAAAGTAGGGGATAAAGTACCTGATTTTTCAGCAAACGACCAAGATGGTAATACAATTAATCTGAAGGATTACAAGGGGAAATCCCTAGTAGTTTTCTTTTATCCCAAGGCAGACACCCCTGGCTGTACGGCAGAGGCCTGTAACCTTCGGGATAACTATAAAGAATTGAAAGACAAAGGATTTGAATTGCTTGGCGTAAGTGCCGATTCGGAAAAGAAGCAGACCAATTTCAAGAATAAATACAAATTCCCGTTCCCATTATTGGCCGATGAAGACCACACGGTCATCAATACATTTGGTGTATGGGGTCCTAAAAAATTTATGGGTCGGGAGTATGACGGCATTCACAGAACTACCTTTGTGATCAATGGGGATGGTGTTGTGGAAAAAGTCATTGACAAGGTAAAGACCAAGGACCACGCCGCTCAGTTATTGGAAGATTGAAAAATCAAAAGCGCCATTACGGCGCTTTTTTTATTCCTTTTCTTCTAAAACCTTTCGGGTAAAGAGATGTTTTTGTTTGATAATTTCTGCGATACCTTCTGGTAGTTCATCTTCCCAGCCTTCTTCGTTGTTGATGATCTTTTTCAATACATCACGAGAGAAAATGTGGAGCACTTCTGGATCATAATCGATGATGTCCATCACTTTTCCATTGTACTTGAAGAATTTATAAAGTTCCTTCATCCTCGGATGCACCTTAACATTGTTACTGGTAAGGATTTGTCCGGTATCGGGATCTTTCATAGGGTAGAGGTATACCTTCAAATCCTTGAAGAACAATTTTCCGAAAGCTTCCAAAATACCACCACTTAGATGACGATAGTATTTTTCATCGAATACATCCACTAGGTTGTTCACACCCATGGTAAGTCCGATCTTGGCCTTGGTATAATTGTTAAAATATTCCACCAGTTTGTAATATTCCTGGAATTTGGAAATCAGCACTGTATGGCCTAGGGCACATAAAAGTTCCGCACGATCCATAAAATCCTGTTCATCAATTTCCCCGGCCGCTTTTAAGTTGGAAAGGGTAATTTCAAACACCACAATGGTGTTCTCATATTCCACCGTTTGCTCCCGAATGAATATGTCATAGGATTTTTTGAACATATCCATATTCACCTTGGTCACAGGTCTAAAACTACCACGAAGTGCCAAGATGCTCTTTTTGTAAAGCACCGCTGCCGGTAGCAAATTGTTTCCATCAGGACCGAACATTACGGCATCCGTCATGTCGTTCTTGATCAACTGAAGGCTCATCAACCTATTGTCCACTTCGGCAAAATTGGGTCCGGTGAAGTTCACCATATCAATTTCCAAAGTGTCCTTATCAATATGATCGTATAGATATTTCAGCAATTTCTTAGGCCTATCGAATTTGAAGAAAGCCCCATAAATCAAGTTTACACCCAAAATCCCCAAGGTTTCTTGCTGTAAACGTGCTTCGTTCTGTTTGAATCTGATATGGAGTACAATTTCGTCATACTCCTTTTGGTCTGGATCCAATTGAAAACGTATTCCGACCCAACCATGCCCCTTGTATCGTTTAGAAAAGTCGATGGTAGCCACCGTATTGGCATAAGTAAAGAACAAATAGTTCGGGTTACTTTCCCTACCTATTCGCTCTTCCACCAAACGCATTTCGTGGTCCAACATCTTTTTCAATCGGGATTGGGTCACGTACCTGCCATCCTCTTCAACGCCATATATGGCATCACTAAAGGATTTATCATAGGCACTCATGGCCTTCGCAATGGTCCCTGATGCACCACCGGCCCTAAAAAAATGTCTTGCCGTTTCCTGGCCTGCACCAATTTCGGCAAAAGTTCCATAGATATCAGGGTTCAGGTTGATTCTTAAGGTTTTGGCCTTTATGGACGGGATATTTTCAAAGGCATTTTCTTTGCTAGGTACAGAAGGCATATCCAGATTTTTATTGAAGAACAAAGTTACACTCTTCATTCAATCTATTAAATAAATAAGTTATAATTTTGGATTTAATGGATGACAGGATGACCATTACTTTTTTAGGAACGGGAACCTCGCAGGGAATACCTGTAATTGGAAGCAATCATCCGGTATGTCTTAGCAAGGACCCCAAGGATAAAAGGCTTCGGGTCTCTGTTTTGGTCTCTTGGGATGATTACAATTTTGTAGTGGATTGCGGCCCGGATTTTAGACAGCAAATGTTGTTGCATCCTATTGAAAAACTGGACGGTATCCTCTTCACCCATGAACATGCCGATCATACTGCCGGAATCGATGACATTCGTCCCTTTTTCTTTCGGCAAGGCGATATTCCAATTTATGCACATCAACGGGTAATCAATTCCCTAAAAAAACGTTTCGATTATATATTTGCTGATGAAAATCGATATCCCGGAGCTCCGGCTGTCCAGATTTTTGAGGTCACGAAGGATAAACCAATTCCTTTAGGAGGATTGAACATAATCCCTATTGAAGCCTATCACAATCGTTTACAGGTGTTTGGATATCGTTTCGGGGAGTTTGTCTATCTCACTGATATCAAGAAAGTTGAAGAAGAAGAAATCAAAAAAATGAAAGGAGCCAAAGTATTGGTGGTGAATGCATTGCGTGAAGAACCCCATCATTCCCACTTTAATTTGGAAGAAGCTCTTGAATTTGCAGAATTGGTTGGCGCAGATGAAACGTATTTTACGCATATCAGTCATATGTTGGGATTCCATGAAGAAGTGGAAAAACAGTTGCCCCCAAACATTCATTTAGCATACGATAACCTACAATTGAAAATTTAATTCCATGAAAAGCAGAATTTTTCTATACCTATTTGTTTTTACGGCCCTTTTGGTACTTTTCCAATATGTGACGGCCAATAACATGCAGAAAACACTCAATTCTGATGTTTCCAGATTACAGGGCGAGGTAGAAAAAATGGAAGACTCCATTAAAACACTCAACCTGAAAGTGTTGGACATGCAGTACTTTACCTTAGAGAATAACGATGATGCCTTGGCATACTATGATCATCTGAATTTGGACAATCCTTCCCGCTACATTGAGGATAAGTTATTGGAAACCAATGAAAGGAAAGGTGACAACCCCTTGATTCCGTATGAGGGAATGGAAAGTGATTTCAAGATCAACAAAATCAAGGTGTTGAACCATAAATGGATCTTGGCCGACTTTTCCGATGGAAAATATTGGGGTGAACTGCTCATCAAATATGAACTGAAGGATGACCTAAGTGTGGACTTTACCATGTTGGACCATCTACTTTACGCTAGGAGCAATTAATCCTTGCATGTCATTCTGAGTGTAACGAAGAATCTAAATCATTCGAATGATCCTCGGTTTGGGGATTCTTCACTCCGTTCAGAATGACAGTGTACTGTCATCAAATCAAATGTGGTTTTCCAACCACTTTTTGAAGGAATAAAAGTTTTGTTGGGAAACCCCATGGCCGGTGGGAAATTCTTCAAAAGTGTAATCAATCCCCAATTTCTTCAGTAATTCTGGGGCCTGTTGTGCCCATTCCAATGGGATTACCTGATCTACCTGTCCGTGCGAGGCATAGATATGGAGGTTGCCATGATCCTTTTCAGTATAATTGGCCGTCAAAATTCTTTCGTTGATATAACCGCTTAGGGCCACCACATTTTTAATCTTTTCCGGATAGGAAAGTGCCACGGCATAACTTAAAATGGTTCCTTGGCTAAATCCCAAAAGCGTGATGTTTTTTTCATCAAGATGGTAGGCTTTAACTGCCTCATCGATAAAAGTAACAATCTTTTCACGGGATTCTTTGGCCTGTTCATCATCGCTCCATTTTCCGTATTCCGCATCAAAATTAATAGCATACCAGGCATGGCCAAAGGGTTCAAGATCATAAGGGGCTTTAACGGAGAGCACCACTAACTCACTCGCTAGTTCGGGAGCAAAGGAAAATAGATCTTCCTCATTACTGCCATAACCATGGAATAAAAAAATGGCCGGTTTCTTTTCCAAAGTAGAGGATGAAGGGCGTAGTAGGTAGTCCAAAGATAGTGGGATGGGGGACATGGTATTCTTTTAAGGGATGAAGGTAAACCATTTTTGAAAATATTCACCAATTACCGGCAAGGGCTTCATTTTATCATTCATTACTTGCAAGAATCCAAAAATCCAAATGACAAAATAGAAAATGTAAATGGGCAATGCTAGATATACCATTCCTGAATAGGTCAACAAAATGGCCAAGGCATGGAAAAGCACGTGAATGCCAAATGCCTGACGGGTATGAAATCTTGCAAAAGCATTCTTGGGCTCCACATTCATTGTGATGGCGATCAAACAGCCTATAATGGTTATATACGCTACTATTGCCGTGGTTTTCCCTGGATTTGTTTCGCTCATTTTAACGTGATTTGGTTGTTATTGACGACACCAATGGCTTTTCCCTTTAGGGATGACCCCAAAAACATACTATTTTTTGAGGTGGAAAGCACATCTTCCAATCCAAAGGTATACTCCTCATCAGGGTTAAAAAGGGTAAGACTGGCCTTGGCTCCTTCTTTTAATGTGGGTTCTTCCAGTCCAAAACGGGAACGTCCCTTAGTCAAAATGGTTATGGTTTCATCCAGACTAAAAAGGGTATTCAGGCATCCAAAAGCGGACTCCAATCCAATAGAACCACTCATTGCATTGTCAAATTCCACACGTTTATGTTCAATATCCACAGGAATATGATCGGAGGTCACAAAATCGATGGTACCATCACTCACTCCCTTGATCAAAGCCTTACAATCCGATTTTTCCCGAAGGGGAGGTGATACTTTGTAATGGGTATCAAATCCTTGCAGGGATTCATCCGAAATAAATAGGTTATGAACAGCCACACTACAAGTAACATCCAACCCTTTCTTTTTGGCATTGGCAATCAGTTTTACCGATCCTGCCGTAGAAATGGTGGGGATGTGCAGTTTACCACCCGTGTATTCCAGAATAAATAGATCTCGGGCCACTTGTAGTTCTTCGGCTAAAGCTGGAATTCCTTTCATTCCCAGAATGGTCGAAATTTTTCCTTCGTGGGCCACACCAGTACCTTTAATATTACCATCTTGGGGAAAGGAAAAAATCAGTCCGCCAAAATTTTGAGCATATAGTAGGGCTATTTTTAAAAGGTTGGGATTGGCCACTTGCTTCTTGAAATCATAAAACGCCACGGCCCCTGCATTTTTCATGTCGAAAAGTTCCGCCAGGTCTGTCCCATCCGCATTTTTGGTCAAGGTACCCATGGGATGGATCACCGTTGCCTTGTTCAGCCCCCTTTCCTTTAGGAACACCACATCGGAGCTAGTGTCAGGCACTGGATGGGTACTGGGGTACAAAAGAATATCCGTAAAGCCACTTTTTCCGGCTACCATCAATCCATTGGAAATGGTTTCGCGCTCTTCATAACCTGGCTCCCCAAAACTCACTCCGGAATCGAACCAACCTAAGGATACATGCAGGTTCTCTTCATCTACAACCTTGGCATTGGCCGGACCTTCCACTGAGACTCCAATCTTTTCAATGACGCCATTTTTAATCAGGATGTCCCGATTTTTCAGGTGAAGTTCCTTGTTATCTGGGCATACAATTTTTGCAGACTTCAGCAGAATGTTCATGTAACGAATTTTTGAATGATAACCTCGGTGAGCGCCAATAGCAACGCTAAAATAACAAACCATTTCCAATAAGCCGTAATGTTATTGTCCTGTTCCAATTCCTCGAACACGGACACCACGGAGTCTTGTATATTGGCTTGTGAAAAACTTTCCAAATCCATATAGCTGAGTTGACTTTCAGCCCTTGGGTAATTGAAACTGATATTTTGCAGGGCATTTCCATTTTGCGAAATGGTATAAATGCCGTCTTCGGTCGGATTTTGTTCAAAAGAAAGCCTTACCCGGTTGGGAAATGTTTGCTGAAGCGGAATAAATTCATACCCATCCTTCGCTACAGATAAAATATCATCACTTCCCAAACGGGTCGCCACATCTATGGCGCTCGGAACTCCCAAAGTATGATAGAGTTCAGGAGCCTTCAGGCTGGAAATTGCCATATTGTAAAAGGTGGGCACGATCAACGGGGAATTCTTAAAATTCGAATTTTCCAATGTCAAAGGTGTGGAAAAAATATAAAGTCCATCCGTCCCCGATAAAAATACATCACCACCTTCCAAAGCCAGTATGTTGGGCAAATTGGTCTGTATTTTAAAATATTCCTTTACCGAAGGGTATTGAAAATTGGTCACCTGCTTTTCAAACACATTCCTGTAAAGCGGATGGTCAAAAGCAATGGTGGTCAGTTTAGTATTTGTTGATACTTTTTCAGCAAAACGAATGTTGGAAAAGCTGGATAGGAAGGAATTATAGGAAGCCAAATCACTACTGATGGAAGGAATTACGATTAAAGTGCCCCCATTATTTTTAAAGGTGCGCAGAACATTTTGAAGACTATTGGGAATGGTTTTCAGATCATCAAGGATTACGACATTTTGATCATCAAGTTTACTGTAATCCAATTGATTAAGCCTGAAACTTTGAAGGACAAATTCGTCCTCCGTAAAAAGTCGACTCAAGTAATCGCTATCGGATTCACTGATGGCCAACACCTTGATTTTTTCAGTTTCATTGATGTTTAAATAAAAGGTGTTATCGTATGCCAATCCATTGTCAATAAGGGTTAACCGACCATTGATTTTTTCATTCCCCGGTATGGAAAATTCTACCCTGGCCTTGGAATTGGAACCAAATTTTGCAGCCGTTTTAGCAATCAGATTTTCATCGTTGTACAAGGAGAGTGGAAGGGCTTCCTCTGTTTCTCCACCCGATAAAAGTACCGTAAGCTTGGCTTGGTCCGAAAATCGGTCCGAAAGAAAAACAGAATCCATGGACACGTTTTGCGCCTCCCTGGGTCGCAATGGCACAAAATAGGAATGGTACATGCTATCCAATGGTGTATTACCGCCAGCCATTCTATCCTGAAAATCAGAAATCACCATTAGGTTTTTAATCGAGCTGCTCGATTTTGAAAACAGGGTATTTGCCTTGAGGCCTATTTCATCGAGCGTCAACTGTTTGTAAGCATAGGGCAAGGATAGCAGGTTGTTCTGGATATCCTTTATCTGAATGTTGGTAAACGTTTGCGTATTGGTGAAAAGGCTGAAAACCGATTCAGGATCAATGTTCTTAATAAGGTCTTGGATGGCTTTTTCAAATAGTGCCAGTCCATTGTCCTTGGCCTGCATACTGAAGGAATCATCCAAATAAATAACGGTTTCCTTTTGTTTCAAGGCCGTTCCTGAAGAAACAAACGGCTGGGCAAAGGCCAAGATTAAAGCCGCCAACAATAATAACCTCGTAAAAAGCAGCAGCCATTTCTTCAAGGAATTGCTCTTGCGCGACTCCGAAACCACTTTTTGTAGCATGGCCACATTGGTAAAGGGTGTCTTTTGGAATCTTCGTAATTGAAAAAGATGAATGAATAGGGGGATGATCAGAAGAAAAAGGGCCCAAAGAATTTCTGGATGTTTAAACTGCATTCCCGACTTAGATTGAACAAATATAGGCATTAAAATATTTGATCATTTCAAATAATGCTGTTAAGGGGGTTATAAATTAAAATGGGTGAAGGGTTAATAGGTAAGGTATAGGATGTAAAGGGTTTGTCAACAAAAGAAAAAATAGTCCTCCATTGGTTTTTGATCGAGACCCTTCAAGTATTTCTTTATTTCTCTTTGTTCTTTGCTATTGGCAACAGTGATGATGCTTTGTGGGTTTTCCAATGTTTTTAAATCATCAAAATGCATCAGTTCTTCATTGTAGATCTTTTTGCCAATTTTATTGGGATTATCGCAAAGCCAAATAAAATCGATTCCATGTTGTTGTAATCCCTTGGCAATGGCTTTTCCTTTAAAACCAGCTCCCCAAATTACCAGAGGACGATTGCAGTCATAATTCAATTGCAAAAAATAATGGAGTTTGATATCCAAAAAATAGTTTTGGGCATAATGCTCATGGGTGCGTGAGGTACGTTTATCATAATCCCGCCAAAGATGCAGTATTTCGTTGCCTGGAATAATTTTTAATCCCCCTTCATAAAGACGAAAGGTAAGATCATAATCTTCGGGGTAACGCAAGGGTTGAAATCCACCACAACGTTCAAAATCTTCCCGGTGCACCATCCAGCAAGGAGAGGGAATTACGCACTCTTTGTAGATTTCATCAAAATTGGACCCTTTTGATGTCAACCCGTTCAACCATTTTTCATATCGCTCGTAACCATTGCTGATCCCATGGTCAGAGAAGTATTTTACCTGTCCAACAGCGATGTGTCCTTTGCCGGTTGCTATCAAATTATCGACCATTCGTTGTAACCTTTGCGGTTTCATGATATCGTCAGAATCCATCCGGGTGATAAAAATCCCGTTACTTTTGGCATAGGCTGTCTGTAAGGCAGGAATGATACCTTCCCCTTTATTTTTAAAGACTTCAATGCGAGAATCTTTGCTTGCATATTGACTCAAGACTTCAAAACTCTGGTCATTGGAATAATCATCAACCGCCAAAACTTCCCAATTGGAATAGGTTTGGCCCTGAATGGAATCCAAACATTCCGGTAAAAAATGAGCGGTGTTTTTAAATGGGATAACAATACTTACTTTGCCCTGTTGCATATTGCAAAGTAACTAATTCTTCAATCAAAGGGTATGAGGTCCGGGGCTACATATTCCGATTTGGCTTTGACACTTTTTAGCAAGTCGAAGGCATAATGCTGGTCCAACAATAGTTTAAAAGATGTTTTAAGTCTTGGGAACTCCACAATCAAATTTTCAAAAGTGGTAGATTTTGATTTTCTCATAAAATGGTGGACTGCTTTAACCGAGGCCACTGTCAAGGTTTTATGGAACTTGGTGCCATCCCCATGCAATTGGTCGAACTCACGGATGCCCTTACAACATTTATCGATGGCCAATTCCTCTCCAAAATTCTTCAAATAAATATAGGCTAAACGTAAATGCGCCTCATGCGTGAAAAGGGAAGGGGATAGGTTTCCCGTTTCAAATAAATGTACAAACTCTTGATCAGTCATTTCAATGGCTATTTGGCGGCAAGCACTTCATCAATCGCTTTCAGTACCAATTTCTCCATGACGGAATATCCAGCTTTTGTCAAGTGCACTTCATCGGTGGTCAAAGCTTTGGGCAGACCGTTTCGCTTATCGGCCATGGCTGCAAAATAATCCAAATACATGACCTCTTGCCCCTTTGCCATGGTTTTCAACATAGCATTCAACTTTGGAATCTTGATATTGGGTTGCAATCCGGGTCTCCAAGGATAATCATAGGCTGGCAATACGGAACAGACTATGGGATGGATGCCATTAGCTTTGGCAAGTTCTACCATTCCCAAGATGTTATCGCTAATTTCCTCAAGCGTCATGGGTCCTGTATTTCCTGCAATATCGTTGGTTCCAGCCAATATCACTACCACTTTGGGTTTCAGGTTGATGACATCCTGCCTAAAACGCAACAACATTTGTGGTGTGGTCTGTCCACCGATACCGCGATCAATGAAAGGATGGTCCTTAAAAAATTCAGGATGCGCGCCGATCCAACCTTCGGTAATGGAGTTGCCCATAAAAACCACTCGGTTCTCATCTGAAGTAGGGGCAGGTAATTCGGTATTGGCATTTTTATACTTTTCAAGGTTGGGCCAATCCTGTGCGGTACTTTTGAACGGGTTAAACAATCCAAATAAAAATGCCATGGCCCAAATGGTGGTTTGTGTTTTCAAAATGTTTGTTTTAGTTACTGTACAAAGTTCTAATTTACACAAAAAGTTTTCAGTTATAAGGTTGAATCCAATACAAAACCCATATCAAAAAAAAGCAGGTCAAAATAGACCTGCCTTTTTCTAAAATTTCAATTTCGCTTAATATTTTGCGCTCTTACCATTAGCTTGAGTCTTTAGAATGAAATTCCGGATATCTTCATTAGCCGTTTTCAAATCTTCGTGGCGTAGGTACATCATATGACCGGAACGATATCCCTTAAATTCGAAGCGGTCTTTCATGCGTCCACTAGGATCAACTTGGGACATAGTATATTTGGCCGCAAAATAGGTACAGGCGCCATCATAATAGCCAGACTGTACCAAAACATTCAGGTAAGGGTTCTGTGCCATGGCCTGACGAAGGTCGTCACGAACGTTATCGTTGCTATTGTCCCAAGGATGAACTGGGCCGAACATGTTGTATTTGATGTCGGTCTTAAAGTTCAATTCTTCCTGTAAATAATAATTAATGGCAGGGGTAAAACTGTGCAACCAGGATGTCAACTCGGGTGCATAATCAGGTCTGGTACCAGTCAATACCTTGTCGATACCTAAATAACGGCTATCCAAACGTCCAACGGTAAAACCACCTTTTTCCCTCAATAAAGCCTTCCAGAAGAATTGCGTGGGAACCACCAAATTTTGGTCCATAATGTCCTGTGCATCTATCCCGGAATAATAAGCCATTTTTTCGGCGATGGCCTTACGTTCCGATTCTTGGATGAATCCACCCTTTGCAATGGCAGGCAATAATTTGTTGATCGTGAAATCTTCCACTTCAGGCAATACCTCCAACAAATCTTGGCTCTGCAAAGCAGCGGGCAAGGCTTTATGATGCCATGCGGTAGCGGCAAAATAGGGCAGGTTCAAGGCACTGGAAACAGGGTCATCCTCACGGAAATTCCTGTAATCCGCAGGAGATACCATGATCACACCGTTCAAGTACATCCATTGTTGGTTCTGCAATGCCAAGGAAAGTCCCATTACACGGGTACCGCCATAACTCTCCCCAACGATATATTTGGGGGATCTCCAACGGTTGTTACGTGTCACGAAAGTATTCAACCATTCAGCCAAATACTTGGTATCAGCATTGATCCCGAAGAATTTTTTGTGGTCCACTTCCTTTCCAGATTCTGGGATGGTGCGGGAATAACCGGTATTGGCCGGGTTTACATATACGATATCGGTCACGTCCAAAACCGAATAGGGGTTTTCTTTAACGCCATAAGGCTGAACGGGGTAGCCTTCATCATCAATTTTAAGTACACGAGGACCGGTATAGGCCAAGTGCATCCAAACGGAACCGGAACCTGGTCCACCGTTGAAGGAAATCAATAAAGGACGGTCTGCCCTGTCCTTAACGCCATTTTTGGTGTAATAGGTATAATGAAGGGAGGCAATGGGTTTACCCAGTTCGTCCCACACCGGTTGGGTTCCTGTAACAGCAGTGTAATCAATACGGGCGCCGTTAATGGTTACCGAATGTTGGGTAGTTACCGTGGTGTCAATCGGTAATTTCCTTTCTTGGGCAAAAGTCAAGGAAATAGCAGAGCATAACGCAATGCTGAAAAGGTAAAGAGATCTCATAATTTTTGGTTGAATTAGTCTAGTCAATAAAAGTAAGGATTTTGAAAGGTCTATTTCTGTTAAAGGAATCGTAAAAACATAAAATTATAAAGGTTCAAGCATTATGCGTATTTTTAGTACAGCACACTAAACATGACAGCGATGAAAAGTTTGACCCGTAGGGATTTCAATGGTTTAATGATCAAGGGAGCCGGAAGCGCTGCCCTAATGTCCGTAACCTCTATAGCCTGTGCCATGGGGCCAAATCAGGACAAAAGGAAACTGGGTATTGCCCTTGTTGGCTTGGGGAGTTACAGTACCTATCAATTGGCACCTGCCCTTCAAGATACCCAACACTGTTATTTGGCCGGAATTGTGACCGGTACCCCCGACAAGGAAAAAATATGGGCCGACAAATACAACATTCCAAAAGCGAATATCTACAACTATCAAAATTTTGATGATATCGCCAAGAACGATTCCATTGATGCAGTTTATGTAGTACTGCCCAACAGCATGCATGCCGATTTTTGTATTCGGGCAGCCAAAGCTGGAAAACATGTTATCTGCGAAAAACCCATGGCCGTTAGTGTGGAAGAATGCGATGCCATCATCAATGCCTGTAAAGCTGCCGGGGTGAAATTGGGCATGGGATATCGGTTACATTCCGAACCTTACACGCAACAGGTAAAGCAATTTGTGAAGGAAAAAACATTTGGCGACATCAAATTTGTGTCCGCTGAGGCCGCTTACAGGTCCACAGGGAATCCCGATCAATGGCGGTTGAACCGGAAGCTTTCAGGCGGCGGAGCTCTTATGAATATGGGCGTTTATGCCGTTCAGAGTACTATTTATGGAACAGGGGAGAACCCCATTTCGGTTTCTGCACAAGAATTTAGCACCCGACCAGAATATTTTAAGGACACGGACGAGACCATTTTAGCCCAATTTGAATTTCCAAGTGGGGCAGTGGCCAATATCTCCACCTCACATAATTTCAATGCAAACAGCATGTATGTTTCGGGTACCAATGGTTGGTTCCAGTTGCAACCGGCCAATAATTATGGGCCATTGAGCGGCAAAACTTCCAATGGGGATATCATCGAGTTTCCGCACGAAAGTCAACAAAAATTACAAATGGACGATTTTGCCAAGCACGTACTCCTAGGGGAACCGAACAAGGCTCCGGGAGAAATGGGCAAGCGCGATATGATGATCGTAGAGGCCATTTATGAATCCATCGCCAAAGGAGGGCAAAAAATCAGTTTGAATTTTGCCCCCGGATTTGGTTTTGGTGGATGATCACTGGGCCAAAGTAGCGAACAGTTTGTCCCTGAGCTCCCCTATTTTTGTATGCAACGGGCTTTCGGTCACGGTTCCAATATTGATGGCAATGAACATGTAAAGTTCATTTTCCGGAAAATATCGGAGCTCGCAACCAGCACCGATTCCACCACCGGAATGACCATAATAGGGATGACCTAGGATATCACCTATACCCAATCCCAACCCGTAAGCAGGTTTCCCGGATCTATTGTTCACCCAGGTCTTCATCAATCGTAAGGTGGAATCTTTCAATAATTTTCCTTCCAACAAGCCTTTTAAGAATAGAACCGCTTCTTCCGGAGTCGTAACAATGCCATCATCCCCGACCATATACGTTACATTCTGCTTTTGGATGTACGAGATGTTTTCCAGCAGCCCATCACTATAACGGTCCCAGTAGCTGTCCGATAGTTTTTCTCCCTTTAATTTTTCATCAGAGATTTGATAATAGGTATGTTTCAGGCCTAAAGGTTCAAAAATAACCTGCTCTATATATTTTCCGTGATCTCCAGTAATGTTGTCCACGATCATGGATAGTAACACGTAGTTTGTATTTCGGTAGGAATAACGGGTACCTGGCTCAAACGACAACTTTTTACCATTGATAAATGAGATATAATCCAAAGCCGAAAATGGTTTATCCGGATGTTGGAGTAGGGTGCTGGCATATTCGGGATCAAAATTGTATTCAGGAACCCCAGAGGTATGGTTCAGCAACATCCTGATGGTGATTTCGTCTGCCCGGTCCACCATTTTGGAGATTGAGGGTTTTAAATACTTGGTGATGGGATCATCAAGGGCAAGTTTGCTTTCCTCATACAATCTTAAAACAGCAACTGCCATATAGGTTTTGGCAATACTTTGCAGATACTGTAGATGGGAATCTTCCATCGGTAGTTGCTTTTCCAAACTTGAAAATCCTTCACTATGTATCCACCAACCATCTTCATTTAAAATGGCAATACTGGCTCCAGGGCATCCATTTTCCACAATTTCCTTCATCAGTGGTGCTATTGCGGCGCCCTTGGTGTGACCGGGGTTTGATTTGATCTGGGACATCCCCATTTGTAAACCTCCCAAAACGAACATTATGCTTATGATTATCTTTTTCATGATCATGGATTTAAAAGTGAATACGGGATCCAATTCCCATAAGGGTGAACGGAACAACGGGCATACTATCATTATAGTTGGTGGCCAAAAGAAATTGATAGTTTGCAAAGGGTGAAACATAGGTTCCTTGATCGTAGGTGTCATACCCCAATCCTATGGTCGCAGGAATCACCAACATACCCTTGCCTTTTTTGCCCACGTTTTTCCAACCGCTATCCGTCAATTGATAGGCATCTTTAGGACGTTTGGCATAGAGATAGCCTGCTCCAAGTTTGATTTCAGAATAGGTATCGTTGAATAATTCCGGTCTCCAAACAGCCTGGGTCTGAAAGAGAAGTCCTCCACCAACCCTTTTATTACCATACCATACCATTTTAAACTCTTGTACCCAATTTCGCTTGCCGTTGTAACTTACTTCCGTGCCCAATCCAATTCCTATATTTTTGAACAAAGGTTTTTTGTTCTTAAATGGAAGGGAAAGAGAGTGAAATTCGATACTAACGATTAACGGAAAATTGCGGTGGTTGTCAACCGATGACTGGGCATTTCCGTACTGCCACAGCATGATGCTTACCAGCATCCA
The DNA here is from genome assembly GCA_030148305.1 of Allomuricauda sp. Lineage (GTDB taxonomy): Bacteria > Bacteroidota > Bacteroidia > Flavobacteriales > Flavobacteriaceae > Flagellimonas. The sequence goes on along the minus strand of JASBTS010000118.1, from coordinate 3,244 downwards.
TACAATTTTTGTCTTCATTTTTTTGATTGATTTGATGGTTCAAATATCCCATCCCTTCTTTAAAATTTCGGGCTGAGGAGGCTCAAATACCTTGAAGTGTAGCAAAAAATGGGGTGAATTGTCAGGCCATGTCGCGAAACCAACGTTTAAATGAAGGGGCTTTGGTACGGCTTACCGGAATTTCTTCAGGGAGTGCCAATTGATTTTTTAAGGAAACACTGATTTTTCCATTTTCCAACTTAGAAAAACCTTGAATCACATTTCTGTTCACAATGAATTGACGATTCAACCTAAAAAAGAAGTGCTCTGGAAGTTCTTCAAATATCTTTTCCAAGGTTTTGTCCAAAAAGTACTGCTTGCCCTCCGAAGCATGCAATGCCACAAACTCATCCTCTACGGATATGCCTAGAATGTGTTGGTACGGAATATGGATCTCATTTTTCCCCTCCTTCACCAGAAAACCATTTTGAAGCTTTTGCTTGTCCACCTTTACCTTTTGCTCTGTACCCTGCCATTTGTAATAATAATGGATCATGATGTAAATGGCATTGATAAAAAAGAACCAGATGGAAATGATAAAAAGATCGGTGGAATAAAAACTGGGGTGTGCCCGTTTTCCGTAAACGATCAAACTGGAAAGTTCGGTCAAAAAACTAATGATGAACAACCCAATGAACATGGTGGACAAAAATTGGATGGTGACCCTTTTGGCAAAGCCTTGGGAGTAGGGGAGCTTCTTGTCGAACCAAAGAATCATTTTTCGCACTGCCAACCAAGCGACATATCCGATCAACGTATCCAGAATATACGTAAAAGCAAACCACCAATTAAGTTTTACATTGGAGTAGGTCAAATAATAATTGAAACCACTGATAAACGGGATAAGTACCAAAAAAAGAGGTATTTCAGGGTAATATGGCGACCTTTTCTGTTGTTCCATGGTTGTTTAGCTACCTTAAAAGTAATGCATGGAACAGAAATGGTGAAATCTAAAATCTAATCAGGAAATTGATTTCAACATATTTGCCAAATAGTTTAATGTAGAGGTAAATCCTTCCTTGAAGCCCATTTCAATCATCTGTTCCATTCGGGTGAGTGATTCATTGTGGATGGAAATGCTCACCGTGGTAACGTCGTTTTCCTCACTAAAGTTCAAATCCCAATTAGATCCCGGTAATTGCGGGTTTTCATCCGCGTCAGCAAACGCATTGAACATTTTAAAATTGGTCTTCGGGCTGATGGAAGTATATTTCTGTAGCGACCAATGTTCCTGGCCTTCAGGACTTATCATGGCATAAAAACGTCTTCCACCCACCTTAAACTCCATATGTTTTGTGACCGATTTCCAAGGTAGGGGAGCCCACCATTGATCCAGGATTTCCTGCTTGGTAAAGGCATCCCAAACCAAGGGGAGTTCTGTCGCAAATTCCTTATCAATAAATACAGTTTGAATTGCTTTGTCTACGGTGAAGTTGAATAGTAAATAGTCTTTCATTTTGTTTGTTTTTTAATGGTGGACAATACGTTTTCGAGTTGGTTGAATCGGATTTCCCAAATTTTCCGGTATTGCTCAAGCCATGCGTCTATTTCTTTCATCTTCTCTATTTTGAGGGAATAGAATATTTCCCGGCCCTGCTGTTCTTGGCGTACCAGTTCACATTCGGTAAGAATGCGCAAATGTTTTGAAATAGATTGACGTGAAGCATCGAAATTTTCCGCAATGGCATTGGGCGTCATGGATTGTAAGGCAATTAGCGCAATGATGGATCTTCTTGTGGGATCGGCAATGGCTTGAAAAACATCTCTTCTCATCTTTTCAATATGATTTATGAAACCGTTCGGTTGCAAATATATATGCAACTTTTCGGTTGCGCAAATTATTTCATCAAATTTTTATTGCTGGTGCTTTAAAGAAATGGATTAAAACTTTTCAAAAACCCCCAACCCAAAAAGGGCAAAGTCATATTTCACGGGATCTACGGGGTCTAACTTTCGAAGGTTTTTGTCCAGCTCGGCCAAGGACTTGGCGTCACTCTGTTTGCGTTTCAATAGTTTTAACTTTCTGCCCACATTTCCCGTGTGCACATCCAACGGACAAGAAAGTTTACTGGGAGAAATATCTTTCCATAAGCCAAAATCAACACCAGTGGAATTGTCACGTACCATCCACCTTAAAAACATATTGATGCGTTTGGCTGCTGAGCCTTTCATTGGGTCGGACACATGTTTGGTGGTGCGGGTTTCATGGGGCAGTTCAAAGAAAATTTCCTTGAATTTAGAAATGGCAGGTTGCATCGTCTCATGTTCCTGGTAGGTAGTAAATACACCCTCCAAACCGCCATGGTTGACATATAAATTTTTAATGCTGGTTACAAAGTAACCTAAATCTATTCCATTAAAAGTACGGTGCACAAAGTGCGAAAATTTATCCAGATCTACAGGTTGATGGCCCATCACAAAATCATGGGGGGCATGATCCATGAGATCCATCAATTTAGAGGCATTGTTGATGATGCTTTTCCGGTTTCCCCAAGCAATGGTGGAGGCCAAAAAGGCACTGATCTCAATATCCTCTTTTTTGGTAAAGCGATGAGGAATCTGCAGGGGGTCATCCTCTAAAAATCGGGGATGGTTGTATTCCAGTACTTTGGCGTCTAAAAATTCCTTTAACTCTGCTTTGGTCATCTTAATTCTTGGCTACGATCAAACCATCTACCATGGTCAATTTACGGTCCGCCATGTTGGCCAGTTCCAGGTTGTGGGTCACCAGTACAAAGGTCTGGCCGAATTCATCCCTGAGCTTGAAAAACAGTTTATGCAGGTTGTCCGCACTTTCGGAATCGAGGTTTCCACTAGGTTCGTCCGCAAAAACCACGGCTGGACTGTTCATGAGGGATCTTGCCACGGCAACCCGTTGCTGTTCCCCACCGGAAAGCGCATTGGGCTTATGGTCATACCTATCAGCAAGTCCTAAAAAGTCCAAGAGTTCCTTCGCCCTTTTTTCGGCTTCGGATTTGGCCGTACCCTTAATAAATGCAGGGATACAGACATTTTCCAAAGCCGTGAATTCTGGTAACAATTGATGGAACTGAAAGATGAACCCAATATGTTCGTTCCGGAATCGGGCCAAGCTTTTATCATTCAATTGGTTAATGTCCGTATCGTTGATGAACAAGGCACTTTCGCCTTTGTTGGAAGGGGTATCCAAGGTTCCCAATATCTGCAATAAAGTGGTTTTACCTGC
>JASBTS010000117.1 GCA_030148305.1 Allomuricauda sp. | reverse complement strand
TTTCTCCAGAAACTGTTGGAGGCGTAGGCTTTGATGCAGTTTGGCGCGGCTTGGCCACTATAGCCGGAAGCTGGATTGGTGGCGGTGCCAACCAAACAGCTATGCTGGAGGTCTTCAAATTCAACCAAGATAATTATGGGGGCATGGTCCTTATTGATATTGTGGTAGCGAATCTTTGGTTGGCCGTTATCCTTTTTGGAGTGGGCAAAAGCCAAAAAATTGATAAGTGGTTAAAGGCAGATACTTCGTCCATTGAAGAACTCAAACAGAAAGTATCTACCTATACCGCAAAAATTGCCCGGGTGACCACCTTGCAAGATTTTATCATGATCCTGTTTTACGCTTTTGCAGGGGTGGGCATCTCCCATTTTTTAGGACATCACTTTGTAGTATTTCTTCAGGATAATTATGAGGTGATCCGGGATAAGGATAAAATTCTTTCTTCGCTCGGGTCTGAATTTTTATGGGTAGTGCTTTTTGCCACAATGATTGGCATCGGATTGTCTTTTACCAAAGCCAAAAATTACGAGGGTGCCGGAGCCAGTAAACTAGGTGGATTGTTCATCTATATTTTGGTGGCCACTATCGGTATGAAAATGGATTTGGGCAAGGTCATGGAAAATCCAGGGCTCATCGCCATCGGATTCATTTGGATCAGCATACATGCCCTATTGATGATTCTGGTCGCCAAGTTGATCAAAGCTCCCTATTTTTTCCTTGCCGTGGGAAGCCAGGCCAATGTGGGCGGAGCGGCGTCTGCTCCGGTCGTTGCAGCGGAATTTCATCCTTCCCTTACCTCTGTAGGCATACTTTTGGTCGTTTTTGGCTATGTAGTGGGCACCGCAGGCGCCTATTTATGCGCTTTGTTGATGGAAGTGGCCTCCAAAGTTTAAAAAGTTCAGAAGTTTATTGATATTTGCCGAGCTAAAATTTAATGATGAAACGGATATTGTTCGTAATGCTTTGGGGATTGATTGTTGTTTCTTGCGAAAAGAACACAGAGAACACCATGACCCTCACTGGAAATATTAAAGGCCTTAAAAAGGGAACTCTTTACCTTCAACAGGCCAAGGATTCTTCCTTAGTGGTATTGGATTCTTTGGAAATCAATGGGGATGGAAGCTTTACATTTACCGAAGAAGTGGAAAACCCGGACATCTATTACCTATATCTGAACAAAAAGGATAATAACGACATCAACGACCGCATTACCATTTTTGGTGAGCCTGGATTGATCACCGTTAAAACCGCTTGGAACACTTTTGATACTAAAGCGGAAATCACAGGTTCCAAGTCACAGGAAAAAATGGAGGAATTCTACGATATGGCTTCCAAATTCAACATTAAGGAGTTGATGTTGGTACAACAGGCCACCTTGCCCCAGTTTCAAAATGATTCCTTGGCTTTGGATTCACTTCAAAACCAAATTGATCAAAATACCATAAGAAAATATAGGTACGCCCTTAATTTTGGATTGAACAATGGCGATTCTTATGCCACTCCATATCTGATGTTGGCAGAGGCAAGCCAAGCCAACCCAAAATATTTGGATTCCATTTATAAAGGACTTAGCCCAAAAGTGGCAGAATCCAAATATGGAAAAATGTTGAAGGAGCTCTTGGACCAGAACTAGCCTGCCAAACTGTTCAATTGGTCTACCAGTTCGGTAGCCTTTTCTTCCAATTCGTTGCGGATACTCCTGAAGTGGGCCTTGCGGTCTTCCACATCTTTTTTGTTGACCTTGTCCATCAACTCATCAAAAATGTCGATGGCCTTGTCAATAATCACGGTTCCTTCTTCGGATTCCTTATTACCATCACCTGCTTCCCAAATGTAAACGGCCTCGATAATATCTCCGAGTACAAAATTGATATCTTTCTTTAAATCGCGAATACTTGCCATATCAGTGTTTTTATTAAAGGTACTAATTAAATGGTCACTTCTAAAAGTTTGGCGCCTTTGGTTTCTATTTCAACCTTGCTGCTCATTGCAGGCACCAAAACGGTTTCCCCCCTATTGATGGAGGCACCACCCCAATCATTTGAAATGGTTGCGCTCCCTCCAACGCACATATAGATGGTAAAGGAATCCCTATCGGCAACATCCTGTTTCATGGATTGTGAGAGTTCCATAAAATTGGTCTTGAAATACGGGCAATCCACCATTTCGTTCACTACATCGGTTTGAGCGGAATAGCTTACTTTGAAGTCATCTTTCTTTTTATAATCGATGGCATCTACGGACAAACTGGTGTGCAGTTCCCTTAGGTTGCCATTCTTATCTTTTCTGTCAAAATCGAAGACCCTGTAGGTAATATCGGAAGTTTGTTGGATCTCTGCCAAAAGCACACCGGCCCCAATGGCATGGATCTTTCCTGTATTGATGAAAAAGGTATCGCCTTCTTCCACTTCCTCATAGTTCATCAAATCCAAAAGGGAACCTTCTTGCAAACTATACACGTATTCCTCTTTTTCCACATCCTTATTGAACCCTACGATCAATTTGGCCCCGGGATCGGCATCCATAATATACCACATCTCGGTCTTACCAAAAGAATTGTGTCTTTGTTTGGCCAGTTCATCATTAGGATGCAATTGAATGGAAAGGTCCTGTTTGGCATCAATAAACTTTATAAGAATCGGAAACTCATCCCCAAAACGATCGGTTACACTTTTTCCCAATAGGTTCTCACCATGGTTGGCGATAAGGTTATTTAAAGATGTTCCAGCCAGCGGACCGTTGGATACTTCGGAAATATCACCTGGAACCCCAGAAAGTTCCCAACTTTCGCCGGTAATATCACTTTCAATGGATTTGCCAAGTATATCTTTTAATTTGGTTCCGCCCCAGAGGCGTTCCTTTAAGATCGGTTTAAATTTTAAGGGATATAATTCCATTATCCTGAATAGGTTACAAAATTTCGTGGGGTTTCATACAGTACTACCTCCAATTCATTCTCTGCGTTGATGAGTGGTCTTAACTTATTCCAGATGACCACTGCTATATTTTCCGCTGTCGGGTTCAAATCCTTGAACTCGGGTACATCCGTATTCAAATTCTTATGATCCAAAACTTCTATGACATGCTCTTGGATCATTTCCTTCAACACCTTAAGATCCATTACAAATCCGGTTTCTTGATCAATCTCACCAGTAACACTTACGATAAGATCATAGTTATGACCGTGAAAGTGTGGGTTATTACATTTACCGAAAACTTCTTGGTTCTTGGCATCGTCCCAATCGGGCCTATGTAACCTGTGTGCCGCATTGAAAATAGCTTTTCTACTAACCTTTACTTTCATGTTGTAGGGATGTTTTGCATGAGGTGATCGTAAAAACGTTCAAAAATAATCTTGAACCATGCGGTGTAGTGTTCCGGATTTTCCTCTATATCCTTTTTGATATCCTCTGGAAGGATCCATTTCCAATCCGCAACTTCATCAGGATTGATATTCGGTTCACCAAGGAAGGTACCTATCATCACATGATCAAATTCGTGTTCTGTAAGTCCGTTGTCAAAAGGTGCTTTGTAGATGAAGGAAAAGAGTTCCTTCAATTCTGTGGAAAAGCCCATTTCTTCCATCAACCTGCGTTTACCTGCATCAATATTGCTTTCACCGTCCCTTTGATGACTGCAACAGGTGTTGGTCCATAATAAGGGCGAATGGTATTTGTTCTTTGCTCTTTGTTGAAGCATGGTTTCCCCTTTGTCATTCATCACAAAAACGGAAAATGCCCTGTGTAAAAGGGCTTTCTCGTGTGCTTCCATCTTGGGCATAAGACCAATGGGTTCATCGGACTCGTTCACCAATATCACATGTTCCTCTACCATGATGCAAAAATATGACCTTTGAAGGACATAAACAGTAGCAGGTTCTTAAATCTTCCTAAAAGAAACGTGGGGATTTTAGGTTTCCGATATTTCTGATGAAATCGTATCGAAGAATGATTTCAAATGATCCATCGTTGAAAGTGGCGGCTCCCAATTCGGTGATTTCCCGATCGTATGCCATACCTACCATAAACTGGTCAGACAACATGAATCCGATAAGTCCACTGAAAGCAGCGTCCCATCTGTAGGCCAACCCACCAATGAATTTTTCATTGAACATGAAATTAGCCGAAACATCTACCTGCAAGGGCGCTCCCTGGACCGCCTTGGTCAACAAGGTCGGTTTGAATTTCAAGAATGGGTTCAAGTCCCAAACATACCCTGTGATCAGATACAGATTGATCTGCTCCTTGGCTGTAGAAACGGATGAAGAATCA
>JASBTS010000102.1 GCA_030148305.1 Allomuricauda sp. | reverse complement strand
TTTTTCGGCCCCCATCCGCGCAATGGAATGGTCAATTTCATACGATCCGCGAAGTTTGATGACTTCCTCGGCCGTATAAGGGCGTTCAACACCTTTCCACCTAGGGTTCACGGTCCAATCCGTAACCAAAGCTTGAATTTTCTCCTTTTTTTCCATAATTTTATAATTCGAAATTTGACTTGAATCCCAGGTAATGTTCGCGCATTCTTGGGATTTTTTTATTGATATGATCGATACGCCTATATCTCGTTATAAGCTTTAATCGTCAAGAATTCCTCAAACTCGTTGGCTTTCACCAATTTATCAAATAGGGCAATGGCCTCTTCAAACTTGGTATTGTGCAGGTTGCCCTCTCCTACCAAGTGTCTGATCTTTACCACTTCCTCATCAAAAATGGACTGATACAGTTCATTGGTGAGCTTTCTGCCGTCGTCCAACCGGGCATTGAACTTAAGCCATTGCCACACTTGGGTCCTTGAAATCTCGGCCGTTGCCGCATCTTCCATCAGGTTGTTGATAGCCACACAACCATTGCCCCTTAACCAAGATTCCAAATACAGGATGCCCACTGAAATGTTCTTCCTAATACCCTTTTCGGTGATTGTACCATCGGGAATGGCTATCAAATCCGTGGCAGAAATATGATCATCCTCCCTCAACTTCTCCAATTGATTGGCCTTGGGCATGTACTTGTTAAAAATATCCATGGCAATCTTTACCAAACCAGGGTGTGCCACCCAGGTACCATCGTGCCCGTTCTTTACTTCGCGTTCCTTGTCCAATCGAACTTTCTCCAATGCTTTCTCATTGGCCAAAGAATCATTGTTGATAGGAATTTGGGCCGCCATGCCTCCCATCGCATGGATACCTCTTTTGTGACATCGCTGGATGACCAATCGGGAATAGGCATCCATAAACGGTACGGTCATGGTCACCTGGTCACGGTCTGGTAAAATGTAGGCGGAATGATTCCTGAATTTCTTGATGTATGAAAAAATATAGTCCCATCGCCCACAGTTGAGCCCTACGATGTGATTTTTCAGTTCGTAGATGATCTCGTCCAACTGAAAGCTTGCCGTGATGGTCTCTATCAATACCGTGGCTTTGTACGTACCAACTGGAATACCTATATATTCTTCAGCAAAAGTGAATACATCATTCCACCATCTGGCTTCCAGATAATGCTCCAATTTTGGCAGATAAAAATAAGGTGCCGAGCCTCTTCTCCTTAGGATTCCCGAGTTATGATAAACGTACAGTCCAAAATCCACCAAGCTTCCCGAGGTCACTTCTCCATTGATGAGAATATGCCTTTCATTCAAATGCAGTCCCCGAGGGCGAACCAAAAGAACGGCCACCTCATCGTTCAATTCATAACTTTTTCCCTTTTTGGAGTCAAAATAGGAAATGGACCTCGTATTGGCATCGATCAAATTTTGTTGGCCTTGCATACAATTGTACCAAGTGGGTGCATTACTGTCCTCGAAATCGGCCATAAAAGTTTTGGCTCCAGAATTCAATGCGTTGATGACCATCTTGCGATCTACGGGTCCGGTAATTTCCACGCGTCGGTCCTTTAAATCATCCGGGATATGTTTCACTCTCCAATTGGCGGTTCTTGTGTGTTCGGTTTCGTGCAAAAAATTTGGAAATTCCCCTAAATCAAATTGCACTTGTCGTTTTGCCCGTTCTTCCAACAACTGCAATCTGGACCTATTGAACTTTTGGTGCAATACAATCAAAAACTCCAAAGCACCATCGGTCAACAGCTCAGGATAATAGTGCTCCACTTCCTTTGCAAACTGCAATTGTGTACTGGTAATCAATGCTTCTTCCATAACAGTATCATTTTGTTCAACAAGATTAACGCAAACGTTTGAGAAAAACAAGCGAACGTTCGCTTTTTTATATTTATTCGCTATTTTTATAGGATTCGCAAAATACCCTATCTTTGATCAAGAAAAATGGAAGAGGAATACATCAAATTAATTTTTGGCCTAAAATTGAAGCAGGTAAGGACCAAGCGAAAGCTATCCTTGTTCGGTCTTTCCAAGCTTACGGGACTTTCAAAATCGTACCTGAACGAGATTGAAAAAGGCAAGAAATACCCTAAAACGGACAAGATCGCCCTACTGGCCGAAAAGCTGGAAGTGCCCTATGATAGCTTGGTTTCCTTAAAATTAGACAAAAACTTGGCCCCCGTTGGTGAATTGCTTCAATCCAAGGTTTTTAAAGAGTTACCCTTAGAACTGTTCGGGATCAAGGAAAGTGATCTGATCGATATTGTTGCCAACGCCCCGACCAAGGTGAATGCCTTTATCAGCACTATCATAGAAATCGCCAAGCATTATAATTTTGGGAAGGAAAACTTTTATTTGGCTTCCCTCCGCTCCTTTCAAGAAGCCAGTAACAATTTTTTTCCAGACTTGGAAGATGCCGCTCTTCAGTTTGCCAAAGCATACCAAGTGGACTTGAACAAATCGGTAAGTTCATCGGAACTGGAAGAAATTTTGGTGGAAGAATATGGGTATACCATCAATAACGAGGAATTGACCAAGTACAAAGAACTGGACAACTTGCGCTCCATGTTCATTCCCAAAACCAAAACCCTTTTGGTGGCCAACCATATTGATGAAGCCCAACGTACCTTCATCTACGCCAAGGAAATCGGTTATAATTTTTTGAATATCGAGGAACGTCTCTATACGTTCACATGGATCAAGTTCCACAATTTTGACCAAGTACTCAATAATTTTTATGCCTCTTACTTTGCAGGAGCATTGGTCATACCTAGGGATTTGATCAAAAAACACGTGGATTCTTTTTTGTCCAAGCCCAAGTTTGACAAGACCTTTTTAACGGGAATGAAAAATTATTACAATGCTTCCCCAGAATCGCTTTATCAACGTTTGACCAATATTCTGCCGAACGATTACCATTTAGAGAACCTTTTCTTTCTTCGGTTGAGCCATAAAAAGGACTCCAACCGTTTTGATATTACCAAAGAACTCCATTTGACCCATCATCATTCACCCCACGGCAATGAAACCAATGAAAAGTATTGCAGGCGATGGGTATCCATTCGGGTGTTGCAGGAAATTGCCAAAACGGGGGAAGAGCACCATATGGATGTACAGATTTCCCATTATCCCAGTGATGGGCTTTCCTATTTGATTTTCTCCAGCGCCACCGTCGACCCCTTTAAAAAGGATGAATATAGAAGTGTAAGTTTGGGATTGCTCATCAACGCCGAACTCAAAAAGAAGGTTGCCTTTTTGGATGACCCATCCATCAAAACGTATGATGTTGGGGTAACTTGTGAGCGCTGTTCCATTGCCAATTGCAATGTGAGACAAGCGCAGCCTACCATCTTAAAAAGACAGGAGCGCAATGTTAAGACCGAAAAAGTGGTGCAAGAACTCCAGAAAAAATTCAGCTAGGCTAGAAGCTTGGTTTTATCACGACCTTAAATTCCGCATAATCCTTTAGGTATTGAAATCCTTTGTCCAAATCTTTTTGCTCCACTGCATAAGGATAAAAGGATATTGGTTCAATACAGACCATATTCTTAACCTCTGTCCAGCACATAAAATGTCCGAAACCTTTGGTTTCAATGGTTATTTGTTTTTCATCCTGTAATGTAATGGAATTACAATTGGGCACTTGAAATGCTCTGCTGCCCACGGCCAAAACCTCATCCAAAGAGATTTTCTGATCATTGGAGATAATCGTTGGATTACTGGAATGAAGCTTGAAGGCAGGATGGTATCCCAACATAAACGGCATGCCTTTTTCTCCTGAAATCCGAAAAACAATTTCCAAAGTTCTCTCCTTCAATCCAAAGGATTTTTCAAATCGGAAACTGTAGGGCCAGTCCATGAAAGGTTCGGTAGATTTTACAGGGTATTTGGAATTTTTCACTTTGGTACCCGCTGTATATTCCTTTGCAAAAACACCGGTAGATTCTGTTTGTAAAATCAATTCATAAGGGATTTGCCTCAACAAACCATGCTGGTCCTGGATAGCTTCTCCTTTAGGAGTTTGAACCCTAAAATTGGCCTTGTCCACCGGACCAATGATCGGAAACATCTCCGTATCGCTACTTCCCCAACCTGAACTTCCTTTTTGGTGAATGAACTCATGGCCATCGTAAACAAAACTGACCAATTCGCCAGCATCCATGCCTACCTTACAATCTTTGTTTTTAAGCTCGATCATCCTTTGCATTCACTATTCATTCAACAATTTATGCATCATCTAAATCAGGTCTACTCAAACTGAATGGCCTTCACCGGGGTTATTTTGGTGATGATATACGATGGCACCAAAAGCATCAGTAAGCACAATATCATCACGCCAATGTTGAGTAATACAATGGTTGGGAAATCCATATGAACAGGAATATATTCAATGTAATATTCCTCAGGATTTGGGAACTTGAACATGCGGTATTTATCCTGAAGGAAAATGACCCCCAATCCAATCAAATTACCCCAAAAAAGTCCAATGGCAATTAAATAGGCGGCATTGTACAAAAAGACTTTGCGAATACTCCAGTTGGCAGAACCCAAAGCTTTTAAAATACCTATCATTTGAGTGCGTTCCAAAATCAGAACCAATAGTGCCGTGATCATGTTAATCCCTCCTACAATAACCATGATTCCAATGATCAAGGCAATATTGAAATCAAAAAGGCCAATCCATTCAAAAATGCGAAAATATTTGGTCTTGATATTCTGGGTATCTAGACTTGAAACAGTTGCACCATAAATTTCATTGCTTTTTTCTTCCAATTGATCAAAATCATCCAGAAACACCTCAAAATTTCCAATTTGATCATCTTCCCACTTGTTCATGCGCTGAATATGGCGGATGTCCACAAACACATAAGTGGAATCGAAATCTTCGAAACCGCTATCGTAAATACCAACGATCAAAAACTTTCGGTTGTTAGGAATTTGGGACACATCACCATCTTTTAAAAAGAAGGAAAAAAAGCTATCGCCCACTCCCAATTGCAATCGATTTGCCATCATTCTTGAAATCAACACCTCATCATTGAGCTTTCCAGAATAATCGGGCAATCTCCCCTCCACCAAATATTCCTTGAAGGCACTCCAGTCATAATCTTGGCCAACACCTTTGGCCAACATTCCTTCAAAAGTATCTTCCGTTCTGATAATCCCACCTTTGGTGGCCACCGCTTGAACATGACGGACCCCGGTTACATTTTTGAACTCGGGATAAAAATCTTGATGTATGGAAACAGGCAAAACCGAAACTTCGGAAGTGTTGTTGTCGTAATTGGAAATCTGGATATGGCCATTGAAAGCCGAGACTTTTTCGCGAATTTTGTTTTTCAACCCAACACCTGTGGCAATGGCAATGAGCATCATGACCACACCGATCGCAATTGCAGCTATGGCGATTTTTATTATAGGGGCGGAAATACTAATTTTATGTTCCTTCCCTGTAATCAGGCGTTTGGCAATAAACAACTCTAAATTCAACGAATGCCCATTTTATCTAATCTCAAAAGTACTGTTTTCTTATTGTTTTTGGCGCTTTCTTCCTGTAGAGGTCAGCAAAAACAGGAAATCAACACAACAGCCGAAGAAATTATATCACCGCTTCCCGAAATAAAAGTAGCTGCAAACCGTACGGAAATCTACCTACCAATGCTTCAAGGAAAGAAGGTGGGAATTGTTGCCAATCCAACCAGTGTCATCTTTAACGATAAGGGGTACTCTCATCTGGTGGATTCCTTGGTTTCCCTTGGGGTTGATGTTAAAAAAGTCTTTGCCCCGGAACACGGATTTCGTGGCACTGCCGATGCAGGGGAACATGTAAAGAATGGTGTGGATGCCAAAACTGGGGTGCCCATCATTTCCCTATATGGAAAAAATAGAAAGCCACCCCATGAGCAATTGGACGAATTGGACGTGGTAGTATTTGATATTCAAGATGTTGGGGTCCGCTTTTACACTTTTATCGCTACACTCCAATTGGTGATGGAAGCCTGCGCGGAACATGGAACACCCATCATTGTTTTTGATCGACCCAATCCGAACGGGCATTACGTGGACGGACCTACCATGATGAAGGAACATGCCAGTTATTTGGGCCTGCAACCGATTCCATTGGTGTACGGAATGACCATGGGTGAATATGCCCAAATGCTGAATGGTGAAGGTTGGCTGGAAAACGGTAACAAAGCAAATTTAACAGTTATTCCACTTGAAAACTATACCCATGCTTCCGAGTATCATTTACCCATTCGACCCTCACCCAACCTGCCCAATGATGTTTCGATCACCTTGTACCCAAGTTTGGGACTTTTTGAAGGCACCAATGTTAATGCGGGTCGGGGTACTGATTTTCAATTCCAGCGATACGGGGCTTCCTTTATGGATAGTACCCAATATGATTTTAGTTATGTGCCTGAGCCTAATTTCGGGTCTAAAACACCCAAAGAGGAAGGCAAAACCTGCTATGGAAAAGATCTTTCCCAAAGTCCAAGAATGAACGAAATGACCTTACAATGGGTCATCGATGCCTATAAAAATACCAAGGACAAGTCTAAATTCTTTTTGACCAGCGGATTTACCAAGCATGCAGGAACACCTGTTTTGCAACAACAAATTGAAGCTAGGTTATCCGAGGAAGAAATCAAGGTTACGTGGCAAGATGACCTGGAAAATTTCAAAAAAATTAGGGCAAAGTATTTAATCTACGAATAGTCAACCTATTTTTCAATTGCGACACGAATTTTACAAATTGGTCGAATGTCATTTTGAGCTAGTATCCTGAGCGGAGTCGAAGGAGCAAGTGAAAAATCTAATTTTTTCAGATAACCTGATAATTACTAGGCTACTTATTTGGATGCTCCTTGTTCAGTTGTAGGTCTTCGGTATTTGT
>JASBTS010000070.1 GCA_030148305.1 Allomuricauda sp. | reverse complement strand
TCCATCAAAAAAACGATCGAGGAGGTTTTTGATATCAAGATCAACAACCACTCCTTATATTTCTACGGAACCCGAAACAAAAAAGAAGAAAACCTAACCGAATAACCCAAACATTTCATGGTAGATTTATTGCTTGGACTCCAATGGGGAGACGAAGGAAAAGGAAAAATTGTTGATGTACTGACCAAGGAATACGATATCATCGCCAGGTTTCAAGGAGGTCCAAATGCAGGTCACACCTTGGAATTTGATGGTATAAAACATGTACTGCATACCATTCCATCTGGAATTTTCCACAAAAATGCCATCAATATTGTTGGGAACGGCGTGGTAATCGATCCCGTCATCTTTAAAAGGGAATTGGACAACCTCGGTAAGTTCAATATCGATTTTGTATCCAAACTCCTTATTTCCAGAAAGGCCCATTTGATCTTACCAACCCACCGATTATTGGATGCCGCTTCCGAAGCTTCCAAGGGGAAGGCCAAGATCGGTTCCACGTTAAAAGGTATCGGTCCGACGTATATGGACAAAACTGGCCGTAACGGAATGCGTGTTGGGGATCTTGAATTTGACGATTGGAAGACCAAATACCGAGCCTTGGCAGATAAGCACGAAGCCATAATCGACTTCTATAATGCCGAAATTGAATATAATCTTGCCGAATTGGAAGCAGAATTCTGCGTAGGTGTGGAAGCTTTGAAAAAACTGACCTTTATCGATAGTGAGGAATACATCTTCAAGGCCCAGGCCGAAGGCAAAAAAATTCTTGCCGAAGGAGCACAAGGTTCCTTGTTGGATATCGATTTTGGGACGTATCCCTATGTAACCTCATCCAACACTACGGCAGCTGGTGCTTGTACCGGTTTAGGTGTGGCTCCAAACAGTATTGACCGTGTTATTGGGATTTTCAAGGCATATACCACCCGTGTTGGCAGTGGTCCCTTCCCTACCGAGCTATTTGACGAGGATGGCGCTACTATGGGTCGCGTTGGAAACGAATTTGGTGCAACAACCGGAAGACCTAGGCGTTGTGGCTGGTTAGACCTTGTTGCCCTCAAATATGCCGTTCAAATCAATGGTGTTACAGAGTTGATGATGATGAAAGCTGACGTATTGAGTGGATTCAAGACCATTAAGGTTTGTACTGCCTATGACTACAAAGGCAAAAAAATACAACATTTACCATACAGCATTGAAAGTGAATACGTTACACCTGTCTACACTGAAATGAAAGGATGGGCACAGGACCTTACCAAAATGTCTTCTTCAGCTGACCTTCCTGCTACGTTGAACGATTACATTGCGTTTTTGGAAGAGCAGCTTCAGGTGCCGATCAAGATTGTGTCCGTAGGTCCCGACAGGACCCAAACCATCCATAGGTAACCTTCGTTTTTAGCGCATTTTTCAGTAACTTTATGGGTAATTCATGCAAAGGTAATCGGCTTGTTTCTGGCCGTTCCATACATAAGTAATTATCCAAAAGCTACTAACAATGAACAAACTGTTGACCCTTCTTTTTCTGGTTGGGACATTCATTTCCTGTACCGAAAAACAAACTGCCTTAAACGTATCATCGCCCAGTGGGGAGAATTCCATCCAATTTCAACTTGCCCCGGATGGAACACCTAAATATTGGGTGAACCATGGCGATAAGATTGTCATCGATACTTCCTCCATGGGTTTTGATTTTAAAGACCAAGCTTCCCTAAAAAATCACCTCAAAATCATTGGAAGCACCCCTAACACCGTGAACGAAACCTGGGAAATGCCCTGGGGCGAACAAAAGGATGTGGTGAACCATTACAACGAACTGAAGGTAGAGCTGGAAGAGACGCAGGCACCCAATCGAAAATTCAATATCTATTTTAGGGCCTATGACGACGGTATCGGTTTTCGATATGAGTTTTTGCCCCAGCAGGGCATTGATAGCATCATCATTATGGATGAAAATACCGAGTTCCAACTCACCGAGGATTACACCACATTTTGGATACCCGGGGATTGGGATATTTATGAACATCTGTACAACACTTCCAAAGTTTCGGAAATCGATGCCATTGCCAAAAGAAACAATGCCGATCTGGCCCAGAGCAATATTCCTGAAAACGCAGTGAATACTCCTGTGACCATGCGTTCGGATTCAGGATTGCACCTTAGTTTTCATGAGGCCAACCTTACCGATTATGCCGGCATGACCCTAAAAGTGGACAACGAAACCCTGAAACTGACCAGTGAATTGGTGGGTTCTGACCGATTGGGATACAAGGTAAAACGGGCCCTGCCCTTTAAAACACCTTGGCGGACCATCCAGATTGCGGACAAGGCTACGGAACTTATCGATTCCAAACTCATCGTCAATTTAAACGAACCCAACAAGATTGGGGATGTGAGTTGGTTCAAACCCAAAAAATATGTGGGCATTTGGTGGGAAATGCACATTGGAAAATCCACATGGGATTATGCCGCCTCGCAAGACATGAATTCCTTCACAACTGATGCCAAACCACATGGAAAACATGGGGCCACTACGGAGAACACCAAGCACTATATTGACTTTGCGGCCAAAAACAACATCACCGGTGTTTTGGTAGAAGGTTGGAACACCGGATGGGAACATTGGATCGGTTTTGAAGATCGGGAAGGGGTCTTTGATTTTATTACTCCCTACCCCGATTATGATTTGGTAGAGGTGACGCGCTATGGAAAAGAAAAAGGAGTGGAACTCATCATGCACCATGAAACCTCCGCAGCCCCTCGTACCTATGAACAACAATTGGACACCGCCTATCAACTGATGCATAAATTGGGCATCCATTCCGTGAAAACGGGCTATGTGGGCAAGATCATTCCCAAAGGGGAATACCACCACGGGCAATGGATGGTGGACCATTACCGAAAAGTAGTGGAAACGGGTGCCAAATACCAAGTGGCCGTAAATGCCCATGAACCGATCAAGGCGACAGGGCTTCGCCGTACCTACCCCAACGTGATTGCACGGGAAGGACTTCGCGGACAAGAATTCAATGCCTGGGCTTCAGATGGTGGTAATCCCCCAGAACACTTACCTATCGTAGCTTTTACAAGAATGCTGGCCGGTCCCATTGACTTTACCCCTGGCGTCTTTGACATTGCCCTGCCTACCAAACCCAACAACCAAATCAACACCACCTTGGCGCAGCAATTGGCCCTGTATGTGGTCATTTACAGCCCCATTCAAATGGCATGCGACCTCCCTGAAAATTATGAAGACCAACCTGCTTTCCAGTTTATTCGGGATGTGGGTGTGGATTGGGACCAAACCGTAGTGCTCAACGGCGAGGTGGGCGATTTTGTGACCATTGCAAGAAAAGAACGTGAGACCGGCAACTGGTTCGTGGGCGGCATTTCCGATGAAAATGCACGGGACCTCAACATCAATTTTGATTTCTTGGATGAAGGGGTCGAATATGAAGCGACCATCTATAAAGATGCCCCGGATGCAAATTACAAAGACAACCCTACGGCCATTTCCATAGAAAAAATTGAAGTGAATAAAGGGTCCGATCTATCTGTACACTTGGCTGAAGGTGGCGGTTTTGCTATCAGTTTGATGAAAAGGACAGGCTCCTAAACCCATTAAGTGACCTAGGTCACTGTAAAGGAGTAAATGTACCCGTAACTTTGGACGAAACTTCAATTCCATCATATTAAACAACAGCACCATGGCAAATAATCTCAATCAAATAGGTCTGGATAAAAAGGCATCACAAGCGCTTTCTGAAAAATTGAACGCACTCTTGGCCAATTACCAAATTTTCTACATGAATGCCCGTGGGTTCCATTGGAACATCAAAGGTGAAAAGTTTTTCGAGCTCCATTTAAAATTTGAGGAGCTCTACAATGATTCTTTGATCAAAATTGACGAGATCGCAGAACGTATTTTGACCTTGGGGTCCACACCCTTGCACACCTATGCTGACTATTCAGCACTTTCAAAGATAAAAGCCGCCAAAAATGTATCGAACGGCAAGGAGGCCATCCAAAAAATACTGGAAGGCTATGAGGTACTGCTTCCTTTGGAACGCGAGCTTCTGGAAATGTCCGGTGATTCCAGTGATGAAGGTACCAATGCCTTGATGAGCGATTACATCAGGGAGCAAGAAAAATTGATTTGGATGTATTCGGCCTATCTGAACCAATAACTTCAAAAAGATCGGCTTTCCCACAATTCACAAACCTTTCTAAAGGATAGGTGCCACTTTGCCCAAAACCCTACTTTTGGGCAAAATTTCATGGATTTGAAAAGAATTTCTTTTTTGATACTGGTCCTTATTGCTGTAGGTGCCATGGCCCAGCAAAAAGAACCAAAAACCGAAGGTAGACAGATCAATATTGTCTACGGGGCCAACTTTACCAAGGATGAGGCCCAATTTCCTGGTGCATCCATATTTAGCCGTGATGATGACCGTCAGGTTCAGTTTGAACACCAAGGCGCCGATCTTTGGTGCGATATCGCCATTTTCTATACGGAAGAGAACAAACTAAAAGCTATTGGGAACATCCGAATGCAACAGGGTGATTCCATAGAAATGAACAGTGGCAAAATGGATTATGACGGCAACACCAAACTGGCAAAGGCCTGGGAAAAAGTAGATCTGACCAACGGCCAAATGACCTTGACCACGGACACCCTTTATTTTGACCGTGAAAACCAAAAAGCTTATTACAATTCAGGAGGGAAAGTGGTGGATTCCGCCAACGTCCTGACCAGTAAGGTGGGCACCTATTTCATGACACCAAAAAAATACCAGTTCCAAAGGAACGTACATATAGACAATCCAGATTATACTATTGATTCGGAGCAATTGGATTACTATACCACCTCCAAAAATGCGTACATGTACGGTCCATCGACCATCACGGGAAAAGACTACAAGATTTATTGCGAGCGTGGCTTTTACGACACCAAGATCGAGCAAGGCTATGGCATTAAAAACACCCGGATTGATTACGACAACAAGATCATACAAGGGGACAGCCTCTATTTTGACAAGGTCACGGAGTTTGCCTCCGCCACAAACAACATCAAGATCACGGATACCATCAACAATGGAGTGATCAAGGCTCATTACGCCGAGGTACATAAGGCCAAGGATTCCGTTTTTGCCACCAAAAGGGCCGTTTCCATAAGCTTGGTGCAAAAAGATTCCCTATACATGCATGGGGACACCCTTATGGTCACCGGTAAGGAGGAACACAGGATACTGAGGGCCTTCAGGAATGCCAAATTCTACAAGACCGATCTAAGCGGAAAATGTGATTCCATCCATTTTGATGAGTCCACAGGCATTACCCAATTGATCAAGAACCCGATTCTTTGGAACGTGGACAACCAGATCACAGGGGATAGCATCCACCTGATCTCGGACATGGAGACCGAAAAACTGGACTCGCTGAAGGTCATCGAGAATGCCTTCATCATTTCCCTGGACACTATTAGCGGAACGGGATACAATCAGGCCAAGGGAAAGGACCTGTTCGGTAAATTCATCGAAAATGAATTGAAGATCATTGACTTGGTCCGCAATACCGAAGTCATCTATTACGTATACAATGATGACCAGGAATTGATCGGAATAGACAAGACCATTTGTAGTAAGATCAGATTGTTGATGGCGGATAACGATATCGAGGATATTACCTTTTTCGTAAACCCGGATGGGGATATTTTTCCGGAAACGGACCTGCCTGTGGAGAGCAGAAAACTAAAAGGCTTTGTGTGGCGAGGCGACGAGCGAATCATGTCCAAGGACGAAATTTTTGACGAGGACGACAACAACATCCAATTGGTAAAGATCCGGGGCATAGACAATCCCATCGATATTGATGCAGAAGAGGAAGAACGCCAAAGCAATGAGAACGACCCCGTGAATGCCAAAGCAAACACAAAGGCCGTAAGACCCAAGCAACCAGTGGTCAAGAAAAAAGCATAGGACCCATAAATGCAAAAGGAAGATTTTTTCACATACCAGGCACAGACTTCACCGCACCCCTTGGGATTAGAGGTTTCCCGAGCCAAGGGAAGTTATATCTATGACCAAAATGGCAATCCTCATTTAGATTTTGTGGCCGGAGTATCCGCCTGTGGGTTGGGCCATTGCCACCCTCGGGTGGTGGAAGCCATAAAAACCCAAGTGGACCAATACATGCATGTTATGGTCTATGGGGAATATGTGCAACAACCCGCTGTGGAGTTTGCCAAATTATTGGCTTCACACCTTCCCGAAAAACTGGAGACCACCTATTTGGTCAATTCGGGCACGGAAGCCATGGAGGGAGCCCTAAAATTGGCCAGGAGACATACAGGACGCTCGCAGATCATTGCCGCCGATCGGGCCTATCATGGCAACACCACCGGAAGTTTAAGTTTATTGGGGGTTGAAGAACGCAAGAGTGCTTTCAGGCCGTTAATGCCCGATGTGCGTTTCATCAACTTCAACTCTGAACAAGACCTTGAAAAAATCACCGAAAAGACCGCAGGCGTAGTTTTGGAAACGATCCAAGGGGGTGCAGGATTCATCCTTCCCCAAAATGACTATTTGGAAAAGGTACGGAAACGTTGTGACGAAGTTGGAGCCCTGCTTATCTTGGATGAGATACAACCAGGCTTTGGAAGAACGGGGAAACTTTTTGCGTTTGAACACTTTAATTGCGTACCCGATATTTTGGTCATCGGTAAAGGCATGGCCTCTGGGTTACCCGTAGGTGCCTTTGTAGCCAGCAAGGAAATGATGGCGGACCTGCAAGACCACCCCAAGTTGGGGCATATCACCACTTTTGGCGGTAATCCTGTCATTGCTGCTGCCAGTTTGGCAACTTTACGTGAGTTAACGGAAACAGAGCTCATTCAACAGACACTGGAGAAAGAAAAACGCTTCCGAAAGCTTTTGGTACATCCTTTGATTAAGGAGATTAGAGGCAAGGGATTAATGCTCGCCCCAATTATGGAAAGCAAGGAAGTAACCGATTATTTGGTACTTGAAGCAGCTAAAAATGGTTTGATCCTGTTCTGGTTGTTGTTTGAGTCAAAAGCGGTGCGAATTTCACCTCCATTGACCATTTCCATGAAAGAAATTGAGGAGGGTTGCGACAAAATACTAGCCATTTTAAACAGCTACAAACCCGGCGCTGTTAACTAATTTGTTGATAACATACCCATATTTTGGACTTATTGAGGTAGGCAAAGGGTTAATTTTAAGTCCATAGTTAAACCAAAAACGTTCCTATGGCGTTAGA
>JASBTS010000046.1 GCA_030148305.1 Allomuricauda sp. | reverse complement strand
CTCATAAAACGGTTCACCTGTAGATCCACTCCCAATGAATCAAGGGAAAATTGCCATTTATTGGCCTCACCTTCGTCCAGACCAATTATCTGGGTTGCGAAAAAATCTCCCGATACCCCAAAATTGTCCAACAATAGATTATGAGCACCAATAACTATCCTGTCTTCGGAACTCCTTTTGGAAAACTCGGGAGGCAAGTAAATCTGCACTGCTTCGGCAAAAAAGCCCCTCCATAAGTTTTCGTTGCCGGGAACCAATAAATTTTGCGCCGTGTACAGCTCAGGAAAATCCATATTGGCCGCATTGGCCGTATCGCTAAGGTCCAATACCGTATTCTGCATTTTAAAGCCCCAATTGGGCAATGCTTTTAATTCAAATGGAGGTAGGTCGATTTGGATGAGCAGATCATTGATATTGGAAGTAGTAAGGGAAAAACCCGCACCTACGTAACTATCATTGCCAACTACACTTTCTTGACTCTGGGGCGTGGTTCGTGATGGATATTTTACGTTCCCGTCTTCTGTGAGCGGAACAGCCACCGTTTTCGCTATCCTAACATCTGCCGAGATTGCTATTTCCTTTACTTTCCCTTCGCAATCAATGGTCAGATAAGTTTGTCCATCGGCTTGACCGCTAGGGTCCAACCCTCCCAAAAATGTGAGCAACCATTGCCCGCCTCCCCTACCTACGGGTACATCCGTCAATAAATTTAATTGGGCTTCTTCGTAAATACCGCCGCTTTTGGAAATACGAACATTGGTGGCGCTGAACATAAGCTCGGTATTCAACTCGCCCAGCTCTACCTTGGCAAATAAATCGACCTCGGTATAGGTGGCATGGTACTCCATCCGAAATATACCGAGGGTGATAAAGGAATTGGACCCCTGCTCAGCACTACCAGCAATATTTTGCCTAATGCCGACGGGCAGCTCTACGGCTTGCTGGCCTGTCATAATTTGTATGAACCGTTGCTCTTCTTCTATGATTTGAAATACCCTTTGGGCTTTTTCGAGCACTTTTTGGGTTTCCTCATCTACTTGGAACTGCTGTGCAACATATTCTGGGGAAAACTCGGCTACATTTTGGCCGATTCCGTTTGATAGATCGAAGTTTGGAACATCCAATTGTGGAAATTTTCGGACCTTGGTTCCATGCTGTTCCTTTTGGAGCCTTTGGTTTTGCCACTGTTCCAGAACTAAGGAAATATCAGTTTTGGTGGATTTGGTGGAGTCGATTACTGCAATGCTTGTGCCCTCTTTTTTAATAAGTGAATCGATGGGCTTCGCAGTGCCCCATAAGAGGGTACACCATAGTGCCAAGGGCAAAAAAAGTAGGTTGGTCTTCATATAGTTTCTTGTTGCCTTGTTCCAAAAAAACTGGCCGGGGTGGTAAGTAACGCAAAACTGAAATAAAAAAAGGTGGTCAATTCACGAATGCCCTTTCTGATCTGACGGATGCCCCTTCTGATCTGACGGATGCAAAAAAGTACGTTTTTTGAAATTCTCCTTTTACCTTGCTAAAAACAGATTTTAAAACCTGATTTGTCCAGCAAAAAGGAGATGAAGTATACTTACCTGTTCCAAAGAGATTTTTGGCAGCTTATTTGTAGCCTGTCGGATATTAGAAGGTTTTTAGGATACCTACACTTTAGGAATTGAGAAGATAACTTTAATGAAGTTTTAGAAAAACTAGCAGCTCTATCTAGTGGTAGCTTACTCATATACCAAGGGTACGGTGGAGGCAAAAGAGATGGCTGCACTGGTGCCGTCCCCCTCAATGGTGTACCATATGCCGTTGGCCACATCAAAGACCTCTCCGGCCACGGGCACCATGCCCGCGGCATCCAACACCAAATGTCCTGCCGCCGAGATAAATAAATTGCTTTAAAGGGAAAATTGATGCTCCTTGATTCTATAATATACTGTATGAAGCTACAGGGCATTCTATAAAACAAAAGCCCCACATTTGTGAGACTCTCTAAATCAGCTTTTTAACGCTTCTTGAAAACGCTGCTTAAATGACTCAAACAGCTCAAAATATTTCGATAATATCTCTTTGAAGTCTTCTAAAGAAGTGGCTATTGGACGGTTATACTTTACTCTATCTTCAAACTCTGCATCAACCTCTTTTGATAAAGTCTTTAAATCACCTTTGTAAAAGTTCTTATTATCCCCTTCTTTCCAAACTAAATATCCAAAGCCAGTAATTCCACTTTTGAAGCCTATAAAAAATCGTACGGTATATTCTTCAAAAGTGGTTTCTTTCAAGAACGTCCTATCTCTTGCGATGTATTTAAAGCTAGGATCAAAGGATTTAATGATAGGGTTCACTTCTTTATTATTGAGATTGGCACTATTATCAAAGTCACAGTAACGCTCACATAGCTTTGCGTACTCCTTATCTAGTTCTATTTCCTTAAGTATTCCTAAAATAAGCTCTTGCATAAAACTATTCGTCTAAATATTTGATTTTTATGTCCACACCTTTTGTAGCTGACCTCCTCCCGTTAAATGACCTCCTCCCGTTAAAACGGACAGTTCAGAATTAGAGTAATCCGGGCGAATAAATGTTTAACTTTAAACAAGTATTTGCTTATGAGACGATCGAAGTACACAGAATCGCAGATCGTATTTGCGATCAAACAAGTGGAGACGGGGACCCGTATCCAAGAGGTGTGCCGCAAGATGGGGGTATCTGAGGCCACGTTCTACAACTGGAAGAAGAAATATGGTGGGCTGGGTGTTTCCGAACTCCGGAGACTGAAGAATCTGGAGGAGGAGAACGCACAGTTGAAGAAACTGGTCGCCGACCTGAGCCTGGACAAACAGATCCTGCAGGACGTTTTGAAAAAAAAGTTCTGAGGCCGTCCCGAAAGCGCGGGATGGTCGAAAATATAAGGATGGAGTACAACATCTCCATCCAGCGTTGCTACAAGCTTATCTTGCTGCACAAGAGCGTGTTCTATTACAGGGCCAAGGGACGTAGCGATGAGCTTTTGCGCATGCGGATGAACGAGATAGCCTCTGTAAGGATCAGGTATGGGTTTTGGCGCATCAATATCCTTTTGAGAAGGGAAGGCTTCATGGACAACCACAAGCGTATGTACCGGTTCTATTGCGAGGAAGGCCTGAACCTGAGGAGCAAGCGTCCCAAACGAAACCGTTCCGTCGCACATAGACAACCCAGTGAGGGCAACGCCTCTAGTTTAAATGAATGTTGGAGCATGGATTTTGTCTGCGACCAGCTCTACAACGGCAATCGGTTCAGGGCATTGACTATAGTGGATAACTTTAGTCGCAAGTGCTTGGCCATACATGCCGGAAAGTCCCTCAAGGGAAGCGATGTCGTACAGGTTATGGAAATCATTACTATTGGGAACAAAGTACTCCCAAAACGTATAAAAGTGGACAATGGGAGCGAGTTCATCAGTAAGGTATTGGACAAATGGGCCTATGAGAACGGGGTGGAACTGGACTTCTCAAGGCCTGGAAAACCTACCGATAATCCGTTTATAGAGAGCTTTAACGGTTCGTTCAGGGACGAATGCCTGAACGCCAATTGGTTCTTTTCCTTGGAAGATGCACAGGAAAAGTTCGATATTTGGAGAGAGGACTATAACAGCTATAGACCGCACAGCTCGTTGGGGGACATGTCCCCCAACGAGTACATCGAAATGAATCAAAATAGCCCGGATTCTCTAGTTATGACCGGTACCTAATTTTGGGAGGAGGTCATTAATGATAATTTTATGAATTTAGCGATGTCCTAAAAGGGGTAAGGCTACAAAATCAGCACCCGTGGCGGATATCAATCCCAACTGCACCCAACCGCTTACCTTTTGCCAATCCTAGCTTAATATATAAGCACAATTCAACTAAATCTATGTATTATGCAAGAACTTTAAGGCTTCTCAGATTATTGATTAATTTTTCTGAGTATTAGTTCTTCAAAACAATACTCTTTGACTTTATTCAACTCAACACTAGAGCATTCCGCTACTACTTTTGGTATAAATATTTTTAATGTATCCCCAACAAAATAAAATTCATCTGAAGATTTTGAATATTCAATTTTTCCCTTAAATAAAAAATCGCAATCGTTCTTTTCATTTAAAAAATTAGAGGCCAATTCAACAGAAACTTTTTTATTTATTTGATTGCTCAAATCAAATGGTCTTTCATCTACAAAAATTATTTCACTCCCATTTTTTAAACAGCATTTTACCAAGTAAGAATAAATTAAACCATTATATTCTGCAAATGGAGAAACCGATTTTATCAAAACTTCTATCATAACCAGTTTGGTATAAATGAAACAATATATCCATTTGATCCAGTAGCAAACTTAAATTTTCTTAACCCTTGTGTTGTTTGTATTTCATAGATGTAAGAAAGCCTGCCTTGTTCATCTATGATTTTTTCCACATAATCACTACGATTGATTGCTTCGTGCATACTACTAATCATCTCATCGATATTATTATTAAATAGTACTTGAAAACTTGGCTTACCTGTCCATTTCCCATCAATTATATGCTGCAAACCTGCACTGGAGTTCCCACTTTCAAGAAACATTATAAAGCCATCATTATTCTTTACTACAAATTTCAAATCAGCTTCTGTAAATTTTACCCCTGAAGCTCTGAGTTCTGCAATCAAAGCTTCGTCCAGTAAATTACCTACATCATCAACACCTCCCAACCGCAGCACCTCGTCCTGTAGCTTGGTGGATCTTTTAAGCGTCTGGTATAGCAAATCCGCACCTGTGGCGGTAGCTAACTAAGAAGCAAAAAAATGATTATTTAAACCAAGTTTCTTTCTTAATAAATTCACTCAATTCAATTGTATCCTTTCGAGATAACTCTGCAATTTTTTTGGAAGTAGCATGGGGTAAAAAATGGTGATAACCAACCCCGTGCTTCCTTTTTAGAAAATATATTTCTAATGGTTCAATAGTGTAATTCTTTTTGCTGCCATAACTATGCATAACCCATGGTAAATCCCCCACAAAGTTTTCGACCAATCTTATTAGCGTAAGATAAATATCACTTTCATTATCTAAATTCTTAAAGTGAAAACTGAAAGTGGATATGCTTTTTTTGTCCAATGGGTTAAAAGAATTTATCTGAGGAGATTCAAGCTCAGAATAAGATTTCAGCGTGTTATATAATATTTTTTCAGGCTCAAACATTATTGACGTATTATGGTAGTTATGATTTCAGCGGAATTGACTTCGTAAATATGTGACATAAAAATATCCAGACCAATTGGGAATTCATCGTATCTCACATCGTAAACTTTATTTTCATAAACATATATTTCATGATACTGAAACTCATCAATTATACCGTCTTGTTTCACTTTCAACCAATTTCCGTTCTTTCCTTCAATTCTAATAATTTTACCTTCGCCGACGGCTTCAAAAATATCTTCAGCAATTTCACTACAATCATAACCAGACCAAACTTTAGCTTGGTTTTTTGCTTGCACAAATGCATCATTGGCCTTTTGTAATAAATCACTTATACTTTCAACACCGCCCAACCGCAGCACCTCATCCTGCAGCTTGGTGGATTTTTTAAGCGTTTGGTACAGCAAATCCGCACCTGTGGCGGATATCAATCCCAATTGCACCCAACCGCTTACCTTTCGCCAATCCTGGCACAACTCATTGTCCTCGTCATTACAAGCCACATCCACTGCCGTGGCCATAATGTCCGCAGAGCCCAGGGCTATCCTAAAGGCCCTGGCCAAATTGGAGGTTGCCGTAAAGGCCAGTTTAAGCTCGCCAACGCCAAAGGCCAAGGAGGCCACGTCCACCGCCACCATCATTTGCCTAAATGTGCGTTCCTCTTCCTTTTTTACCACTCCCTTTAGCAGTAATAGGTAGGGAATCTCCAAGGCTTCGCCCTCTACCGTGAAAATACTGAAAATATCGGTGTAGGGCACCACCACCTCCGAATTCTGATAACTGGTATTGTACCCAGCCGCATTGGTGTCCAACGTCAACTTAATGGCTCCTTCAGTGTTTTTGGATATGTTGTACCGTGTAAAAATATTCCCCGTGGAAATCTCCTGCATGGCCACCGTACCGCCATAGGGCACCTCGGCAACGGCCCTGTACCGTTTCACCATATCGCTTATCGTGAAGGTCAATAGGTCAGATTCTGCCCCGTCCACACTTTCAAAAAGGCTTTCAAGGTCCAATTTTCTGTAAAGGTTGGCCTGTTCCAAAATGTTGGCATCTTCATACTCCTCCAACAAACGGATGATCAATTGTTCTTGGAGTCCATCAGTGCTGGTTTCATCCACGAGACTATGGATCAAAGAGATTCTCTGTGCGTTGGAAAGGGTCTTTACTTCACATTTTGGCACCATGGTCAGCAGCAAATGTGCATCATCGTATTGGCCATTGGCCATTTTGGTGTTCAGTTCAGATATAAGGTTGGTGTAATACAGTTCATTGCCCGTGGGTGGGGCGGTCAAAAATGTATTCACAAAGGTGTTTCGGGCATCAATACTCTTAAAACACAGTTGAAGTGAGTTGCTGCCCTGAGTTATGCGGTCCGTAGTGTTAAAAGTCAGGCAATATCCTTCATATTCAAGCTCTTTGCCTTCAAAGATTTTTGTGGTTTCTTCGGCATATTCGGTGGAAACCAACTTTTTTCCATGGTTCTCGTTTTCTTTTTTAAACTTGACCATCAAATCCTGCAGACCCAACTCTTCCAAATCCCCCTGAAAATCAAAAAACGACCACCCTTTCCCGTAAAAGTAGTCAAAGTTGGATGCTCCTTCATTTTTGGCACACCAATATCCATTTACAATGGCCATGATGTGATGGACCATTTTATCCCCAAAAATCACGAATTCCTCTTCCGCTATCGCCGCAATCTCCTTGATACGTTCCCTGCGCTGGGCATCGGCACTGGAAATGTCAGCGATTTCTTGCGGGGTCAGTATATTGTTCGCCACTATACTGCCTTCCTGTTTCAGCTCTTGCAGTTCATCCTGTAATTCTTGAGGCAGATTCTCCTTATTGGGTATTTGGTCTATTTGCTGGTCTATGGTCACCTCCAGATCGTTGATCTGGGAGATAAAACTTTGCTGTTCTTCAAAACTTCCAGCTTCTGCCAGTTGGTTCAGCAATTCTTCTTTTTGGGAAAAGAGCTGATCCCATACATCTCCAATTGCCTCTCCCAATTCCCCCACCGTTTGCACCACATCGCCCGTGTCCACGATATTGCCCATGGTGGGGTCGAACTCCGTGATCACCGTGCCCTGGGCAAGCTGCCTATCGGTGTTCACCAATATATTGGTAAAGCGTACCGCCAGTTTTATGTTGCCCAAATAGGGCAAACGGGTAAAGCCGCTGCCCGTAAAGTAGCCGTTGCCACCGTACACTTCGGTGGCCACCACCTGGAAGTCGCCCGCGGTAAAGCTCTCGCCCACGGCCAACTGGGGCAAGGGGTCCATGTTGGCAATGCCCACGCTGGGCGATACGCCGCACTGGTACAGGTCTTCTTCGGCCGTCTCCAAATTGGTGGTAAACTGCCGTAAGGGGCTCCAATCGCTCTCCGCCAGGTCGCAGGTCTTTTTCAACTGGTATTCGTAGGTGGTGCCGGCCTGTAGGTTCCACAGGGTGGTCCAGTTGGCGGTGGTCTGGTTATAGAACCATGCGTTGCCGTTGCCCCGGGCGCGGTAGCGTACCCTAAACTGGGGCACAGTGGTGCTGGGGTCGTCCCAAAAAATATTGGCCTGGTTGGCGCCCTTTACTTCGTGGTTTATCGCATGGGGCAAGTGGCAGCCTTCCACATGGTCAAAAGAGAATATTTGGCTGTAGCCTTGGTTCAGGAACCCGCCAACCTCCCCGGCACCCGGTTTGGGGCGTGCCTGTACCCGCCATGCGTAGGTCCGGTTGGGCAACAGCATGGGGTCGCCCGGGCCGTACACGTAGGTAGTGGCGTTGGTGGTTACGGTAAAGATGGGGTTGGAGCCCAAAAACACGGCCTGGGGATCCATGGCACTGTCCCAAACCTCCACCAAACTGAGCTCGTACTCCACTTGGCTCACGTTGATGTGCCTCGGTGTCCATTGGAACACAATGTTCTGTGGGGTACGCTCTACAATATCGCTCCCGTTTTGGGGCAGTACCAAAAAGGGCGGGCTGTTCTTGAACACGTTTATGGTGGCGCAGGCGTTGTTGGAGAGGCGGCGGCCGGTGAGCACATCGAACACCTGAAAACAGACCTGGTATGCCCCATCGGGGATGGGGCTCCCGTACACATTGGGCGCTATGCCCACAAGGTTGCCGAACTCAAAATAGGGAGCGAGCAGGCCGTGGTCCAGCACCGTGGGGATGCCGCCCTCCAAGAGCAGGGGCTGCGCCCCGATCACGTTTTCGCGGCTCTGGAAACCGATGCCGTTCCCGTTAAAGGATACCTGTAGGCGAAACTGCCTATCGGAAATCTGGAAGTCGTTCAGCACGATCTGTACCCGTAAGGGACCCGTAAGGGCCGAGGCATTGGCAAAATCGCTAAAATTAACGGGCGTGGGCGGTGTGGCCTGTGCAAATACCTGTACGGGAAAGGACTGTGCGATGGACAGTTGACAGCATAACAGTAAGCAGCATAGCAGTAGGCAGTATCGCAGTGGGCAGTTGAGCAGTTGGACACGCAGTAATGAGCAACAAGGCGGTTTGCAACGTCCAGCAGCCTGTTTTTTGGTTCCGTTTTTAGTAAACAATGTTCTCATAAGTAGGTATTTTTGGTTGGCAGCCCTGGGTCGGGGACTACATTTGTTTATTTTTTCATCTTGTTCTGTTCTTCAAATTGATGGAGCTCTTCCAAAAAAGCGATCGCAAGGTTTTTTAATCGGTTTATATCGTTAACCTTTTCCATGTCCATCAACATTTGGTCGAGTTCATCTCGTTTTTCTTGGGGCAGTAGTCGGTATTGGGATTGTTGCTGCCTATGTTGTAATTGCTGGACAATTTCTACTGTGGTACCACTATACACCACATCCCTGTAACGGAAGGTCAGCAATGGCTCCGAGGCACCGCGGCCCCCAGTACTTGGCACGGGCTGGCCAACCTTTTTCCTTTTTCCCCGCCCAAAGGTGTGGCTATATCCAAGAGTGGCCGTAAAATCTGTGGTGCTGTTCTGTACCGTATTTCGGAAAAGGGAAAGCATGTTCAATGTAAAGTTGTGTCCGGCAGCCAACGTATAGTTGCCCCCCAACCGAAGGTTGTACAACTGGTTCTGCTGCTCCCCATTGGTAAAGGATGTGTTGTAGGCGGCAGAAAAATTGGTGCGCAGCTTTTTGTCGCAAAACTGCTTGGCAATACCCAGCGTAGGACCCAATATAAGGCCGGTATCGGTTTCGCCTGTTCGGGAATATGAGGTGTTTGCGGCAAAGGTTAGGGTTAGCGCCTGTTGTGGGTAACCCAGCGAATAGGAGGCCGTGCCATTATAAAAACGACTGCCACTATTTTCAATGGACCTACCTTCTTGATCTTCGTTGGAGTCTTGATATACCAGGTTAAAGTTGGCCCTATGTTGCCGTGTTTCGGTCTGCTTCACGGCATAATTGATTCCCAGGTCCATATTTCTGGAGATCTGCCTATAATTAAGGGTGTCCACATTGTCCAGTTCATTGACTTGGTTGATGTAATCGAACTGGTTCCTGATATTGGTATAGGATTGAAAGTTGGAAAAGGATCCGGTGATACCCAACTTTTCTGTTGGAGTGTAGCCCAAATTGATGGAGCTTACCAATCGTTTCATCGCCGAGGCTTTGGAATCGTTCAGGTTATCGCGTTGCAGACCGGCATTCACTCCAATATTGAGTTTGCTGTCAAAAACGGTCTGGGAAGCGTTTACGGTGATATTTTCGAGGTCGTTATTGAAAAAATAGGCTCCAAAGGTCCGGTAATCTGGCGCTATCCGCTCGTATCTACCTCCCAAAGTGCCGTTGCCCACCGAATAATCTACGGAGGCATTAAAGGCATCCATATAATTGGTGGTAATGTTTTCCTTTAAAAACAAGGCCAACGGACCATTATTGCTACGCTCTCCTCCCGCCCTGATGTCTTCTGTGATACCTGACACGGCATACTCAAACCTAAACTTTACTTTCTCGAAAACATCAAAATCCGTATGGACCGATAACACGGCATTGTTTTTTGGGGAGAGCCCAAGCTCTAGGGGAAAGGGCTCTTGGATAGACTCTTCGTGGTCCCATGCCTTAAAGAAAATAAGTCCTAAATCCAGCTTTTTAAAGGCGTAGGAAGATTGTAGTCCAAAACCTCTACGAAGGTAGGCGACCTGTTGTTGGTTGTCCATTTCGGCACTATATTCCACAGCCCTTAACAACCTCCCGTACATGGCACTTACTTTAAATGGTCCATTGGGAACCACATCTACACCAACGCCCGTAAATTGATGTGCGCTAAGGGTGTATGGGGAAAAGGTCATGGCCGCATCGCCCAAATGGACCGTTAACCATTTATAAGAAGGGCTAATACTGAGTCTGTTCAGCCTAAATGGACTGGAAAAGTCCAAATTTTGATTGGTATAGGCAAAGGATAACGGAACTTGGTAAAGTTCGGCGATATTGAAATTTAAATTTCCGTTCAAGAAATAAGTGAAAGCCCTCCGATTGGCGGCGCCCTCATAAAAAACACCATTCGCCGCAATGCTACCATTATAATCGAAGAGCTTTGCTTTGCCCAATCGGTCAAGGTCGATGTTCTGGGAGCGTCCCCAAAAACAACAGATCATAAAAGGGAATAAAAACCTGTACAACTTTAGT
The DNA here is from genome assembly GCA_030148305.1 of Allomuricauda sp. Classification (GTDB taxonomy): domain Bacteria; phylum Bacteroidota; class Bacteroidia; order Flavobacteriales; family Flavobacteriaceae; genus Flagellimonas. The sequence goes on along the minus strand of JASBTS010000046.1, from coordinate 623 downwards.
TTGGTTATTTTCCCAATGATACTACTTAACTAGATTTAATTACCCCATCATTTGACGGATGCCCCTTCTGAGTCAATGGATGCCCCTTTTGAATTGACGGATGCAATTTTTAGGGTGTTTAAAAAGCTTTAAATATGGTGTGATTTGACAATAAAAAAGCCCTTTGAACAATCAAAGGGCTTTTTTGTATATGATATGGTGTGGATTACTTAGCTTCCGCAACCACTTCAAAAGGGAATTCTACTACAACTTCCCTGTGCAATCTGATAATGGCCTCGTAAGGACCGGTTCTTTTGATAGCTCCACCTTTAATGTTGATGAATTTTCTATCAATCTGGTGTCCTTCTTTGTCCAAGGCAGCAGCAAGGTCGATGTTGGTCACCGAACCGAACAATTTATCACCGGCACCTGCCTTGGCAGTAATGCGGATTTCCAATTGCTTTAACGCATCGGCCACTTTTTGGGCCTCGTCAATGACTTTCTTCTCCTTGTGAGCTCTTTGCTTAAGGTTCTCGGCCAAAACTTTTTTGGCAGATGGAGTGGCCAAATCGGCCAACCCTTGAGGGATTAGGAAGTTTCTGCCGTAACCGTTCTTTACGGTAACGATATCATCCTTAAATCCC
>JASBTS010000039.1 GCA_030148305.1 Allomuricauda sp. | reverse complement strand
TTCGGTGTTACAGGTTGGCTATTTACAATGCCGTTTAAAAACTCAAAAGGGGAATGTTTTCCATCTTTTCATAATTGATTTTATCTTGTGTGTATCTTTGACGATGATAATCCGCGTGGTTACTGTTAATTTAAAAGATGATCGGAATATTGTTTTTGGCAAAATTGTAGTGATCACTCCTGTAGTAAAACCTGTTGGGGTCGTTTTCATCATTATAGGTGTAATCAAACTCAATATTGGTATATTTTTTATTGATGTCCTCAGATAAATTGTGCAGTTCAGTACTCAACTTATCGGATCCAATTAAATACAGGTAATTCCTGGCTCCCTTGTAATTGGGGTCTATCCTTCCAATCATATCAATATTGAGGTCCACAACCGTTTTGGACAGGGGAACAATGGGGTCAACATCAGTATAATACATGGAACCCAAAAGACCTTTTTCCTCCCCGGTCACGTGCAAAAAAATAATGGAGCGTTTTGGTCCGTGACCTGCATCGGCAGCTTTTTTGAAAGCTTGGGCAATCTCCAAAACGGAAACGGTACCCGAACCGTCATCGTCCGCACCATTGTTGATTTCTCCATTCCCAGTGATGCCAATATGATCCAAGTGGGAAGAAATGATCACGTATTCATCCGGTTTTTCTGTACCCTTGATGATGGCCGCAACGTTCTCCGAACTCAATTTTTCGTTACCGCTAGTTACACTTAGAGTGAGTTTTACGGGTACAGAACTGGCTTTGGTAGCTTCAGCAATATCACTTTTTATGGCTTTGGCGGCTTTTTCATCCAAAACGAACAACATATTGTCACTGTGTTTGGCTGCCAACTCCATTCTACCACCTTCGTTGTTTTTCATATAATTGAAATAGCCTTTGTATCTGGCAAAATTCTCATCATCCAAATACAAAACGCCTTTGGCCCCTTTTTCAATGGCCAACTCGGATTTTTTACCCATTCCTTCGGACATATTGCCCCATGCGGATTTTTCGGAAGAACCGGAAATCACATAGGTGCCGTCTGTATTCATGGGTTCCCCGGATTTGATGAGCACCAATTTTCCGTCCACATCCAATCCGTTGTAGTCGGAATAATCACCTTCTTCCACACCATATCCAACAAATGCAACTTCTGAATAGGAACCTTCCGCTGAGGAAAAGGTAACGATATCATCTCCCAACGGGAAAGAGGTACCATTGATGGTTACACTTCCCTCAGGAACTTTGGATACTTCCAGAGGAACTTCCTGAAAATAATCGCCATTACTTTGTGCAGCGGCAATGCCATGAGCGGTATAGAATGCCTTTAGGTATTCAACCGCCTTTTTCTGACCAGGTTTCCCGGTTTCCCTACCTTCAAATTCATCGGAGGCATAGGTATATAGGTATTCTTTAAGATCTGCTTGGGTAATGGATTCCGCAAAGGGTACAGGATCTGCCGCTACTGTGGTCTTTGGGGCTTCCGAAACGGTTTTTTGCGTTGGATTGCATGCCATTACAAGACCTAGGGCTAGTAGGGATATTTTTTTCATGTATGGATTGTTTTCAAAATTTCCCAAAAATAGGGAAAAGATAGTTATGGAAAAGCCATCTCCTCCTTATAACTATTTCAGGCCCTTTGTGTAAATTGGCACCCTGTTTCAAATCAACAATAACCATAACAACCAGGCAAATGGGCAATACCAAGAACATCGTTGTGGTAGGGGGCGGCATCGTCGGACTTTCCACGGCTTATTATTTGCAGAAAGCGGGGCATCAAGTGACCGTTTTTGACAAGTCTGATATTTCTTCGGGAGCATCTTTTGTAAATGCAGGCTATTTAACCCCAAGCCATATTATTTCATTGGCTGCACCTGGAATGATCACCAAAGGATTGAAATACATGTTCAATTCTTCCAGTCCATTTTACATGAAACCGAGGTTAGATCCTGAATTCATCAAATGGGCGTGGTACTTTAAAAAATCCTCCACTAAGGAAAAAGTGGCAAAAGCGATGCCCGTTATTCGGGATATCAATTTGCTCAGTAGGGAATTGTACGAGGATATTCAGGCATCTGGCGATTTAGGCAATTTTTCAATAGGGGATAAGGGACTGTTGATGGTGTACCAAACAGAAGAATCCCGTGATCATGAAATGGAAGTGCTGGTGAAGGCGGCCGAATTGGGATTGCAAGGCAGGGAATTGTCCATGGAAGAACTAAAAGCCCTGGAACCCAATGTGGATTTTAATGCCAAAGGTGCCATTCTTTGGGAATGTGACCGGCACACCACCCCACCACTCATCATGAAAAAAATGATGGAGTATCTTATTAAAAGTGGTGTTTCCATTCATAAAAATGAAGAAGTAGTGGATGTTAAGGCATCGGATAATAAAATTGCGGAAGTCATTACCAATAAGGCTACTTACAAACCAGATGAAGTCATTTTTGCCGCTGGCGCTTGGACCGGTGAAATTACCAAGAAATTGAAACTTGCACTTCCCCTTCAAGGAGGGAAAGGATACCGTATAAACATGGAGGCGCCTACAGGAATTACCATGCCGGCCATTTTAATGGAGAGAAAAATAGCGGTGACACCCATGGAAGGTTTTACCCGTTTTGCGGGAACCATGGAATTTTCCGGAAACAACCATTTTATCAGAAAGGAGCGAGTAGAAGCCATTGCACAGGGGGTGGAACATTTTTACAAGGGGTTACATATCCCCGAAGAGGACAAGAAAAATGCCCAATGTGGACTTCGCCCCGTTAGTCCTGATGGCTTGCCCTATATCGGTAGACCTAACGGATTTTCTAACCTAGTGGTGGCTACAGGCCATGCCATGATGGGTTGGAGCCTTGGCCCGGCCACCGGTAAACTGGTCACGGAACTGGTTTCCGGTGAAAAATTATCAATGGATATTACTCCTTTTTATCCAGAACGCAAGTTTTAACCGTCAATATTTACTTTGGGTTAAATTGGGCATGGTGTGTGCTTTAAATTTTTTTGTTGCCGTATTAAAAAGTAATTTTACAGTATGAAAAGAAATTACGCCACCCTTTTATTTTTCTCCATTGTTCAGGTTTTTGGCGTTTGGGCCCAAGAGGTTCAAATATTTAAGGTAGAGGACTTTGATCTTAAGGGTAAGGTGAAATCGTGTTTGGTGATCACGGATTATGGTCGTGAATATTTTGAGTTCAATGAGGAAGGCATCCTGACCAAGACCATTACCCAATACAATGAATCCGATCAAGACATTACCGATTACAAATACCGTAATGGGGAATTGTTGGAAAAACGTATGGAAAGTTACAAGAACAATGTGCTTGACGAATCCACATCCATGGCTAATTTTTATACTGTGGATACTGTTCCAACAAGGAAGGTGGTTGAAAAAATTGTATCCTACGACAAGCAGTTTTTGGAAAAAGAGGAATACCAATACAATGAGGACGGTAAACTGGTCCGTATCATTTCCTCCAATATTGATGGCGTGGACGAGACCACTTTGGAATATACCCCTTTCAAGAACGAATTGACCGTGAGTACTTTCACCAATGGAGTTTTGGAAAAATCGGTCAGGACCTCGGAGCGAAAAGGACCAAAAGGCATCCAAAAAGTAATATTGACCAAGGAATATTTAGACGGCGAACCCAATACTGCCGTGGAAGAGGTATATAGTCCCGAAGGTAAACTAATGACCCAGGAAGAGTTTTTGTACGATGTAGGGGAAAAGGAATTCGTGTCTCAGAAGAAATTGTTCTACAACTATAAAGAAGGGGTATTACAAAAGGTAGTCACCAAAACCTTGAACACCGAGGCCGTGGATGAATATATCTTTCAATTTGACGGGCATGCCCCAAAAAACTGGACCAAAAAAATCATTACCCCGGATAATACTTATACTACAAGAGTTATCAAATATTATCCTGAAGAAGAAACCCAGAAGGAAAAGACCGATAAGAAGCGTTAAGCTCCCAACTCGGTGGGTTCACTCATCAATTTTCGGATAATTTTTGGTTTCACCTCATGACCGCCCTTAAAAGTGATGATCTCGGCATGACCACGAAATAAAGCCTCAATTTTTTGGTGCTCAGTTTCAAGCCTGTCGGGGGTTAAAAATTCATCCTTGTCCCCATAAATGATCTTGATTTTGGTTCGATCAAATTCCAGAAATGTAAAATCTTCCGGAGTCAATTCGTTTGGAATTCCACCTGCGTAAAGCACTAACATATTGCAGGATAGTTTTCTACGGACCAGCCAACGAGTTAAGACCGAGACCCCTTGTGAAAATCCGAACAAGTTAAGATTCAGGTTGTTGGGGAGGTTTTCAGAGTCCAATACTGCATCAATATAATTGATAACGTTCTCAATTTCCGAAACCGTGTTTTCCTTGGTAAGCCAACTGGCACCCACATATTTATATTCATTTTTTAAGTAGTACTTGGATGGTGCCTGGGGAACCACGATGTAATTTTCATCGGGATCCAAACTTTCAAAATACTTGACAAAATAGCGGCTCAAATAACCAATACCGTGGAACGACAGCCAGATATTTTTGGTTTTGGAAGTAATTTCATTGAGCGTTACATACGTGTTTTCAGTGGTATATGTTACCGACTTTTCAATATTGGGCATAATCAAGTGGGTTGATTAGTTATTGCCAAAGCTTTATGTAATTTTACAAAAAATACGAGAATGAACGAGCATAAGGAGAAAATTCTAGCTGTCTGCAACCAAATTTGCAAAGGAACCTTAATGGAAACGCTGGACATTACCTACATAGATGTGGGTGAAAATTTTCTCTTGGCCCGAATGCCCGTAACCCCCAAAGTTCACCAGCCCGATGGTGTTCTGCATGGAGGAGCCTCTGTGGCCTTGGCCGAAAGTGTGGGCAGTGCGGCTTCCTATATTTTTTTGGATGGAAAGGAATTTTTTGTCCGAGGAATTGAAATTGCGGCGAACCATGTCAAATCCATTAAAGAGGGGTATGTATATGCCAGGGCTTCCATATTGCACAAAGGAAGAACCACCCAGCTTTGGGAAATAAAGATTACCAATGAGGCCGGGGAACTCATTTCCAACTGTAAATTGACCACCATTGCATTACCCAGAAAATAAGGATTCCCAATACATTTTTGATCGCCTTGGGTCTTGTTTGGAGAACGGATTGCCATTTGCCATATATAGAAGGCCAAATGAAAAATCGGTATTGGCCATCTTTCAATCCAATGCTGATTTGAATACAACAACGGATTTTTCAGAAAATGGTTTTGTTTTTGCCCCTTTTTCACTTGAAGAAGGTGTTATTTTGATTCGGCCAGATGAATGTTATCAATCCAAAGTTCAAGTTGAAGGAAAGCTGAATGCCAAAGAACCCGGAGTATCAGAATTCGGTAAGGAGGAACATATCCATTTGGTAGAAAAAGGGATAGCCGAAATCAAATCAGGTCGATTAAAGAAGGTGGTACTTGCCAGAAAGATGGAAGCGAAAATATCAAAATCAACCATTACCCTTTTCAAGGATTTATTGGGGAATTACCCCAATGCCTTTTGCTATCTCTTTCATCATCCCAAAGTAGGCACTTGGTGTGGTGCCACGCCAGAAACCTTGGTTAAAATCAAAGATGGAAAGTTGACCACCATGTCATTGGCTGCAACTTTACCTTTTGAAGAAAATGTAAAACCAAAGTGGGGTGCTAAGGAAATTGAAGAGCAACAAATGGTTTCGGATCACATCCAGAATTCTTTGGGCAAGTTGATGGATCATCTGGAAATTGGACAAACGGAATCGGTTAAGGCAGGTAATCTGTGGCATCTACGATCGGAGGTAAATGGTATTCCTCGCCCAGATACCAGCTTATTGGATATCATTGAATCCTTGCATCCCACACCTGCAGTATGCGGAATACCAACTAATGCCGCCAAGAAATTCATTCTTCAAAATGAAAAGTACAAACGTACTTTTTATACCGGATTTTTAGGGGAATTGAATATGCCCTCAGATGGTGTTACTTCTCTTTTTGTTAACTTGAGATGCATGGAAATCAAGGGCGCGTCAGCTGCCATTTTTGTAGGTGGAGGCATTACGGCCAGTTCCGTTGCGGAACAAGAATGGATAGAGACCCAGAACAAAAGCAAAACCATGCTCCGTATCCTACAATAAGTTGCGCATAACCTATGGCAATACACTTTTCAGATGTATTTTTGTAGTCCATGATGTACTCAGATATTCCCTCTGCCCAGACCTTGGTATCGTATTTCAAATCCAAGGGTGTTAAACATATTGTGATTTCCCCAGGATCTCGGAATGCTCCGTTGACCATCAGTTTTACGAAGAATCCATTTTTCCGTTGTTATAGTGTTGTGGATGAGCGTTGCGCGGCTTTTTTTGCATTGGGAATGGCCCAACAGTTACAAGAACCTGTGGCAGTGGTCTGCACTTCTGGTAGTGCGCTTTTAAATTATTATCCCGCTGTAGCTGAAGCTTTTTATAGTGACATTCCCTTGATCGTGGTTTCTGCGGATCGTCCTAGCTACCGAATCGATATTGGTGACGGGCAGACCATTCGGCAAGAGCATGTTTTGGAAAGACACATTGGTTACGAAGCCAATTTAAAGCAAGATGTAAACCACGCTACGGATAAAATCTCCAACTACGGACCATGGCTCTTGGAAGAAACCCAAGAAACTGTACAGCAGTTTAATGAGTCGGAAATAGCCAAAGCGTTGCAAACTGCTTTTCAGCAGAAAGCCCCAGTACACATCAACATTCCTTTTGAAGAACCTTTATATGGAAAGGTAGAAACTCCATCAATAGTAATTAATGAAATACCATTTGAAACTACTGAAATAACAATCGGCCAAAAATTGGAGGAACTACCCGAAATTTGGAAAGGGAGTACAAGGAAAATGATTTTGGTTGGTGTAGATCGTCCGGGCACCCTGGACGAGGACATTATGAGAAAGCTGGCCAACGATGGCAATACCTTGGTATTTACAGAAACGACTTCCAATCTTCATCATCCGGATTTTTTCCCGAGTATCGATAGCATCATAGCTCCCATTGAAAAATCCAGTAATAGCGACGAACTCTTCAAAAAGTTACAACCAGAACTATTGATCACTTTCGGAGGATTGATTGTTTCAAAAAAAATCAAGGCCTTTCTACGAAAATACAAGCCTAAGCATCATTGGCATATTGATTCCAAAAAAGCATACAATACCTTTTATTGTCTTACGGAACACATCAAACAAAGCCCGAATGCCTTTTTCAATGCTTTGGAAGTTTCGTCAACCAGAACCAGTGAATACAAATCCTATTGGGAAACGGTTAAATCTAAATACGAAGTAAAAAGGGATGCCTATCTGGAACAAATACCCTTTTCTGATTTTCTTGTGTTTGATAGGTTGATGAAGCACATACCCAACGGGTATCAGGTACATTTGGCGAACAGTTCAACAGTGAGGTATGCCCAGTTGTTTCCCATGCACGAATCCCTAAAGGTATTTTGCAACCGAGGTACAAGCGGTATTGATGGTAGCTCATCCACGGCTGTAGGGGCTTCGGTACATTGTGCTGAACCAACCCTTTTGATTACCGGGGACCTTAGTTTTTTCTATGACAGCAATGCATTATGGAACCAGTACATTAGATCGGATTTCAGAATAATTCTCATCAACAATGGGGGAGGGGGAATTTTTAGGATCCTTCCCGGAAAAGAGGAAACGAAAGAATTTACCACCTATTTTGAAACACATCACTCACTAACAGCGGAGCATTTGGCAAAGATGTACGGTTTTGAGTATTTCAAGGCAGAAAACGAAACGGAGGTCCTGCAAAACATGGGAAGTTTTTATCATCCGTCGCCAAAGCCTAGGATTATGGAGATTAGTACACCAAGGGAACTGAACAATAAAATTTTGCTTGGCTACTTCGATTTTATATCTTAGAGGCTACGCTATGAATCCATAAAAACACTAATCAATCATGAGCAAAAGAGACGAGTTGATCGTAAAGTACGCAGAGGAGATCAAATCCAAATTTGGAGAGACACCTGATATGGACCTTTTGACCAAAGTTGCCATTGGTCTTGGTCCGGCCATCTACAATTTGGATGCTTCCAAAGTATCCGGATCGGATGAAAAAGAATTGGGGACCGTAAAGAACAATTTCTTGATCAAAAAGTTGGGTCTTACAGATAGCCCGGCTTTGATGGAAGGCATCAACAAGGTCATTGCCAAGTATGGGCAATCCGAAAAAAACAAACATAGGGCGGTCATCTATTATATGTTGACCAAGCACTTTGGAAAAGAATCGATTTACAATTAAGCTTACAAAGCCGTTTTAAAGAGCTGTCCAATTTGGGCAGCTTTTTAGTTTATGGTGGCTCATTAGGTTTCTCACCTTGATTTTTGGGATTTAACCCAATTTTTTCCGTACCAAAGTAAAAATTAAAGAAATTACTTGCTTTTTCAATTACAAATGGATTTAAGTATCATCATACCTGCCTATAATTCCGAGGCATACATAGAAAACTGTATCGGAAGTCTTTTAAATCAAAATTTATCTAGGGAACGATATGAGATTTTAGTTGTCAATGATGGTTCAACAGATTCTACCCAGGCGAAAGTTGAAGAAATGATGAAGCATTTTGGCAATATCCATTTGATTAATCAGATGAACACGGGCCTTGGGGGAGCTAGGAATGCCGGTTTTGATAATTCTAAGGGAAGGTACATTTATTTTTTGGACGCCGATGATTATGTAGCAAAGGATACTTTGAAAAAAGTGTTGGACATAGCTATAGCAAATGACCTAGACATTTTAGGCTTTAAGAGTAAAATGGTGTTGGACGGAAGTTTGAAGTTTTCTGATAATATTGAAATGGAACCATCAATTACTATTATTTCGGGAAGAGAATATATTGGTGCAAATAATTATAAACCAGAGGTTTGGTGGTATTTTACAAATAAAAAATTTTTTCAATCCACCAAGGTTAGGCATTATGACAGAAAGTATGTGCAGGACTCTTATATTACGCCCTCTTTATTCACCAAAGCAAATAGGGTGGCACACCTTCCTTATGATGTTCATCGTTATCTTCTATCACCTAACTCCATCACTAGAAAGCGTTCGGAAGACCATCTAACTGTTCATTTAAAGGATTTGGATTATGCAATTAAAAAACTGAATGATCTGATCAAATCAATAGAACGGGAAGAGGATCCCAAAAATGAAAATTGTCTTTATACACTCAATGTTAAGAAGGATCATTATGTTTTTGTGTCTATCATACGCTATATTAGGTCTAATTTACCTTACTCAAGGTTAAAAGATGCATTAATTGCTTTCAACAACAAGGAATCGTATCCAATGAGATATTTCCCTAAAACACCCAGTTATAGTAACTTGGTCAATAAAATTTTGGTATTTATTTTTAATTCGCGGCCATTGCTTTATCTTTCCTTCGGATCTTATAGGTTTGCCAAAATTTTTAAAGGCAAACTAGGATAGCAATTGGATTGGTTTAAATAAATGATTAGACTCGGGGATTATAATACGCTTAGAATAGAAAGATCTACCAGTGTTGGGCTTTTTCTACAGGATGACGAGGGAACTGAAATTCTTTTGCCGAATAAGTACGTGCCGGAAGATTTTAAAATTGACTCCGACATAACAGTATTCTGCTATTTGGATAATAGTGAACGTCCAGTGGCCACTACGTTAACTCCTTATATTGTACGCGATGGATTTGGCTTTTTAAAAGTAGCCGAAGTCAGTGCCTATGGTGCCTTTTTGGATTGGGGTCTTGAAAAACACCTGCTCGTTCCTTTTCGTGAACAGGCCCAGCGAATGGAAGAAGGCAAGAAATATTTAGTGTATTGTTACATGGATCTGGAAAGCCAACGACTTACTGGATCCAGTAAGCTGGATAAATTTTTGGCTAACCAAAATCCCGAATATCAAGCCAATGCCGAGGTAGACCTTATGGTTTACAGAAAAACACCATTGGGTTGGGAAGTGATCGTGGACAACAAATACAAGGGACTTATTTTTGACAGCGATATTTTTCAGCCTATTTCCATTGGGCATAAGCTCAAGGGTTTTGTGAAAAAAATTCGCGAGGACCATAAAATAGATATTTCCCTGCAACCCATTGGTGCCAAAATGTTGGAACCTACCGCAAAGATGATCTTGGATAAACTTACCCAAAACAATGGTGTTTTACCATTGCATGACAAGTCCACGCCAGAAGAAATACAAGATCAACTTCATTTGAGCAAAAAAGCCTTTAAAAAAGGAGTGGGGATTTTGTACCGCCAACGAAAGATCATTATTCAGGATGATGGTATCCGACTCATATGAACGGAGATCCAAGCTCAGGATTTTTGCTTTATAAGTATGTAATTTTCATACCATTGAGTTTTTTTCTTTAGGTAAAAATTTTACATTTGTAAGGATACGTTTTCAGTATGGCAAAAGATGCGTATTGAACATTACATTAACCCATAACCCCTTGACAACATGCCTTTTATTGAAGAAAGTGATTTGTTGGACCTTCATAAGGATATAGATAAGGCCCAGATTATCAACGAAAGATTACTGGATCAGATCAAATACAAGAACAAAGACCTGCGTAAATTGAAGTTACAGCGGAACATTCTTATGGGTTTTGTGGGGCTCTTTGTCATCGGTACTTTGGCTATAACATCTTTTACGGCCGGATGGAGCAGCAAGCAATCTTTTGAGAACCAAAGCAATGTTCTGGTTTCCATCGATAGTCTAGATGTAATCAAGGCAAGGATCAATAACTTGAAATCCCAAAATGAGGAACTTAGTTTGGTAAAAGAATTCTATTTGGCCAAAGAGTTTTTGAACAAGGAAAAAATCTATTCCGTTCAAGTCCAATCGTTTGTGGATAATAACGTGACTTTGGCTTCCGAAGCTTTGACCAATACTCTTTTTGTAAAGACCAATCCTTTTTATGCCTATTCCCTTGGTAATTTTGAGACCTTGCAAGAAGCCCAATCCTTTAGAAGACAGTTGGTGGATATGGGGTTCAAGGATGCATTCGTGGCCTCATACCAAGATGGCAAAAGAATTAAAATAGAAGATCCGTTTTAAGCTTGGCAAATACGAAGACCTGGATTCAGGCTGCACGATTACGAACACTCCCGCTTTCCCTTTCAGGAATATTTACTGGGGCCGCTTTGGCCACCAAACAAGGCTTTTTTGAACTTTCCATTTTTATTCTGGCCCTTTTGACCACTATCGGTTTTCAAGTGACTTCCAATTTTGCAAACGACTACGGAGATGGTGTCAAGGGAACGGACAATGAAGATCGTATTGGCCCCACTAGGGCACTGCAAAGTGGTTTGCTAACAAGAGAATCCCTCAAAAAGGGCATTATAATTTCCATAGTTATATCCATGATTTTAGCCTTAGTCCTGGTTTACAAGGCGTTTGGATTGGAAAACGTAACCTATATCATATTATTTACGGTTCTTGGCGTATTGAGTATTTGGGCGGCCTTAAAATATACCATGGGCACCAATCCTTATGGTTATAGGGGATTGGGAGACGTATTTGTGTTTTTATTCTTCGGTTTGTTAGGGGTTTTAGGGAGTATGTTTTTATTTACCAAAAGCCTGGATGCAGCTTCTTTTCTACCTGCGGTGGCCATAGGACTATTGTGTGTCGGGGTTTTAAACCTGAATAATTTGCGTGATGTAGTGTCCGACAAAAAACATGGGAAAATAACTTTGGTGGTTAAAATGGGATTCGAAAATGGTAAACGCTACCATTTCTTCCTGATTTTAACAGCGTTGCTATGCTTTTTAATTTATATTGGGGTAGTAAGCATGCATTGGAGCCATTGTTTTTTTATGTTGGCTTTTGTGCCATTATTGATCCACTTGAGAAAGGTAATGTTGACCCACGAACCGGTGAAGTTGGATGGAGAACTCAAAAAGTTGGCATTGGGTACTTTTTTGCTAGCCATACTCTTCTTCACGGCTGTCAATATTTTTTTGTAAATTTGATTAACAACCAGATAAACTTAAAGGAACTTGGAACATCCAATCAGAATTCTAATCGTAGAGGACAATGTCATCATTGCCGATGACATGCAATCCATGCTCGAAGAAATTGGGTATGAAATTGTGGATAATGTCATAGTGTACGAACAGGCCGTGGAGGTATTGAAGAACAACCATGTTGATTTGGTGTTGATCGATATCATCTTGGCTTCGGACAAGACAGGTATTGATTTAGGCAAGCATATTCGGGAAAACTATAACATTCCGTTCATTTTTGTGACCTCTAACTCGGATAGGGCCACTGTGGAAAATGCCAAGACCGTTAAACCCGATGGTTATTTGGTAAAGCCTTTTGAACAACAGGATCTGTATACTTCAATTGAAATCGCTCTTTCCAACTTTAGCTATTCCAGAAAAGAAAATAGCAAGGAATTTGAAGATGCAGGTGAAAGTTTTACATCCAATTCGGTACTGAAAGATTCTATTTTTGTGAAGAAGCAGCATCTTTATTACAGGATACAGTTCAAGGATATCCATTTTATAAAGGCGGACAATGTGTACTTGGAAGTGAATACGGTGGACAAGAAGTTTTTGGTGCGTTCCCCGTTGAAGGATTACCTAGAAAAACTGCCACAGAATAAGTTTTATAGGGCGCACAAGTCTTATATCGTAAACGTGGACCACATTGATGCCATCAATTCCAAGGATATTGTGATCAACAATAACTTGATACCTATTTCAAAGGATTTCAAGGATTTCATTCTTTCATCCATGAACAGTTAAGGGATAACCCTTTTGATAATAGTAAAGCGCCCAAATTGGGCGCTTTTTTTATACCGCAACATCTGACAAGGAAAATTACCACAACTTTCTTGAGGTTCACAACATAATTTTCCCCTTCAGGTAAGTCCACCATACTTTAGCAGTGTTAATAATTCAGAAAGTAATTTTTTCATTTTCATATAGTGTTCTCGTAAAAGAGTCTTGACCCAAGTGGCAAGGCTCTTTTTGATTTTATACTATCCAACTTTTCATTCTGATTACAAGCGAAGAATCTCTAGTTCGGACTAATCTGATTGACACGAATTTCCCGAATGCTACTAATAGAAGTCTTGTTTGTCATTCTGAGCGTAGCGAAGAATCTAAAAAAATCGAATGGATGCTCAACAGATGATTCATTGTCCATTGTTAGTTGTCCATTGATAATTGATAACCACTCATTGAATAAAATTCATAAAACGGGGAAATCACCACAACTACCAGCAACTTCGCAACAATAATTTCATCCGCTAAAACCTGAAACATACTTTTACCATGTAATTAATCAGAAAGTAATTTTTTCATTTTCATATAGTGTTCTCGTAAAAGGGTCTTGTTCAATTGGCAAGGCCTTTTTTGATTTTAGTTGGCTCGATGTTTATTGGGCTATTCCATGAAATGCACAAAACATCGACATAATGCCTCTTTACATACATCGATGTCCTTTTCACAACAGAATATGGGGGTTTCACAACAATACTGGGCAAGTCTGATGTCTGGAATTTAATTTTGGGATCAAACTAACGTTCTTTATATACCCCATACTTGGTTTTCAGCGACTGTTTTACGTCTCTGAAATTGTCTATTTATTGGGGCTATAAAGGAAAAATGGGCACAAAATCATATGGAGCTGTTTTAACAGGAAAGCGGTTTCTGTATCAAGAAAATTAATGGGACGTTACGTAAGACTTTTATTCACCACACTACATTTTGTTTTTCTTCTTACTGCCTCTGCACAGTCCCTTTTGGATGACGAACAGAGTGTTCTAAAAGAATTTCAGGATACCAGTGAACCTAAAGATAGGTTCAATGTGTTCTTTAATTCCATTAATAGGTACAATGTAAACTCTGCATACGATTGGTTGGACACCATAAAGGTTTACGAAACCAATGCTCAAAAGACCAACGATTCCCAAGCTGTAAGGCTGTATCAGGTAATGGAATCCCAGCTATACAATGACCTCGGGGAATATGACAAGAGTGTTGCCATTGCCAAGGAACTCATTTATCTAAAAGATTCTTTGAACCCTGAGCCACGTAATCGTGTTTTGGATGTCCTTGACGATAACTATGCCAACCTTCAGCTATATGATAAACAGATCGAGGTTCGTAAAATCAAGCGTGAACTCGGTATAACTACCAATGTTGCCTTTTATGACATTTATGCCAATTTAGGATTGTACAGAAAGGCATGGCAGCAGTATGCCCAAGACGTAAAACCTACCATTGCCGATAATGATTCCTACGGGCTGTCCAAATATCACAGTAGAATGGGATATTATCTTAGGATGGACGATTCAGCACCTACGGCTCTTCGTGAATTGAACAAGGCCAAAGGATATTTGAACGTATACCAAAACGACATTTCCGTCCAGCGAAACGAAGACGATATGTTCGAAACGGAGATATTGAATGCCAATATTGATGGGGAAATCGCCAAATGTCATCTAATGATGGGCGATTTTGAAGCGGCCATTCCATTACTCGAAAGCAGTATTGAAGTCTTGAAGGCATCACCCAACAGCAACGATCAATCAGCGGTCATAGAAAATACCCTGTTCTTGGCCGAGGCCAACCTGCAATTGGAACGTTTCTCCATCGCTAAAAAATATCTGGATTCGGATTTTGATAAGATCAATACACAACAGACCATCAAAAGAAACAGTTTGTTGGCCAATTATTACGATAAGGTCGAAAACTATAAAGTGGCCTCTATCTACTACAAACGAAACGAACGGATAAAAGATTCATTGGCACAAAAACAGGCCAACTTGATCAGGCAGCAATTGGTAACGGTTGTGGGCAATGAGGATATGATGAATACCCAGCGCCTTTATGATGAACAGAAAAAAATCAATGCGCTGACCAGAAGTGAAATGAAGGCCAAGGAAGAGCAGATCAATTTGGTCATCATTTCATTGATATTCACCTTGTTGGGTTTTGCAGGGTTGGTGTATGCCTATATGAAAAGTATCAAAAACCAACGACTGATCGCCGAGCAAAAACATATCATAGAGAACGCGTTGATAGAAAAAGATTCTTTGTTGAAGGAAATTCACCATAGGGTTAAGAACAACCTTCAAATGGTTTCTAGTTTGTTGAGCTTACAAACTAAAAACACTAGAAGTAAGGCAGCAATCGAAGCCTTGGAAGAAGGGAAAAGTAGGGTAAAGGCCATGGCCTTGATCCACCAAAAATTATATCAGAATGATGACCTTTCGGTTATTGAAATGCAAGGTTATATCGAAAGCTTGATCAATAGTGTGCAGTCCGTTTACAAAAAAGGAGGACACAATATCAGCATTACCATAGATGCCGAAGGGACCGAGCTGGATATTGACAGGGCTATTCCTTTTGGATTGATTTTGAACGAATTGGTGTCCAATTCCTTTAAATACGCTTTTCCTGAGAATGATGAAAATGGCAAGATCTATATCCACCTTCGTAAAAATGGCGACCAAGGTTATTTTGAATATTCCGATAATGGGGTAGGTTTACCGGAAGATACGGAAGAAAGAAGCCATTCCTCTATGGGCATCCGTCTGATCAACCGATTGGTGAACCAACTTCAGTCCAAGCTCAATATTGATAAACAGAACGAAGGGGTCAGGTTCTGGTTCAATTTCAGCTAAGCTATCTCACCTGACTTTTCAGGACCACTTTGTGCAGTAATTTGGGGAAAAAGCGTTTGAGGTAAGCGCCACTGATTTCTTTCCCACCAATATTCACTTCAAATTTTTCCTTTATTATGGCCTTGATCATTTTTTGGGCTGCCAACTCTGGAGAAATACCATTTTGAGTTGCGGTATCATCTGTTTTCTGGGGTGTACCATCGGCGGTTAATGCATTCCTTGCCACATTGGTCTGTACAAAACCGGGACAAACCAAAGTTACTTTTACCCCATCTTTTTCATGTTCCATACGCATTACATCAAAAAAGCCATGTAAGGCATGTTTGGCCCCACAATAGCCTGATCTATAAGGAGAACCAAATTTACCCATCAAACTGGTAACGGTAACATAATGTCCTGATTCTTGATTTAAGAAAAGGGGTAGGATTGCTTTGGACAGCGCCACGGTTCCCAGATAATCAATATCGATAAGTTGTTTGTAAACGGTAATATCGGTATCCTTGATCAAGGAACGCTGACTAATCCCGGCATTGTTTACCAGTATATCTACTTTGTCATAAAATGAAAAGGCTTTTTTGGCAACCATTTCCATTTGTTCATAATCTTTCAGATCCAAGGGCAAAATGGAAATACTGTCGGAGCCCCCGCATGCTTCCTTAACCGATTCCAGTTCGTCCACCTTCCGCGAGGAAAGAATAAGGTTACAGGGATATTTACTCAGTTCCAATGCCAGACTTCTTCCTATACCTGAAGAGGCGCCTGTAATCCAAATCGTTTTTCCCGCAATGCTTGCCATTTGTTCTCTTTTAGACGTAAAATATAGCTAAATTTGGTAGCACAGGATGAAAGCAATCTATAAAAAGTACACCCTCAATTTTAAAGTTCCCAGTGGAACCTCACGTGGTATTTTAACACAGAAGGAAACTTGGTTTTTAATTCTCAAAGAAAATGGAAGAATAGGTATTGGTGAATGTGGACTTTTAAAAGGATTGAGTGTTGATGATGTTCCGGAATATGAGCAAAAACTGGATTGGGTCTGTCAAAACATCCATTTGGGAAAAGAGCAACTATTGGATGATTTAATGGCTTTTCCTTCTATCCAGTTTGGACTGGAACAGGCGTTTTTATCCCTAGCAAGGCAAGATTTCTTTGAACTTTTTCCATCTGATTTTACGAAAAGGGAAGCTCCAATTCCCATAAATGGATTGATCTGGATGGGTGACGAAGGATTCATGTTATCGCAATTGCAGAAAAAACTGGATGAAGGCTTCCGATGCATTAAAATGAAGATAGGGGCCATCGATTTTGAAAAGGAATTATCCATTTTAAAATCCATTCGCAACAACTTTGGCCCTCATGAAATTGAATTACGCGTAGATGCCAACGGTGCTTTTTCCCCTGAAGAAGCAATGCACAAACTGGAAATCTTGGCTGAATTTCAATTACATTCCATAGAACAACCTATTAAACCCAAGCAATGGGAAGTAATGGCCCAACTTTGTGCAAATTCCCCATTGCCCATAGCATTGGATGAAGAGTTGATTGGAATATTTTCAATAACAGAAAAGGAGAAACTGCTACATACCATTAAGCCACAATTCATTATTTTAAAACCTAGTTTGGTAGGTGGATTTGCAGGAAGTGAACAATGGATAGCCATTGCCGAAAATTACAATATCGGGTGGTGGGTCACCAGTGCCTTGGAAAGCAATATTGGACTCAATGCCATAACCCAGTGGACCTATTCCTTGAATACTTCCATGCCACAAGGCTTGGGTACTGGGAGTTTATATACAAATAACATAGATAGTCCGCTTGAAGTTTCCCAAGGGAATATTTATTACAGACAACACAAGAGTTGGAACCAAAAAGAAATTGAAAAAATATGTTTATAGAACAAGGCTACAAGGGATTAAGTGAAGGTTGGCGGTACATCGTTGGCCTTTTGATCATTTTTTTTGGATGGCAGATTTTAGGCGGGATTCCCTTATTAGTGGCACTCATTTTAAAATCCGATTCCATGATGAACATGACAGTGGATTATGGGGCCATGGCCGATACCCTTGGGTTGAACATGTTCTTCTTTTTGGTATTGCTCACCTTTGTGGCCGCTATGGGAAGCCTTTGGCTGGTAGTCCGATTTGTGCACCGACAGTCCTTTACTAGTTTTACCACCTCACGTAAAAAAGTGGATTGGAAGCGGATTCTTTTTGCATTCAGTCTTTGGGGTATCGTTTCTTCCGCTATGGTGATGTTGGATATTTACCTTTCTCCGGAAAACTATGTTTTCAACTTTAAGCCAATGCCATTTTTTGTATTACTGGTGCTATCCATCATTTTGGTGCCCATACAGACCAGTTTTGAAGAATATTTTACTCGTGGTTATCTTATGCAGGGCATTGGGATTGCTTCCAAGACCAAGTGGTTGCCGTTTGTGGTTAGTTCCTCGCTTTTTGGGCTCTTGCACATCTTTAATCCTGAAGTGGAAAAACTGGGGTACGGTGTTTTGGTGTTCTATATTGGTACCGGGTTCTTTTTGGGCATATTGACGTTGATGGACGAAGGATTGGAACTCCCACTCGGGTTTCATGCGGCGAACAACCTTTTTACGGCACTTTTGGTCACTGCGGATTGGACGGCATTCCACACCAATTCCCTTTATAAAGATGTTTCTGAGCCGATTCTTGGTTGGGATGTTTTGGTGCCCGTTTTTGTATTTTACCCGATTCTCATCCTTATTTTTTCCAAAAAATACAGTTGGAAAAACTGGAAGGAGCGCCTATTCGGCAGCGTATTGACCAAAGAAGAATTTGCAGCCCTGACCGATGGAGATTCCGATTTGGCATAACATACATCCCGATTTTAAATTCAACGGTTTTTCCTGTAATCTGGATGATCTTTCCGAAATAGGCTATAGCTTGGTGAAGGAGGGGGATTCGCATGAAATGGTCATTGGGGAATTCGTATTGGATTGGATATCGAACAAACCCACCTTGGAAGTCTTCACATCCGGATCTACGGGCAAACCCAAACGGATTCAATTGGAAAAGGAACACATGGTCAATTCTGCCTTGGCCACTGGGGAATACTTCCAACTAAAGGCAAAACAATCGGCACTCCTTTGTTTACCCTGTTCCGCTATAGCGGGGAAAATGATGTTGGTACGCGCTATGGTCCTCGGTCTTTATTTGGATGAAGTGGAACCCACTTCGAATCCATTGCATCACAAGCAAAAACGTTATGATTTTGTAGCGATGGTTCCGCTTCAAGTGGAAGCGTCATTACAAGAATTGGATAGGGTCGGTACCTTGATTATCGGTGGAGCTCCAGTAAATGATAAGTTGCGTTACGAGTTGCAAGGTGTTTCTGCCAAGGTTTATGAAACGTATGGTATGACCGAAACCATAACCCACATAGCCGTTAAAGAAATCGTCCCTGAACCAAAAACCTATTTTGAAACCCTTCCTCACATCAACTTGACAACGGACGATCGAAGTTGTTTGGTGATAGACGCCCCAAGAGTGGCCAAAGAAAAAGTTATCACCAATGACATCGTGGAACTGAAGGGAGCAAATCAATTTACATGGCTAGGTCGATACGATACAGTAATCAACTCCGGAGGGATCAAATTGATGCCGGAAATCATTGAAGCCAAGTTGGGGCCCATGATGCATTCGAGGTTTTTTGTTGCCGGTATTCCTGATGAAGTTTTGGGTGAAAAACTGATTTTGGTAATAGAGGGAGAACCTTTTTCCACTGATGAAATGCTTCAAAAAATCAAGTCTCAAGCAAGTATTTCAAAATACGAAGTGCCAAGGGACATTTTTTTTGTAAAATCTTTGGTTGAAACTCATTCAAACAAAATAGATCGTCCCAAAACGCTGGCAACCATTATTTTTTAAACTCACCCAAAAGTTACGTTCACGTCGCAATTGTTCGGGATAACTCATTCTGGATTTTCACTTCTGGTTTTTCATGATAGGTTAGTGGTAAATCTAAAAACCGTGTCAATTATGAAAAACCAAGTTTTACTTTTTTTGCTGGCGTTTTGCCTACAGGTCACCGCGCAAGAGAATCTGGTTTCAGGTGTGGTGACGGATGCTACCAACACCCCGATTCCTGGCGTGAATGTGATTGTGAAAGGAACCTCAAAAGGAACCCAAACCAATTTTGATGGGGAATACAGTATAGTTGCCCAAAAAGGCCAGATATTGGTTTTTTCATCTCTAGGATTCAAAATATCGGAAGTTACAATTAAGGATGGCAATAAAGTCAATATTCAATTGGAAGAAAGCAGTGAAACATTGGAAGAAGTTGTGGTTATGGGCTATGGAATGAGCAAAAGCTCAAAATCATTGAGCTATGCAGTTTCCGATGTTGTGGAAGGAAGGGCTGCAGGTGTGGCCATTACAAAACATGGGGATTCCAAAGGATATGGTAATTATGATTCTGGAACTTTAACAGCTGGTGAAATAAATGATATTGAAGATTTTGATGAATGGAAGGAGGTCATTCGAATAAAGGAATTTCAAAAAATAAAAGACGATTGGAGCTTTCATCTTGAAAATAAATTGCTTGTAACGGTAAAGGATAAAAATGGAGACGGTGTTAACAATGCAAAGGTTTCAATTTACTCGGATAATGAGCACAAAACCAAACCCGAAATGACCGTCAAAACGGATGTGTTTGGTAAAAGTATATTGTTCAAAGATGTCGAATGCAATGGCAATAGTGATTATTATTATGTCCAAGTTGTTCATAATGGTAAAGTATTCGGAAAAAAAATAAAGTCAAATGTTAAAGAGGTTAGTCTTTCCACCGAAGGGTTGTCTTCTTGCAGCAATTTGGACATTATGTTCACTATCGATGCTACAGGCTCCATGGGTGATGAAATGGAATATTTGAAGGAAGAACTAAGGGATATTATTGGTAGAATTGACAATGCTGTTGGTGAAAAAAGAATTGCGATGACCTTTTACAGAGACCAAGGGGATGAATACCTGGTAAAGGATTTTGATTTTACCTCTAACATAAATGAAGCCCAAACCAATTTAAACAATCAATATGCTGGTGGAGGTGGGGACTATGAAGAAGCTGTGGAAAAGGCAATGAAAGTATCCATGTCTAAATCTTGGAATGAAAATGCGCGTGCCCGGTTGCTGTTTTTACTTTTGGATGCTCCACCACATTTAACAGAAGAGAACATTGAAACAATACATGAGCAAATAAAACTGGCACAGAAAAATGGAATTAAAATAATTCCAGTTGTGGCGAGTGGGGCGGACAAAACGACAGAAATGTTAATGAGATTTTTTAGTATATCTACCAATGGAACCTATGTTTTTCTGACCGATGATAGTGGCATTGGAAATCCACACCTTGAACCAACCACATCCAAATACAAAGTTGAAAAACTTAACGACCTTATTGTGAGGTTAATAAAAAAGTATGCAGATGTATGATTGAAAGTGCCTTCGGGCACTTTTTTTATATCTGCCAAAAGCCGTATTTTCAGCATTCAAAACAACCAAAAATAACCCCCATGAAAAAAACCATCCGACTCATCTTTTTGTTGATTCCATTTACCTTTTTTGCCCAAGAAATTCTACCCGAAGTAGAACGGGCCCGTGTTGTGGATGAAATTTTGGAAGAGCGTTTCAATACTCTTCTTCCTGAGCTAATGGACCAAACAGGTATTGATATGTGGGTCGTGATTTCTAGGGAGTACAACGAAGATCCTGTAATCAAGACTATGTTGCCAGCTACTTGGTTGAATGCCAGAAGGCGAACCATTTTGTTATTTTATAGGAACAAGGACAAAAACACTATCGATAAATTGGCAGTTGCCCGATACAATGTGGGAAAGAGTATCATTTCCGCTTGGGATAAGGAACAGGAGCCTGATCAATGGAAACGCTTGATGGAACTGATCGAGGAGCGTAATCCTAAGAAAATAGGGCTCAATTTCTCAAAGGACCACAACATTGCAGACGGTTTGGACAAGACGGATTACGATGAGTTCATGGCCAATCTTCCCAAAAAGTATCATTCTAGAGTGGGTTCCGCAGAACAGTTGGCTGTTCGTTGGATTGAGACCCGGACCCCAAGGGAAATGGCCATTTTTGCCCAATTGACGGATATTACACACAGTATCGTTGCAGAAGCATTTTCTGAAAAAGTAATCACACCCGGTATTACCACTACGGACGATGTGGTATGGTGGATGCGCCAAAAAGTGACCGATCTTGGTTTGGAAACATGGTTTCACCCCACAGTGGATATCCAAAGAAATAATGAAGGATTGGTGAGCCACCTGACCGCATTTTCAGCAGGTGAGGTAGAAAAAGTGATCCTTCCCGGGGATTTGTTGCATTGCGATTTTGGAATTACCTATCTCAGACTCAATACCGATTGCCAGGAAATGGGTTATGTTTTGTTACCGGAAGAAAGGGAAGCACCTGAATTTTTGGTCAACGCCTTGAAAGATGGCAACAGTGTGCAAGATTTCTTGACCCAGAACATGATCAAAGGAAGGGTAGGGAATGATATTTTGGCCAAATCCCTTCAGGCAGCGAAGGATGCAGGTCTTCGTCCTTCCATCTATACCCATCCATTGGGAACCTATGGTCACTCGGCGGGAACAACAATCGGAATGTGGGATGCACAAGGTGGTGTGATGAAAGATGATGGTGAAAATTATCCGCTCAATCCCAATACGGCGTATGCCATAGAACTCAATGCCACCGTGAATATTCCCGAATGGAACAGGGATATCCGTATTATGCTGGAAGAACCTGGATTTATTGGGGAAGAAGGTTTTAGGTATGTAAATGGCAGACAAACGGAAATGTTGCTCATTCCCCGACCCAAACCTCAATTAGGCAACTGATTTTTTTTGTAAATTAGATAACCTATTAAACATCATGTTCTTATGAGGTTATCTGTTTTATTTTTCGTTTTGTTGTGTCCAGCGATTTTTACCTACGGTCAAAAATCGATCAGTGGACGTATTACCCAAGAAGGGAGTGCACTAAAAAATGTGAGTATCCAAAATCTTGCGTCGGGAGTATCAACTGCTTCAGATCAAGAGGGGATGTATCATATTTTGGCAAATCCTAAGGAGGAGCTTCAATTTACACATATGGGAATGGATACGGTTTCCATTATTGTGGAAGATGTGACCAAGATTTTGAACGTAAGCATGCAAATGCAGGTGGAGGCGTTGGATGAAGTGGAAGTTGTTAGTGAAGTCGGTAAGAACAAACAACGAATCATGGAGCAGGAATACCCCACCAATGAAAACTTGATTCGCACTGCATTCGGAATTATTAACAAGGAAACATTTGCTGGTCGTTTACCCATTTTAACAAGTAGGGACATGATCAGTAATCACTATCATTTTGGCATGTTCTTGATGGGCAAGTTTGCTGGATTGAATGTTGTGATCAATCCGGATTACACCTTTGACGTATATTCTAGAAGTATGGGTTCCATTATGGCCAAAAAACCTGCCATTTATGATATAGACGGGCAGATTTTTACAACAGGACCTTCATGGCTAGACCCAAGTACCGTGGAACGTGTGGCACTGATGCCGGGAATTATGGCCACTTCACGTTACGGATCAATCGGAGCCGGAGGGGTTGTTGTAGTAAATACCAAAAATGGCACTTACAAGCCAAAGGAGAAAGAAAACTATGATCAAGCCCTATTACGGAACAATTACGTAAAAGGGAATGTAGTTTCCATTGACGGTAAAGAAGCACCTACATCAACCTATGGTGAAAAACTTTGGAGTAGTGGATCGTTACAAGAGGCCAAGCGAACCTATGAAGAGAATAGAACCGCCTTTAATAGTCATCCATATTTTTTGATGGAAGCCTACCGTTACTTTTATGAAGAACAAAACGCAGAGGAATATGCAGATGGTATTTTGAATGATTTCACGAAAATATCGAACGACAACCCCGTCCATTTAAAAGCTATGGCCTATGTGCTGGATGCTGAGGGTAGGGCAGAAAAGGCTCATGAACTCTATAAAAGAGTTTATACCCTTCGGCCGGACTATGCCCAAAGTTTTATAGATATGGCGAACAGTTACCGGGATCTGAATAGACCGGAATCTGCAGTTTCCCTCTATGCCCGACATTCCTATTTGTTGGACGAAGGGCTGTTGCCCAAGGATAGTTTGGATTTGGCCGAAATTATGAAGCGTGAAATGAACAATCTTTTTACGTTGGAAAGCAGCACCCTGAAAATCAAGCAACGGAAAAGCAATCCAGATGAAGCCTATGCCACCAGATTGGTTTTTGAATGGAACGATTCCGA
>JASBTS010000038.1 GCA_030148305.1 Allomuricauda sp. | reverse complement strand
CACGAAATCAATAAGACCAAGACCAAATTGTTCTCCATTATCGGTCATGACCTAAGAGGCCCAATTGGTGCCTTGCAAGGGTTATTGAAACTTTTTACAGACGGAGAAATCAGTAAGGATGAGTTCTTATCCTTTATTCCTAAGCTTAAGTCGGATGTGGACAATATTTCGTTCACGCTGAACAACTTATTATCCTGGGGTCAAAACCAGATGAACGGCGTGGTTACCAAACCAAGACGTGTTTCATTGGATAAGATCGTGTCGAACAATTTTCAATTGTTGTCCGAACTGGCCAATAGCAAATCCATAAAACTAATCAACCAATTACCTGAAAATCCCCTTATCTGGGCCGATCAAAACCAAATGGACATTGTGGTGAGAAACCTGTTGAGCAATGCCATTAAATTTACGCCTGAAAATGGTTTGATCACTGTTGAGGCCGAAGAGAAAAAAGATATGTGGCAAATATCGGTACGGGATACCGGAATAGGCATGAGCGAAGAAATCCAAAAGAAAATCTTTAAAAGCTCCACCAATATTACCACTTACGGAACCAATAACGAAAAAGGTACCGGACTCGGACTTTCCTTATGCAAGGAAATGGTTTTGAAGAACAATGGTGAAATATGGGTAGAGAGTGTAGCCCGCAAAGGCACTACCTTCTTCTTCACGGTTCCCAAAGCTGAAAAAAGGTATCAAAAAGCAAGTTGATCAAATAAGATCACTTAAACTATCGACCGCGGCAAACCGTTCTACTGTAAAACCTTCGGCATATTCCACTCCTACCAACCTCCCTAAATCCCTGGCGCGGTAAATAACACTGTCGATGAAATTCTTGCTGCTGATCGGAGTTTCAGGCTCATCACTGTTTGGGTCATAAAACTGTGAACCGTAAGCCTTTATCGCATCCACCTTTGTATCGATAAATCCTGTAACGTCCACCACAAAATCTGGTTCCAGGTTTTTCCATTGGATATAATGATAGACCACTTTGGGTCTCCAAGGGTCTTGCCATTCGTCATCCCCATCCATTTTAGTATCGATTTTGACCAGACCGCTCAAAAAACAGGCATCGCTCACCAACTTGCTTCCTTTTCCATGATCAATATGTCGATCATCAACGGCATTACACAAGACAATTTCTGGTCGGTACTTTCTTATGATCTTGATGAGTTCCAATTGGTGCTCTTTATCATTTACAAAAAAACCATCGGCAAATTCCATGTTCTCCCGAACCGAAATACCCATGATCTTGGCAGAGGCTGTCGACTCCGCATCCCTTATTTCAGCAGACCCCCTGGTTCCAAGTTCCCCACGGGTCAAATCCACAATACCTACTTTCTTTCCTTTGGAAACTTCCTTGGCAATGGTTGCGCCGGCTCCAAGTTCTGCGTCATCGGGGTGTGCCCCGAATACTAAAATATCTAATTTCATAGTCTATTTATGCGGTGACGGTTAGCGCTTTTACTTTGGCAATGGCCTGTTCAATATCCGCTATAATATCTTCAGTTTCTTCTATTCCCAATGAAAACCGTATCAGGGAATCCTTGATGCCTTGCTTGGCTCTATCTTCTGGACTCATTAATGCATGGGAGGTTAATACTGGAGAGGTCATGGTGCTCTCCACCCCTGCCAAACTCATGACCGGTTTAACCAATTTTAAGTGCTTGTAAAAAAGCGTGTGGTCCACATTCGGAAGTTCAAAGGACAACATGCCACCAAAACCTTTCATTTGCGATTTTGCCAGTTCGTGTTCTGGATGGGTTTCCAAACCTGGATAATACACCGCGGCCACATCTTCATTCTGGCTTAGGTATTCGGCCATTTTCATAGCATTTTCATTTTGGGCCCTAACACGCAAGGCCATGGTCTTCATACTGCGTTCCAAAAGCCAAACCGTATAATCGCTCAAGCTTCCCCCAAAACAAATCCCCGTCTGGAATACTTTCTCCATGTTCTCCTTGGATGAGGCCACCACACCGGCACAAATATCCGAATGTCCGCCCATATACTTGGTAGCACTATGCAATACTACATCCACCCCTAAATCTATTGGGGTTTGATTGATGGGACTAGCGAAGGTATTATCGATCATGGTAACAATGCCCTTTCTCTTTGCCAATTCACAAACTCCTTTTATATCGGTAATCGTCAGAAGCGGATTGGAAGGTGTTTCCATGTAGATCAACTTGGTGTTGGGCTTGATCTGGTTTTCAAAATCCATGGGATCCCAACCATCGGTAAAGGAATAGGTAATGCCAAATTTTGGAAACTGGGTCACTGCAAAATGATATGTTCCACCATATATGGTCTGTTGCAACACCACATGGTCGCCTGCTTGTAAAAAACTCATGAGAGCCGTACTGATGGCAGCCATACCACTACCAAAAATCAAAGCGGCCTCGGTATGTTCCAAGGCCGCCAATTTTTTACAGAGTGCCTCTTGGTTTGGGGTATTGTAATATCGCGGGTACCGTTTTACATCCACTTCACCGAATTGGTAGGAGGTACTCATATACAAAGGGGAAGTTGCCCCTTTATAGACTGTATCCTCCAACTCCCCAACGTGGGTACAAATGGTATTGATGCCTTTCTTGTCTGAATTCATGATGGTCGATCTTTAGGTTAAAGATACGAAACCCATCATACTTGTACCTGCTTCCAGTTTCCTTTTTTAAACCAGACAATAGCCAATATTGCCAAGATCACTTCAGCCAAGGTAATGGCCACAAAAACACCCACGGCACCCCATTCCAAAACCAAAGCTGCCACATAAGCAAGTGGTAGCTGGAACATCCAGAAGGAAATCAAATTTATCTTGGTTGGTGTCTTGGTATCCCCTGCGCCATTAAAAGCTTGACTTACCACCATCCCGTAGGCGTAAAAAATGTATCCAGCAGCAATCACCTGCAAGCAGAGTGATCCATTCTTGACTACATCGGGCGTAGTGTTGAACCATGAGATGATCTGTTTGGCAAAAATGAGATATACCAAGGAGACTGTTCCCATGAAAATGGCATTGTATTTACCTGTTTTCCAGACGGATATTTCTGCCCTATCGGGTTGTTGTGCGCCCAAATTCTGTCCTACCAAAGTAGCTGCTGCATTGCTCATGCCCCAAGAAGGCATCAGGGTGAACATCATCACTCGTATGGCGATGGTATAGCCTGCCAAAATTTCGCTACCGAACTCGGACATGATCCGCATTAAGAAAATCCAGCTGGATGTACCGATCAAAAATTGGGCGATACCCCCCAAGGAAACCTTGATCAAATTCATCATTACCTTGAAGTTCAGAACCAAATCCGACAAAACCAGTTTGATCTTGCCCCATCCGAAGAACAAAATTCCCAATTGAAAAAAGACGGCAGATCCCCGGCCAATGTTGGTAGCAATGGCAGCTCCCATAACTCCGTATTCGGGAATTGGACCGAATCCAAAAATGAACATGGGATCTAAAATGATATTAAGCCCGTTGGACAAAACCAAGGCCCACATGGCTATGGAAGCGTTCCCGGCCCCACGGAAAATGGCATTGATCAAGAATAGGAGTACCACAGTGATGTTCCCCCCAATCATAAATTTGGTATAGCCAAAACCTTCCTCGATAAGATCAGGTTCCCCTCCCATCAAGGCTAAAATTTCCTTGGCGAAAAGAATTCCAACGATACCTATGATCACTGAAATCAGCACTCCAAGGCTGATGGCTTGAACCGCGGCAACCTTGGCCCCTTGTACGTCCTTCTCACCAATTCTTCGGGCAACCACAGCTGTTGCAGCCATACTCAATCCGATGGCCAAGGCATACACCAAGGTAATTACGGACTCTGTTAGACCAATAGTGGCTACGGCATTTACGCTAACTTTGGATACGTAAGCAATGTCCACCAATGCGAAAATGGATTCCATGAGCATTTCCAAGATCATGGGAATGGAGAGCATGAAAATGGCTTTTCGGATGCTTCCGGTTGTAAATTCAGTTTCTTTTCCGGATACGGCAATCCAGAAATATTGAATCATTTTTTTGAATGAAAGAGTATTGTGATGTGTCATTTTAAAAGAATTATGTGTGAGAAATGTGTGGAAATGTCAACCGTACCGAAAAGTTTTTCGGTTACTTTTTTGGCATAAAGCCAAATGTGACATCTATAGCGTACATAATTCTTATAACTTCATGATGAAGCAAAGATGCGACTTTTTTTTAAAGGGAAAAGAAAAATCTTAATTATTTGGCGTAGTGCACTTTATATCTCCAATAGCTGATGGCTCCCAAAATAAAGACCCCTAACACCGTAAACCAAACAAAACTTGGTGTGATCACTTGGTCTCCACTGGCATAACTATGTAGCCCTACCAAATAGAAGTTCACCCCAAAATAGGTCATCATAATACTGGAAAAAGCCAAGACACTGGCAAAACTGTAACTCCACTTGCCCCTTAACCCGGGAACAAGACGCATGTGCAATACAAAGGCGTACACCATGATGGAAATTAAA
The DNA here is from genome assembly GCA_030148305.1 of Allomuricauda sp. Taxonomy (GTDB): domain Bacteria; phylum Bacteroidota; class Bacteroidia; order Flavobacteriales; family Flavobacteriaceae; genus Flagellimonas. The sequence continues at coordinate 7,092 of JASBTS010000038.1, read as the reverse complement.
GCCCATGTCTCCTTGGGATCCCAACCCCAATAACGGCCCCAGCTTTCGTTGGCCCACTGTCCTCCCAAAAAGTTACCAATGGTCAACATGACCAATCCTGCAGTCAACGCCAATTCATTGATCACAGTGAGCTCTTTAATGTTTAGATCCATGCGCTTTTTGTTCTTTTCAGTCGTTAATACCATCAGTAACAAGGAAACCACACCAAGGATCATTCCGACGGTAAACGGACCATAACTACCCACAATGACCGCTACGTGGATCATCAACCAATAACTATCAAGAACTGGTTGCAGATTGGCAATGGAGGGATCTACCCAACTTTGGTGGGCAATCCACAACAACATGGAAGTCACAAAAGCGCTTGCTGCAATGGTCAGTTCACTTTTTCTACCCAAGGCCAGTCCAATGCCCATGGTGGCCCAGGATACATACAGGATACTTTCATAGGCATCACTCCATGGGGCGTGGCCCGAAATGTACCAACGCAACACCAAACCAATGGTGTGCCAGATAAAAAAAAGAATGATGGTTCCTTTGAGCAGGTATGCGAAAGCATTTAAAACCTTACGTTCCTTGAAAATTTGGATCATAAGCACCAAGAACAGGATAACCCCCACCATTGCATAATATCTATACAATCGGTTGAAGAGGTCCAATTTGTTGTAGATGATCTCGGTTTTGATCTTATTATCGGATGGTAAAACTTCTTCCCCGTGATTTTTCTGGTTCTGTTTGAAAGCTTCCAACATACGATCCGGTTGGGAGTAATCTCCAGAAACAATGGACTGTTGCAAGGAATTTAGGTAAAACGGAATGGCGTTGCGGATGAAGTTGGAATACAGGGAATCCTGCACTACATAATTTCCTCCACGATACTCCACAGTGGATACCCATTTGTTGTTCTCATCGTTCAGCAAGGGGAATATTTTAACCATATTTCCACTCAGGGCCATGTCCAATAGGCTTAGCCTTTCCCCCACCTTTTTAATGTCCTTTTCAAAATTGGAAGGATTGGTGGTAGAGGTGGCCTTTTCCAGATAAGAACGAAGTTTGTAAGCCCCTTTTTCATCAAAAAAGTCGGTGGCTTTTACATATTTAGTACCTGACGGAACGCCAATTACCTTTCGGATACTATCGTTTTGCCATTTACCCACTTCAATCAAATCCACGGTATACCAAACCCCAGGATTCAGCATCATGGAAAGGAAAACCTGATCGGCAGACATGTCTTTGAATTTATCCTTGCCGCTAAGTTTTCTCAATAATTCTGAAGAAAACGTGTGAATAGGTTTCATTCTACCAGCACCGTCTTGGATGACCAAAGCACCAAACTTTTCGGCATGTTCCTTGGCAACGGTTGTGGCCTTAAGTACGGAATCAATCTGCGCTTGGGTTGGCATTGTGGAATGCCCATGTTCATCAGTGGTTTCCTGTGCATGTACTCCGGTTAAAGTCAGCAACAAAAAAGCTATGGTCAAAGCCGCTTTCTTGGCCTTGATTTTCTCCAGCATCTGCTGAAGATTTTTAAAGCGGGTATCCCCAAAGAACATGATGCCCATCAAGCCAATATAGAGCAGGAAATACCCAATATAGGTAATCCATGTACCCCAAGCGTCATGGTTTACAGAAAGAACGGTTCCTCTTTCGTCCTGATCAAAACTGGACTGAAAAAATCGGTATCCTTGATGGTCCAACACGTGGTTCATAAAAATATCATAGTCAAAAGGTCGCTCATCATGCACGGTTACCTTACTCATAAACGAGGCATAACCTGCTTCGGTTCCGGGATATTTCTCGGCAATAAAATCGTTGAGTTCGATTGAAAATGGCAGTTCATAGATCTTGGAGCCGTAGCTCAAGGCAAAGTCCAATCCCCCCACGGTTATCTTATCCGAAAAGTTGGTGGTACCCTGTCCCCCCAAAAGTTTTACTTCTTTGGATTCGCCATTCGCAGCAATGGATACAATCAAGGCATCCTGTGTAACCTTGGTAATTTCTTCATCGGGAACTTTTACAATACCATACGTGCCCTTCACCAAGGGTTCCGGAATTACAAATTGCATTCCAGCCATGTTATATAGTGAACGTAGTTGTAGGGTTTGAAGGCTATCCTGCACCACTTCGCCCTGAAACTGGTCGGCCATTCGCATAAAGTTACCTTCAAAAGGTGGTTTGATCTGATACCCTCCTTCTTCCGTATAAAAAATGTTTACCGCACCATCGGTGTCATTGTTCAAGGAGAAAAGTACATTATGGATACTGGCAATCTTACCGTTTTCCAAATAATGTTCGTGGCGTTGCCCATTTCCGGCTTCCACAATCTGAAGATATTCTGTCCCATTTTCATCGGGAATCAAACCCATTTCTGCTCCACGAATAAAATCCACATAGGAAATGGAAAAGGGTTGCCCATTAAAATCGGATTCCCATGGCAAACTAGATTTTTTTCCTTCTGGAGTCACCAAAATATCATCTTCCAAAATGCGGCGCTTGGTCTCTCCGTTGATATCACCATCAATATAGGCGGTCAAAAATGTTTTATCGGAATAAAATATGTTCTCTGTAGCCCCTTCACGAATGGGCATCATACCTTCAAAACTGATATAGCGGGTAACAAAAGCACCCAAAATGATCAAGATCCAAGACAAGTGCAGGACCAGTATGGCCCATTTTTTCCAATTCAACAATTGGTATCTGTAGATATTTCCTATAAAATTGATCACAAAAAAGACCATGATGGCCTCGAACCATGTAGTGTTGTAGATATAGATTCGGGCAGTTTCGGTGCTGTACCAGCTTTCCACAAAGGTGCCAATGGCCATTGCTGCTGCAAAAACCAAAAATAGAACGGCCATAAGTCTAGTGGAAAATAGGGTCTTTTTTAGGATATCGATCATGGAAATTCGGTATGCTTACGGCTGGCAAAAATACGGCCTTTTTACCATTTTGTTGTTTTTGGTCCGATAAATAATGTTAATTATATAGATGATGCATCAGTCCTAAATTTGTAGTTTTGGGCATGCTCAACGTTGTACTACTGGGTACCGGTAACCTTGCCAGACATTTGTTCGTGGCCATATCCCAATCGGATAGGGCCAAAATTGTGCAGGTAGCTGGTAGGAATTTGAACGACTTGGCCTGGTTTTCCCATCATACGGCCGTCTCCAATGATTTTAATGATGTTTTTGATGCCGACGTGTATCTGATTGCCGTTAAGGACGATGCCATTGCACAGGTTTCCAAATGCTTGGCCAACAAGCCTGGCATTGTGGTGCACACTTCTGGGGCAACAGACATGGATGTTCTCATTCCTGAAAACAAAGGCGTTCTCTACCCATTACAGTCCTTTACCAAAGGTAGAGAGCTCAATTTCAAGAACATTCCCATATGTGTGGAAACCAAAAAAGAATCCTCACTTCAAGTACTCAAAGAATTGGCAAGTTCCATTTCCTTCAATGTGCAGGAAATCAATTCCGACCAACGAAAAAAATTGCATCTTGCAGCGGTCTTCGTGAGCAACTTCACCAATTACCTGTACAGGGTGGGTCAAGAGATTTGCCTTGAAGAAGGACTTTCCTTCGACCTTTTAAAACCATTGATCTTGGAAACTGCAGAAAAGGTGCGGACCTTTGCCCCGCGAGATGCCCAAACTGGCCCTGCGAGGCGGAACGATCAATTGAGCATGCAAAACCATCTGAACCTATTGAAAAATGAAAAACACATCGCCCTATATAATTTGTTGAGCGATGCCATAAAAGAAGTGTATGAAGAAAAACTATAAGGAGCTTTTAAGTAACATCACCACCTTTGTTTTTGATGTGGATGGTGTTTTTACCGATGGCTCCGTGTTGATTACCTCCGATGGGGAGTTACTCCGAAAAATGAGCGTGAAGGATGGTTATGCGGTTAAAACGGCCATTCAGAAAGGATATAATATCTGCATCATTACCGGAGGCACCAACCCTGGGGTGAAGGAACGCCTAAAAGGTCTTGGGGTTACCGATTTTTACATGGGTGCCCATCATAAGGAAGAACCCTTGAAAGAGTATCTCGACATTTATAGCATTGATTCCCAAAACGTGGTGTACATGGGCGATGACCTACCGGATATCCCACCGATGAAAATGGTTGCCCTGGCTACTTCCCCACAAAATGCAGTGCCTGAAGTAAAGGCCATTTCCGATTATGTTTCCCATAAAAATGGAGGAGACGGTTGTGTTCGGGACATCATTGAACAGGTTTTGAAGGTTCGGGGAGATTGGAACGATAATTTTAGTGCCAAGAATGACTAAAAATCCACTCAAGGAAAAACTAATGGAAATCAAAATCATTATGGGATCAGGATCCCCAAGACGAAAAATGTTCTTGGAAGAATTGGGACTCGAATTCGAAGTTCGGACTAAATCAGTTGAAGAAGTTTATCCCGAACACCTTCAAGGCAAAGAAATATCAGATTACCTGGCCCAATTGAAAGCCGAACCTTTTAAAGCAGAGTTAAAATCCAACGAGGTTGTTATTACCTCGGATACCGTAGTTTGGCACAACGGGGCCTCGTTGGCCAAGGCGGCAGATGAAAAAGAGGCATTTACCATGTTAAGGACACTTTCCGGGGACTGGCATGAAGTGATCACATCGGTATGTTTTTCTTCGAAGAACTTCCAAAAAACCGTCAGTGCCGTTACCAAGGTGAAATTCAAGGAATTCACTGATGATGAAATCAACTATTATATTGAAGAATTCGAACCGTTTGACAAAGCTGGTGCCTATGGTATACAGGAATGGATTGGGATGATCGGAATCGAAGAAATTCAAGGTTCCTACTCCAATGTTGTGGGTTTGCCCACCCATTTGGTGTACCAGACACTGATGAACCTTTGATCAAATACTTTTTACGGAAATAATCTTTACCGGGCAGGCTTTTGCCGCTTGCTCGCAGTTGCCAAAAATATCGTCGTCGTGCGATTTAATAGTGTGGAACCCCTTCTTGTTCTGGGCATGCAACAAAACAGATTTTCCATCTTTTTTGGACATGGCAAACTGTTCCGGTGCCATTTCCACACAGTAATTGCACCCGATACACTTTTCGCGCTGCAAGGTCACTACAACCATTAAGCCTCTACCTTATTTTCAACGATTTTGTACAATTTATCGGAAGGCCTGATCCTGAATTCCAAAGGAATGGTGACCGAGTCGCCCTTTTTTCCCGTGGAGATTTGGGCATCGTTCACCAACATTTGGGTCACCTTCATTTCTTTGGCTCCCGTGGTTGGGCCGGTGATTAAAATAGTATCGCCAACGGAAATATCATACGCCTCAATATTGAATTCCCCAATATTGGTCTTGGGAAAGAAATGTGCCCCTTTTCCGATATATACTTTTTTCTGGGTGGCCGAAGAACCTGGTATTTTGCTCCACTCCCCTAATTTCTGTCCCAGATAGTATCCGCTCCAAAAACCACGGTTGTAGACTTTTTCTAGTTCCTGCATCCAAGTGATGACCTTTTCCTTGTCATAGGTACCACTATATAGACTATCTATGGCTTGACGGTAACATCCAATAACCTTGGCCACATATTCGGGTGCCCTACCCCTTCCTTCGATCTTCAATACCTTGATCCCTGCATCTGCCACTTGATCCAAAAAATCGATGGTGCAAAGATCTTTGGGAGACATGATGTACTCGTTGTCGAGTTCCATTTCAAATCCGGTTTCCTGGTCGATAACGGTATATTTTTTTCTACAGTTCTGCTTGCAGGCTCCTCTGTTGGCAGAAGAATTATAGGAATGAAGGCTCATATAACATTTGCCCGAAACAGCCATGCACAAGGCTCCATGACCAAAAATCTCTATCTCTACCAATCGACCTGATGGGCCTTTTATCTGTTCCTTTTCAATTTGATCGGTAATCTTCTTCACTTGTCTCAGACTCAATTCTCGACTCAATACCATTGTATCCGCAAAAAGGGCATAAAACTTCACCGTTTCTATGTTGGTGACGTTGATCTGGGTCGAAATATGCACTTCCAACCCGAGTTCCCTGGCAGAAGCAATTACCGCCTGATCCATGGCAATAATGGCCGTAAGATCGGCTTCCTTTGCTTTTTTTAGCAAGGTTTTTACAATGGAAAGATCGTGATCGTAAATGATGGTGTTCAGGGTCAGATAGGTCCTTACCCCTTTTACTTTGCATCTTCTTGAGATTTCGGGAAGATCATCCAAAGTAAAATTGATGGATGCCCTTGCCCGCATGTTCAACTGCTCCACTCCAAAATAAATAGAATCCGCCCCATTGTCCAAGGCCGCCTGCAACGATTCAAAGTTGCCCGCTGGTGCCATCAGTTCTATCTGCTGCATTCCCATCGCTTTAATGCTTCAATTTTTTTTGCAAAACTACGCTTTTAGCTTGCATAACAAAAAGTTAAGCGGGATTGTTATTTTTCCTATTTCGTTTCGATATTAAAACTATGATCTAACTTTAACGAAGAGTTCAGACTTGTAATCCCTTTATTTGTAATGTATGTGCCCTGTTAAAACTGTTCTAAATAGCCGAAACCCTAATATTTATCTTTCTATATTTGGTTCAACCACTAAAGAACCAACCATGAAGCACTTTTGGGTCCATTTTCTGTTTATCCTATTGATCAGTTTTAATTCCTTCGCCCAAAAACCTGATAAACCTACTACTTCAAAAATTTATCACAACCTTCAAAAGTTGAACTTTTTGGGAACTGCCCTATACGTGGCGGCCCACCCAGATGACGAGAATACCAATCTGATTTCCTACCTATCCAACCATGAACATGCCCATACCGTGTATTTGTCCATGACGCGTGGTGATGGCGGACAAAATTTGATCGGTTCGGAACTTCGGGAACTTTTAGGGGTTTTACGTACCGAAGAGCTACTAGCGGCCCGAAACATAGATGGTGGGGAGCAACGTTTTACCCGGGCCAATGACTTTGGTTTTTCCAAACACCCGAACGAAACCCTAAAAATATGGGATAAGGACAAGGTGCTTGCAGATGTGGTCTGGACCATCAGGCAAATCAAACCCGATGTGATCATTAACCGGTTCAATCACCGAACCCCT
>JASBTS010000035.1 GCA_030148305.1 Allomuricauda sp. | reverse complement strand
AACCCGATGAAAGACCATGAGAGGGCGATCAAAGCCGCCAAGGAAATCTTGGCCATTGACCCCGATCACAAAGAGGCCATAAAGGTCTTGGAGCAGATGTCCCAATATGAATCACCAAACCTTTTCCAAGATGCAGATCGCTAACATAACGAGAAAATACATCTTCCTGAACGGTAACAGGGAGAAGATCGAACTGGAGGACATTGACCCCGAAATGGGGCATGAACGGATCATGGAGCATTATTCCGCACTATATCCCGAACTGACCAATGCCAATGTCATGGACAAGGGTATTATCGATGGGTTTCATGAGGTGCACTTCCAATCATTGGCGGGAACCAAAGGTTGATGATATGAACGTGGATGAATTTTTAACCAAGGGAAAATGTACAACTCCATCAAAGACTATCAACTCACGGGAACTCACGGAGTTCCACAACGACCTGTTCAGGGCGTTCCAACAGGACAGCCACCGTACAGGGACAAGGCGGATGAAGGCATTGTCAAGAGGGACAGACTGTTTCCTGACGTGAACGTATGGCCCATTGCCCTGAAGGATTTATCGGAAAAGTATTCAGGGGATGGACTTCGCCGACTGGCAGGGCTGATGGTGGAGGTTACCCGAAAGTTCACGGGGAGCATCGATTCTTGGAGGTTCGATGAAAGGGACAGTCTGCAAGACCTTATTCTCAGATGTGCGAACAGGCTCAGGGACAGGGCAAGGGTCGATCTTATCGATGTGTACCGCAATTGCGATGGGGAGTTGGAACTTGAGCTGAAACGGTACATCGGGAACAAGGGCAATATCTACTGTATCAACCTAAAGCCATTGTACGGGATGAAGCGCAAGAACAGAAAATTGTTCGAAGTGCTCCTATCCTTTATCAAGGGACTTCCCTTTGATTCGATCTTCGATACGAGTGAGGACAGGATCGATTGGATATGGACTTTTTTGATCGAGGAAATGGAATATTGTAGGGAAGCCCACAATGAGGATTATGGGGAGAGATTGAAAGGTTCAGTTGATTTCCTGAGTCGCTACGAAAGGAAATACAACGACTTTCAAATTATGGACTGGAAATCCCGATTGGAAAGCTACCGACCCCAAAAGGATGTATATAGGAAGCTGAAAGAACTCCTTTTGACTTCGGAAAAGTTGGATTTTCAGGTGGTACAACGGATATCCGTCCGTGACGGTTATGAGAGCATGGTCGATTTTTACCATACGTTCTTGATAACCGATGATGACGAGAGCGAATTTACCCGATCGTACATCAATATGCTAAATGATTGCTCCAACGAGTACGACCTGCTCTCCACCTATGCCCATGCGACCGTGAGCAATGATGGGATGGAGGCCTTTGAGGAAGGACTGGAGGAAAAACTAAAGGAAGTGGAAAACTTTATTTGTGAACTGAACGAACTGATAGAACGGATTTGATATGGAAAAAATCATGGAATTGGACATGGACAATCATTTGGTGCCAAAATTTGCATTGATAGGTTATGCAAGTACACCAAGTCATTACAGTACGGAGCATTATTTTGCCTACCATAGGATAGTGGGGGAATGTCTTACAGCGGGGATGCCCCTGACCAAGGATACCGCAAGGAACCTGTTCAGATGTCTGGAAGGGGAATTGATAAAATTTTCCTTTAAGGGGCTTTTGCCCAAGAATTTGGTACACTTCGGTTTTAAGGGAGATTTGCATTTGGTGTGGATTGTCCACCCAAAACGGTACACCCTGTATTTTGATGAAAGAATGGGCATTCCGATAGGACAGTACCCTCTTCCCAAACTGGTCTTTTCGTTGAAAGGGAACACGTTGAACGTATTCGCATTAAAACGGAGCGATGCCCTTGACGGGGATACTGTATTGTACCATGCCCCCTTGCCCAATGTCAATGCACGGGGCAGGGTCTGCATGGGCAATGTTTCCATGGACTATGATGGATTCGAGCATTATGAGGACATCATGGGGTTTATGGAAAAACAGTTCTTTTCCTCGGTGTTCACGGAAACCCACCATAACGACCTGATCAAGGGAAACCTTGTGCAAACGATGAAACGCCTCAATGGAAAGCAGCGTTTCGACGATAACCTACTTATTGCGAACAACATGATCATAAAACAACTCTATGAAGGATAGGATACATATCGCCCCCAATTATTTCTTCAATCCCACACACCCGATCACAATATCGTTGATAGGGGTAGGTGGAAATGGCTCCCTCATGCTCGCAAGGTTGGCGAGGTTGGATCATGCCCTTCGCCAAACGGGACATCCCGGACTGCACGTTAGGGCATTTGATGGGGATATTGTCGAACCCATGAACATCGGTAGGCAATTGTTCACCCCACATGACCTTGGACAGAACAAGGTGGTCAATGCATTGACCAAGATCAACCGTGCCTTTGGGCTGCAATGGGAAGGAATACCGATGAATGCCATGACCTTTGGGGATGACATCAGATCGAACATCATCGTGACCTGTGTGGACAATGCCAAATATAGGACGGCACTTTCTTTGGCCTTGCAGCACCCACATAGAGGCTCTGAACACAGGACAACGTTCTACTGGCTCGACATCGGCAATAGCAGGGACAAGGGACAGTTCGTTCTTGGTAGCTTGTTCGAGGAAGATAGAAAATTGGACGACGGTACTTTGGAGTGCGTAAGCAGACTAAGGACGATAACCGACCTCTACCCAAATTTGCAAAAGCATGATACCGAACCCCAACAGGGAAGGGGATGTGCCTATGCCGATCGGTTGATGGAACAGTCCCTGTACATCAACGATGTCTTGGTGGCACACGCATCGGACTGTCTGTTCAGGTTGTTGTCGCACAGGCAACTACGTGTCCATGGGGGATTTGTGAACCTCAAAAGCGGAATTGTCAACCCCTTAAAAATATAGGATAAATTAAGGATATGGTCAAAGTATTTATAAAGATCTCCAATTATTGGGCAATCCATGATCTTGCCCTGTTGGGCGATTGGAGCAGGGTACAGGGAACAAAACTACAAGCCCTTTACCATCTTGTACAGCGCAGGGGCAAGGTCTTGGACGGCCCTTATGATAGTAGGTGCAAAGGGATAAAGGTACTGGAATATGGAGATGGGTGTTACATCGGCTTTATCCGTACCGCCTACAATACAGGCACTTTTTCCCCTGCAAGCTCCATGTGTTAAGCCTACAGGAACTGGTGAAAAAATGAACGGAAAAAGACTCGGTATCGAAGTTGTCCTATCGGTCATTTATTGGGTTTTTGCGAGCCGATTTTTTCACATAACAGAAATCGAACTTAAAATCAAAGATTATGACATTTTCGGAACTTTACAATGATCTTCCCTTGGTGGGTTTTCTTTGGGTGGTTCTATACACTTATTTGGGAATCCTGCGCATCAAAAGATTGTTGAGGTTGCCATTCTTATTGGTGATCATCCTTATCGGGCTTATCCCAGGCATCTGGTTTGTACTTCCAGTATTTGCCATTTTTGAACTGACCATGCAGATCATGAGGGTGCTTATTTATTTCAGGCTAATATGAACTTCCATGTAAAGGCCGCTACCCTTTGCGACCTTTCTTTTTTCTCTAGGGCATCCCCTCTGCCCAAAAAGCGATCAATGACCATGCTGTGAATTCTTGACGACAAAAAGGTCAATATTGGTCTTTTACCGCTAAATCAGTTGTCTTTGTTTGAAAAAATAATATCCAACACTGATTTTTGGGCCAAGTATTATGTATTTTGAGAACAGTTTGAACGAAACAAGGGGTTGGTCGATTTGATGGAAACATATTTGCCTTTCCGTAGAGGATTAAGATAAATCTGCCATCCAATTAGAAAATTCCAAATCCGGAAGGAATAATTGTGGGTTTGGATTTGGTTTGAAGACGACAGTTTTATGCATGGAACCGCACTAAAGTATTCATATGGCAGAAATTATTTACGACATATTGAATTTTGATAAGCCTATTAGCGAAAAGTCTTTTCGGGACACGTTAAATGAGCTGGAGGGCAAAGACTCCAACACATTAAAAACAGTTCTATCCAAAGAGCAGCTGAACTCACTTGTGGTCATCTTATTCGCTTATGGCCTCCACTATGACGAATTGACAGAGGAAAAACGTCGCCGTTTTTTAAATACCCTCATAAAGGAAAAACTCCCATTGTTTCAAATGTCCAAAACATTTGCCGGACACTTGTTGAACAATTTGAACCAAGGAGCCGAGGCTGAGATCCAAAATCTCCTGCAAATGGAATACAACATTCAGGAAATTCTTGCCAATGAAAGGTTGTTGGATTTTGTGGAAATGGAATTACTGGACCCTACCACTTCTTTTCGAAAATGGGAATACGGACGTTATGCGATGGCCTATTTGGGCCAAAAGGTGTTTGGCCATATCAAATGGGATAAGATTTTGGATAAAAAGAGTTGCCTTCAAAAATTGGGGGAGCAATTGGACAAACAGAATGGAAAGATAGATTCCCAAGAAAAACAGTTTTTGCAAATGATGTGCAAGGGAATGTTAGTGCCTCAAAAAACCAATATGGCGGAATTTTTGCTCATTGGTTCTTATGTTCAAGAACACATGATGAAGCTTTCAGTAAGGATAAAGGAATTGTCCAAGATATTGGAAAGTGCCATCCAAAAGGAAATATCAAGACAAAAAGGCAAGGAAGGGCCAAATTTATGACCGGTTCAGATGCATTGCTCAGACATCTCCAAAAATTGGGAGAAGAGGAGACCTCCTTGATAGGGGGCAAGCAATATACTCAATCCCAAATCAGGATAACCGAAAGAATTGTCCAAGACCTACGAGATGACTTGGAAAAGGCTTCAATAAAACCCAAACTATCCCGTAGAAGGGCATTCATTGTCATATTAGAAGAACTATACTATCACGTACCTGAGTATCCAAGTGAACTTACCCTTGAGAATATCCATAGAAGGGCTTCACTACGGTTTGAGTATATGAACCGCAATATCAAAGCGTTTAAGACTCCAACTGAAGTGCACCCCAAAGACCCATGCACGTATTATGAGGATAATGCACATGGAAAGGCTAGATATAGGGCCGCATTGGAACATTTGGTAAACGAATCATCCATATACTTTCAAGTAGCCGATGCAGAAGCTTCACTTAGAATTATGTATGGGGAAATAATGCTTTGTTGATATTGGATAATATCCGAGATAGCTTAAGTTATTATTTAATTTTTAGAACACTCGACAAACTACAATGTGATGTTTTTTAAATAATCGGAAGTACAATTTAAAAAAGCATAATTTTTCCTAATCAAATGATTTCTTAGTCTTAAAAGATTAAATCATCCCAAAAATCATTAAGTTGGCTTTCGCCCCCAGGAATACCCTCTTTGAAAATCTGGAATTCGAAAGAAACTTTGGGTAAACATTTCGTTTAGGAATTCTAGTTCAAGTTTCGACATAACATATTAATTCAAGGCTATCCAAAAGTGATAAAGAATGATGGTGTCGTTGGGCAGACCTGCAATATCACGATGATTTGTCGATTGGGCCAAAAATAGGTTTGGTGAAGTTGAACTACCCGATATAAGAACATCATCGGTTTTCCATAGGCCAGGGTCGCTAATGATCAAATCTTGAATCCATGAATTTACCTTTGGGAACCAGAAGCTACTGTCTTTATCCTGAAGATAACCAATAATTCCAGCTTGGTCAAGATTCTTGCCATGGATTCCTTTCTTATATCGTTCCATAGCCCCATTTTCATGGGTTGCACCGATGACGTACTCCTTTTCCCTGGATTTACCTCCAGGTGTGGGAAGCCTTTTGGCCTCCATTGAAAAAAAAGCATCATATTTGTTATAGGTTCTACTACCGATGACAAGCTTTTCCTCATAGGATAGCGTCGCCATGTCAGTGGTTGGGCTTTGACCACTACCTGGCTGCTCTATATTCTCGTGATGAAAATAAAATGGAAACTCAACACAATTTCTTTGAAAGAATTTGCACAGGTGATCGGTAATGGTAGTCTCATTAAGTGATTCCCCATCGGTTAAAGTTGCAGGAAAATTCGGAAGGTACAGAGTGATAAACTCGAATACGCCTGTTATCGAGGCCTTTGATACAGCGCCTCTTGAAATACTGCCCGTGGATGGTTTGTTGCCAGAATCAGATAACATCAATAGCCTTGTTTTGTTAAATCCGCAAATACTTCATCAGCATCTCTAAGTGCAACGGATTTCAGCCAGAATCTTAACTTTTTTGGCTTGATCAAATAGATGATGTTCCCCTCGTACAGGCGGATTATTTTGGTTATTCTCAGGTTTATATTTTGATTTCGTTGGAGAAGGTTTGATAAATAACTCTCAAATTGTTCAAGGTCTGAGATTTCAATACTGGGCTTTTCTCCAAAATAAAAGGGATAACACACATAAGACCGCAAAACGATGGGGGAATATCCATGTAGGTTTTTGTAAACTTTGCCTAAAATCCGAATGAACAATTGCCCGAAAGCCTCCAAGTCCTGTGAATTGGCATCGGCGGTGGCTATTTTTGATTTTTCACCCTTTCGCCTAAAGTCCAGCCAGTAGTTTGAAAAATCAGATATCAAAATCTCTTCAATGGGATTTACTTCCAAGTCCTTGTCCTTTTTCGGATATGGCAAATCCATAAGGTCTTTCTTGTAAATGGCGGAAGATTTGTTTACCAAATATTGACCGCTTTTTAAAGCGATCAAGAAGGGATATATGGGTGTTTCAGCTAATCGTTGATATAATTTTCTCAATTTGGATAAATCACCATGGGGGGCATGGATACCCACTATCCTCCTTTGAAATGCTAGGTTCTTCTCCACCAATGCTAGGGGAAAGCGTTCATTTACGATAAGTTCTTTTATCAGTAAATGTGGGCCTTTGTATACATCAGGATTGCCCTTGGAGTGGAACAGATTGGTCGGTAGATTTGTCTTGATTTTATCCGTATCAATCCCTTTTGTTGTTAGTGCCGTTGTGGGCAGGAAGGATAATGATGATAGAAATGAATCTTCCAGGGACTGTTTTAATTTAAGGAATTCCTCCTTCGAACCCTCTTTTCTCAATTTTTCCAAACTGCGCTTATCATTCTTTGTTGCAGAAGTAAAGCCTTCACTTACGGACCATCCATTTTGCGATTTATTTTTTAGATACTGACTAATTGTAGGTACTCCAACAAACCGTTGCAGGACTTCATTATAACGTGCCCCACCGATGAAATTGCACTTCCAAACAAAAGGATTGGCAAGAACTTGATTGAAAGGGATGTGATGAAAATCATAGCTCTCCAAATCAAAATAGAGTTTTTCTTTATGCGGTTTGGTCCTACGTACCGTTACATGCAGGACATCACTTTCTTTTGAGGGAGTGTTTTGGATAAAAACGGCGGCAGTAGCATGGTCCCCTTTTTTTCCAAAAAGGATTCGGCTGATGTGGGTGAAATCTATGACTTGGGGGATGTGGTACTTTCTAAATAAAACTTCTCGAAATAGATGGGAAGAACTATTATAAAGAAATGGCCCCGAGGGTTGAATCATGCAAAGCATACCATTTTCCTTACACAGGGAAACGGAGGTCTCCAAAAAAAGCAAAGCTAATTGATTGTCTGGAAGAGATACTTCGGCAATGTCTTTTAGAGTGATGTTTTGCAATCGTTCCTTTTTAAACTTTCCTTCAACAATACGGGCCTCTTCATCCAATTTTGACTCAAAGGGAGGATTGCCGATAATCAAATCAAAATCATCGGATAGTAGGTTTTCATTCAATGCCGCAAAGAAATTTTTTTCCAAAATATTCTGTTGTCGCAAATCGTCAAACTTAAGGTCTTGCCAAATCTGCAGGGGTGTCAAGGCATCACATAATGCCAAGGCCAAGCTAAACACGGTAAGGTCAACCGCTTCGGATTTTAGCTCCACCCCATATATGTTATGGAGCAATAAATTTTTTAAGGTATCCAGGTCAGGACGTGACCAGTCATTTTTCAGTCTCCAACGATAAATCAGTCTACGATATGCCCCTACCAAAAAGACCCCTGAACCACATGCTGGGTCGAGAACTTTAAAATCAGTTTTGGTGTCGGACAATGGCATTACTTCATCAAGAAGAAAGTTAACCAGATAAGGTGGAGTATACACTACACCTGGCGTTTTCCCCAAAAACTCTTCATAGATGTTACTAATAAGCTCTACGGGTAGGTCGTTAAAGGAATACAGACGCCAAAAAACGAATTGCATGCCTTTGACGTTGCCATCAAGGAACTGGGCAAATTTGGTCAGGTCATTCGCAGAAACAACCTCTTGTTCTTCTTTGCTGAGTTTAAAAATGCCGCCGTTGAAATGGCTCGCTAGATAATCCAATAAATTACCAAAGGCTCCTTTTTCCCTTAATACATCTGAAAACCCACTTGCATTATTAGAAAAATTACTGAAAAATCCAGAGGGGAAAACCTTGTTACCTTGGTCGTCCTCCCGTTCTTCCAAATACTTGACAAGTATCGCAATTACAATAATTTTTCTTGCAAATTTTGGCGGTAGAATTTTTTGAGCAATTATATGGTCAAGAGACTGCTTTAATTCCGACAAGAGGGACTCATAAGCCCCATTGCTGGATTTAAATCGGTCACTATATTTCGAATTTTCCCAAAAAGACCCATTATCCAATGATTTTGCTGAAAAGATGTCAAATTCCTCATCTTTACGGCTAAAGAGTTCATTGGAAATGGTTGACGCTAGCGATATGGTTGTCAACGGGTTATAGACAAGCTCCCTTCCCTTAGCAGGTTTTTCGTAACAGTTAAATACGATTACATCTTTTTTAGTGAAGACGAAAAACATGGGTACTCTCCCCGAACTATATAACTGACGGTGGAGTTCAACAAGCGATTTTTCCTTTATACCGGATTTGGAAGTGTAGTCAAAAATATAAACCTGAGGTACCGAGGGTCGGTCCGGAAACCGCTTAAAATAGACAAAATCTACTTCATATTTTTTGGCATACCCCAAGGCGATAATTTCCTCTGGAGATAAATCTAAAGAATCATCAGACTTGGCCTTAATAGGAACCAAACCACTGATTGGTTGGTTTTCAGACATCATGTCCAATTGCTCCAATCCGTATGTAAGTGTCTGATTCAAAGTTTTTTAAATTGAAATTTACTTATTGTAGCTTACCCTGGTAAGAATTTGCCTTGCAATATTAAGGCAAGTTACCAATTGACTCCATGATAAGCAAAATATAATTCTGTCGAACTATCTCACAGGTTCACAGGGCAGATTCTGAACATTTTGTTCTTCCCTTTCCATAGAAACTCACTGATACGATTATGCTGAATTCTTGATTTTCAGTTAAGAAAATACGCTGAATAGAATTACCGTACAAATAACCATGTACGGCAAATCTCTTATAAGCAAACCATAGACTATAGGTTTGTGTTATAGTTGATCGGAGGTCACGAAGCAAGTTGTGTTTTTGCTAACAAAAACCCTGCGCACCTTGTTTGCAGTTTGCCTTGTAATCCGTTAAATCATTTGAAATGGGAAGGCCAAAAAAAGAACTTGGGTTATTAAAAACAATACAGGTCAATGTCAGGATGACTGCTGCTGATTATTCCAAAGTTTCCGTTAATGCAGAAACCATCGGGCTGTCCGTTGCCGAATATATCCGAAGAAAATGTACGGGAAAATCCTTGCCAAATAAAAAGATAACCCCATTGGACAGGAAACTCTTTGTCGAGTTGAGCCGGGTGGGAAACAACCTGAACCAACTTGCCAGGGTCTCAAACTCAGGTATCGGTGACCCGTTCAATATCATTAAACAATTGGAGGAGGTAAAAATGCTGTTGCAACACCTCAAATCAAATATAGCGAACAATGATAGGTAAGATAACCATAGGAAAGGATTTTTACGGTGTTCTTGCCTATAATGAAAAAAAGGTAAGCGAAGGTGTAGGGTATGTGATCGATTCCAATATCGGACAATCCACAGCAGTGAATATGACACAGGAATTCAATTTGATCAGGCAATTGCGGCCAGGATTGGGCAATGCGGTCCTCCATGTTTCCTTGAACCTGCCCTACTCAGATCAATTAAATGATAAGGAGTTTGCATCCTTCGGATGCGACTATCTAATGAAGATGGGTTTCGATAACAACCAGTTCATTATGTACCGTCATACGGACACGGAACACGAACACATCCATATAGTGGCCAATAGGGTCAGGTATTCGGGTAGGATAACGAGTGACAGTAACATTAAAAGAAGAAGCCGGGAAGTGCTCAATGATTTGGAGAGGAAATATGGATTGACTCAAATTTCAACAAAAATTGGTGGAAAAAAATCACTTGATCAAAAGGAAATAGAGAAAACCCTGAGAACAGGCGATGTACCTATCAAACTTGTCCTACAGGAGCGAATTGGTTCGGCAATCTCAAAAGCAATGGACACAACAGAATTTATCAAGTTGCTACAAGAGCAAAATATCTTGCCAAGATTCAACGTAAGCGAAACCACAGGCAGGGTTTCGGGGATATCTTTCAAATATCAAAATGTGGTATATAAAGGCAGTACCCTTGGTAAAATTTTTTCATGGAACAGTATTGTAAAACAAATCGATTATGAGCAAACAAGAGACCGTTCAATTATATTATCGGCTAATGGAAAAGAACGAGGAACTGATCAAGCTGACGAAGGAAACGTTGAAGGAACAGTCAAGGTTGAACCAAGAAATAATGGGACTGCAAAAGGCACTCGAAATTCTGCTCAACAATCAAAAAGTCATG
>JASBTS010000096.1 GCA_030148305.1 Allomuricauda sp. | reverse complement strand
AACTATACCACCAAGTTCATGGAAGGTTTCAAGATGGACCCAAAATATCAAGACGAACATTAATTTGAGACCCCGATGCAAGTCGGGGTTTTTATTTTATGCAACTGAGCTATTGGGAATATAAGACGTGGTTCTCCCATGTGGATTTCACCGTTATCGGGAGCGGGATTGTTGGGTTGAACTGTGCGCTTCAACTGAAACAAAGGCATCCCAAGAGCTCCGTTTTGGTGTTGGAAAAAGGAAGTCTGCCACAAGGAGCAAGCACCAAGAATGCCGGTTTTGCCTGTTTTGGAAGCATTTCCGAGATTTTGTCCGATTTAAAATCCCATTCCGAGGAAGAAGTGGTGCAATTGGTGCAGAAGCGTTGGGACGGCATCCAACATCTTCGCCAACTTTTAGGTGACGATGCGATTGGTTTTAAGCAGCATGGCGGGCATGAACTTTTTGTGGAGCACAACCCCGATTTATACAAAAACTGTCTGGATGAAATGGGCAGGCTGAACAAAATGCTTCAACCTATTTTTGGACAAAACCCCTTTGTGACCCATCAAAATAGCTTTGGGTTTGGGAACATTAAGGAACAGTACATTACCCATCTGTTTGAAGGGCAATTGGATACCGGAAAGATGATGCAAGCACTTATCCAAAAATGCCTATCCATGGGCATTCCTGTATTGAATGGGGTGGAAGTAGATACCGTTCAGGAAAAGGGGCAAGGTGCAACCATTATCACCAAGGATTTTGAGCTTTCCTCCAAGAAAGTCTTTGTGGCTACCAACGGTTTTGCATCCAAACTTTTACCTACTGAAACCATTCAACCGGCCCGTGCCCAAGTTTTGGTAACGGAACCCATAAAAAACCTGAAAATCAAGGGAACATTTCATTTTGATGAAGGCTATTACTATTTCAGGAACATAGATGACCGCATTCTTTTTGGCGGTGGCCGTAACCTGGATTTTAAAGGCGAAGAGACCACTGAATTTGGACAGACCCCAATCATTCAAGATAAATTGGAAGAATTGCTTGGGAAAATGATACTGCCTCATCAACGGGTAAAAATTGACCGAAGATGGAGCGGCATCATGGGAGTTGGGGGTCAAAAGACCCCGATAGTCAAACGGATTTCACATTCCATATTTTGTGGTGTCCGCTTAGGCGGTATGGGCGTGGCACTGGGCAGCCTTGTAGGCAAGGAGCTGGCGGAATTGTCCGACGGATAAGTATCAAGCCCAAAACCCAAGCACAAGTTCAACCACATTTAGTTTTTTTGAACTTGTATTCGAATCTTGATACTTTAACTGAGAAATCAAATCATCCTACCATCCAATAGGTTGATGATGCGTGAACCATATTCGGCATTTTTTTCCGAGTGGGTCACTTGGATGATGGTGACACCTTCCTCGTTCAGTTGCTTGAACAGTTCCATGATTTCCTCCCCTTGTTTGGAGTTGAGATTACCCGTAGGCTCATCCGCCAAAATCAACTTTGGATTGGAAATGAGTGCACGGGCAATGCCCACCAATTGTTGTTGACCCCCACTAAGTTGGGCTGGAAACAGGTCTTTTTTACCCACAATACTGAAACGGTCCAACATGTCGGCCACCATGGCTTTGCGTTCCGACCCTTTGAATTTTTTATAGATCAAAGGCATTTCAAGGTTCTCTTGGACCGTAAGTTCGTCTAACAGATGGTAGGATTGGAACACAAAACCGATGTATTCCTTATACAGATTGGCTCGGTGTTTTTCCTTCAGGTCATGTACCGATTCCTCCAGAAAATTGTATTCCCCTTCGTCAAAGGCATCAAGCATTCCGATGACGTTGAGCAAGGTTGATTTTCCGGATCCGGAGGGCCCCATGATGGAAATGAACTCCCCTTCTTCTACTTCGAGATTGATGTCCTTCAGCAAAAAGATGCGTTGGCCCCCAGAGTTGACCCATTTGAATATGTTGTTCAGTTGTAATAGCATGATATGATTTTTTTTATTCTATTCGGTTCTTAAACTTTTTACGGGATTGGCAATGGCCGCTTTAATGGCTTGGTAGCCCACCGTGAACAGGGCAATGGCAATGGCTGCTACACCGGCCAACAAAAACATCCACCACTCTATTTGTATGCGATAGGCAAATTTTTCTAACCATTTGTCCATGGCAAACCAAGCAATGGGCGAAGCAAAGACCAAAGCAATGATCACCAATATAATGTACTCTTTGGAAAGTAAACGGACAATTCCTTTTACGGAAGCACCCATAACCTTTCGTATGCCTATTTCCTTGGTACGTTGAAATGCCGTTAAAACTGCTAGCCCAAATAATCCCAAACAACTAATGAAAATTGCAATGAACGTTGCCAAGTTAACCAAAGTGGCCAATTGCTTTTCTTGTTTGTACATCTGCTCTATGGATTCATCATAAAAGGTATAGGAAAAACTGTCCGGTGGGTAAAATTGATACCATTTTTGTTCAATTTCACTTAAAGTGTTTTGCCATTGATTGGTATTGGATGTCAGTTTTATATTGAAGTTTGTGAGGTTGCCCTTTTCCATTTGAAATGCCATTGGGTCTATGGATTCATAAAAATCCTGCATATGGAAGTCATTGACCACACCTACGATGGGAAGCTTTTCATCCTTTTGCCCAATGAATTTGCCCAAAGCCTCATGGGGTGAAGCAAAACCAAAAGCCTTTACCGCTGTTTCATTGATCACATATTCAGTAGGGGTATCGGACTCATGGAGATTTCTTCCCGCCAACACTTTCAAATTGTATAGATTTATATAGGAAGTATCCACCCATTTTTTGAAAACCTGTCTAGAAATGGCCGGTTTTCCCTCTTCACTATATTCGTATGCGCTTGATGCATATCCTTCCGACAGGGGCGCTGCACCTAAGGAAATATTTTGGATGCCGGATATCGTCTTAAGTTCTTCCAACAGGGGAAATTGTTTGCCATCATATTTATCTTCAAAAACATATTTATAGGGAACTTGTACCAAAACAACGGCGTCTTTGTTGAAACCCATATCCGATTTGATAGAGTATTGCAATTGTTTGCCAATGATGAGGGCGGATGTAATGAACACCAAAGCAATGGTAAACTGAAACACGATCAGTGCTTTTTGCAGATTAAATCCTTTACTGCCCTTGGTCTGTAGGGAGGTACTTCTAAAAACATTGATGGCATTGACCTTTGTTATCAACCAACTGGGATACAAACCGGCCAGAATGGCCACTAAAACACTCAAGATAAAAAGGAATCCGATATACTCAAGAATATTTGCAAACGGTGTTATCCCCTCGGGGATGATATCTTTAAGCAACAAAAAAACCAATTTGGTCAATACAAAGGATAGGATTCCGGCCAAAACGGTGGTCACTAGGGTTTCCAATAAAAATTGGCCTATCAGCTGTTTTTTACTACTGCCCAAGGTCTTTCGGACCCCAATTTCCTTAGTACGCTGAGGAATGCCCGCAACACTCATATTAATATAGTTGATACAGGCCAAGAGCAAAAGAAACAGGGCAATGCCCATCAGTCCATAAAGAACAGGTTTGCTTGCTTTTCTAATATTGCTCTCCCTAATGTAGGTTGCAAAATGCGATTCACCCAAGGGCAACAATTCCATCCAACGTTTAAAATTGAAGGTGTTTTCCGATTGATCTCTCCATTCCTTGGTTTTGCGTTGAATAATATCGTCAACTTGCTTGGCAATGATTGTGGGATTGGAAGCTTTGCCAAGCTGAAGATAAAGTCTGTCCGAACCATTGGTGTTTGTCCAAATATTCAAGTCATATGCAACATCGGGTAGTGGAACAAATTCTTGTGAAGTGAACTCCGTGGGTTGGGGCAAATTGGCTACTACGCCAGCTACAGTCCGGGTAATGGTGTCGCTGTAACTATAATAGGTTATGGTCCTATCCAGAATTTCATTTGGTGCCTGATCCGGGAAATACTGTTTGGCCCTGCTTTCAGTAAGCACAACACTATTGGGATCATTTAAAAAAGAAGACTTGGTTCCGGAGAGCCAGCGGTATTCCAGAAAATTAAAGTAGGCGGAATCAATTTCGGCCACTCCTTTTTGATCATCAAATCTTAATGGCCTGCCAGACGGATTATCCACTTCGACACTCCTAAATGAATTTTCAAATATGGGGACTACATGCTCCAGCCCATCCATTTGCTCACGAATGCCTTGGTACAGCGGTCTTGAGGCCCCTCCGTTGTAGCTTTCTTTTTCGTCAAACACAAATCCCGACACAACACGATAGATTTTTTCGTTTTGGACCAGGTTTTTGTCATAGCTGTATTCATATGAAACAATTCTATAAATACCCCAACAAACACTGATGCCAATGGCCAGACCAAAAATGTTCAACGCAGTGAATAATCTTTTTCGCCATAAATGCCTAAAGGTTGTTCTCAGATATTTTTTGATCATGGTAGTCGGCTTTATTCGGTTCTTAAACTTTTTACGGGATTGGCCGAGGCTGCTTTAATGGTTCGTGTTCCTACGGTTATAAAGGCAATCAGGGTCGCCAACAGTCCTGCTCCCAAAAAGAAGAGCGGGCTTAGACTTACATGGGTAGCATAGTTCTGTAGCCATTCATTTAAAAAGTACCAAGCAATTGGTGTGGCGATCACAAAGGCCATGGCCACCAATTTCAAGAAATCCTTGGTAAGTAGCAAGGCTACGGAAGAAATACTGGCACCGATTACCTTACGAACCCCAATTTCCTTGGTGCGCTGCGCTACGACCAGCATGGAAATGGCAAACAGCCCGATACAGCTCAACAAAATACCCAGGATGCTTCCACTGGTGATGATGGTCGCCATGGTCTTTTCCCGCTTAAAGGTACGGTCTACGTTCTCATCCAAGAAAGATCCCAAAAACTCTGCCTGGGGCTCAACTTTTTCCCAGGCATCCTTTATGGAATCAAAGGATTTGGCAACATTTTTAGGGGCTACTTTCACGTAGGCATAATAAAGGTCCCAATCTTTGTTCATGAACAAGGTAAGCGGTTGTATCTTTCTGCTAATTTCTTGAAAATTATAGTCTTTGACCACTCCGATTACGGAATAGGTAATATCATCGTCCATGGGAATGGTCATGGAAAGCGGGTCTTCGTCCCCAAGTTGTTTGGCCATGGATTCGTTGATAACCAAGCTAAGGCTATCGGTGGCGAAATCCCTATCGAACATACGCCCGGCAACCAACTGTAGGTCCAAAGTCTTTGCGTAATCGTAATCTACCGTTAAAGCATTGGTAACCACACCCCGGCCCTTATAATCAAAGCCCATCATGCTATTGGAAAGACTGCCATCGCGGCCCTTTCCCAAATTGTTGTCGGCACCGGAAACGCTAAGGATGTCCGGATTGCCTTTAAGCTCATCGCGAAGCAGATCCACCACACTGTAACCATTCTTTTTTCCATTTAAGGGGATGGAAACCACCTGCTCTTTATTATACCCTAAATCCTTATTCCGCATAAACTCAATCTGACCATGCAGCACCAAGGTTCCCGTGATCAAAAGGATGGCAATGGTAAATTGGAGGACGATCAAACCATTGCGCAATCGGTTCTTGCCCAAGTCCAATTTTCCCTTTAGGGCCCTAAGCGTACTCAACCTGCTCATTAACAAGGCCGGGTAGCCTCCCGCAATGAGCGTGATGCTGAAAATGGCAAGTGCAAAAAAGATGATCACACTGGGTTGGGCAACATCGGCAAAGGAGGCTTTGGTGTTAAAAAGCGTCTTGAACGGATTCAGGAGCAAATTACTTGCTATCAAGCCCAATAGTACTGATACGGCAAAAACCAAAAGACTTTCCAGCCAAAACTGGAAGAACAGTTGTTTTTTAATGGCCCCCAGGGTTTTACGCATCCCAATTTCCTTTAATCGTTTTTCGCTAAGGGCGATACTCATGTTGATGAAATTGGCACTTACGATGAATATGATCACCAAAGCGATACCCAAGATCATATAAGGAAAAATACGATCTACTTTGGCTGTCCCAGTGGTGTACGATGCAAAATGCCTATCGGTAATGGGCATCAAATGAAATTGTTTGTATCTCCCATCGGCATCGGGAACGGCACCATCACGGATATCACTTTCTATGCCTCCCTTGTAGTGAAGGGCCGTAAAGGGAATCGTATTTTTCTCAAACTGTGCCACGGAGACCCCTTTTTCCAGTTGAAGATATATGGGATGGAACTGTGAGTCCCAGCGGTCTTTGCTGGACATATATTCGGGATGGTTCTCAAAGGGCACCACAATTTCAAAGTCAATACTGCTGTTACTGGGCGTGTCCGCCAGTACGGAAGCAATGGTAAAGGGCTGTTCTTCCCGGCCTATTTTTAGGGAAACGGTCTTGCCTATTACATTTTCTGCGGTTCCGAATATTTTTTTTGCGCCTTTCTCGGTAACTCCTACCGAATTCTTGTCGGGCAAGGGATTTTTGGAATTCCCCATAAGGGTCGGGTAGGTGAAAATATCAAAAAACGAGGGGTCTACATATTCGGCGTCCAAACCCAGTTCCTTGGAGTTATATGTTATCAAGACATCTTCGCTTACCGAACGTGCAATGTTTTTAATCCCCGCTACTTCTTCTTCAAGTGCAGGTGCCAAGGGAACAGGGTTTGATACGCTGATCTCCGGGCCTCTTGGTGTTTGGTTGGAAAGGTAAAGTTGATAGGCGGAGTCCTTGTTCTCATGGAATTGATCGTAAGAAAGTTCAAAAAGGGCCGTCATGGTCAAAAGGATGGCCACCGCAAAAGCGCACGTAAGCCCAAAAATGTTTGCCAATGTGAACACCTTGTTTTTGGTCAAGTTTCTCCAAGCGATCTTTAAATAGTTCTTTATCATGGTTTCCGTTTTTATCTGATGTGTTTATTACTCGGTTCTCAAGGATTCCACTGGGTTTGCCGATGCTGCACGCCAACTTTGCCAACTTACCGTTAACAAAGCCACAAGCATGGTCAGTATTCCAGCAAACAGGAATACCCACCAGTTCATGTTTGTTTTATAGGCAAAACCTTCGAGCCACCTGTGCATGGCGTACCAAGAAAGGGGTACGGCGATTAGGAATGCCAACGCCACCCATTTCACAAAATCCTTGTTCAAAAGCATCATTATGCCACCAATGGTGGCGCCGTTCACTTTTCTCACGCCAATTTCCTTTTTCCGTTGCTGCATATAAAAAGTGGCCATGGCCAATATGCCCATGGAGGAGATGATGACCGCCAAAAAGGTAAAATAACTGATGATCTTTCCTGTACGCTCTTCCTTTTTGTACCATTGATCTATGGTCTCGTCCACAAATTGGACATCAAATTCCACGTTGCCGATAATCCCTGCATAAGTGGACTTTATCTGGTTGATGGTGTTTACGATTCCTTTTCCATCCACCTTTAAAAAAATGTCGTCCGCAAAAAAATCGGGTGTTTGTTGACGCATCATGAGAGGCCCAATATTGTCCCGTAATTGTTTAAAGTTGAAATCCTTTACGACTCCCAAGATGGGTACCTCATGATCTTCCATCTTAAAGGAAATAGGATTGTCCGTGATGCCCAACGTCTTTAGGGCAGCCTCGTTCAGTACAACCCCATTGGGTGAATAGGCCACGTCTGTTGGCACGACCTTGATATCAAATACATCATAGAATGCGGAATCCACAGCAAATTCTTGAAAACTGACCGATTTTCCCTCATAATTGAACGTTTGGTTACTGCCTCCGCTCAAGGGACTTTGCCAGGTTATGGAAGCATCTTTTACACCGGGAATTTTTAGAAGTTCGTCTTTTATGGCCTTTTTTTGGTTGGTACCTCCCAAATATTGCAAATGGACAATATTGTCCTTGTTGAATCCCAAATCCTTGTTTCTGAGATAATCCGTTTGTTTCAGAATGATCCAACTGCAGGCCAATAGGGAAATGGCCACAGTGTATTGGAACGTGATAAAAGCCTTGGCGTAGACACTTTTTGCTTTCGTCCGTAATTCTCCCTTCACCACTTCAATGGGTTTAAAACCTGAAATCTTCCAAGCGGGGACAATGCCCGAGATAAAACCGATCAAGAGTAGCGCACCAAGGGCCACCACAATATTGGTCAGGGTAAGGGCTTGGTTAAGGTTCAAATTGGTTTCTAAAAGGGAATTCAACGTAGGCTCTAACAGTTTGGCAAGCAAAAAGGCGAGTAAAACAGCTGCAAAGCACAGCACAAAGGATTCAGTCACCAATTGACGGATCAATTGTTTCTTGGACCCGCCCAATAATTTCTTCACTGCCACTTCCTTGCCCCTAAAAGTGGCTTGTGCAATGGTTAGGTTGATGTAGTTTCCAACGGCCAGTAAAAGGATAATGAAAACGATGACAGAAAGCACCATGACCATGGTTTTGCTGTTACTTTTGGTTCCATTACCCACTTTATTGCTAAAATACAGTTCCTTCAACGGGGTAAACTCCACTGTTTTTGCGATACCATCTTTATACAACCAAAAATTCTTTTTGAAATTCTCCAGAATCTGTGGGGCCTTTGCAGGAAGGTCGGTATTGGGTTTGGCCATCAGATAAACACTTATGGAACACCAGCCATATTCTTCCATAATGCCCTCAAACCCAAATATTTTTTTAAAGGCACCTAGATTGACCAAGGCATCCTGCCTATTGAAATGGGTGTTTTCTGGAAAGTCTTCCATAATACCGGTAACCGTAAACTTATGCTCTGTATTGATGAAAACAGATTTTCCGACCGCATCGGAAGTACCAAATAACTGTAGTGCCATGGATTTGGAGAGCACAATGCCATCCTCGGTCTGGAGTACATCTTTTGATTCACCGTGCAGTAGGGGAAAAGAAAACATGTTGAAAAAACCGGGATCAACCCCCAAATAATCAAATTTTAGCTTCTGGCTTCCTGAGGTGGATATTCTACCTGAAACATTCAACACCCGTGTAAAATCCTCAATTTCTGCGTATTCTTGTTTTAGGTCGGTCGCAATCGGGGGTGAGAAATCCACGGTTTCATTTTCCAAACGGTATATTCTGTCCTTGTTCTTGTGAAAATCGTCAACGGACAGTTCATTTTGGATGTATACCCCAAGCAACAATACAAAGGTGAGCGACAGGGCGAATCCCAAAACGGTGACGGCTGTATACATTTTGTTCCTGAAAAGATGTCTCAAGTATGATTTTAATCCTAACATGTCACATTTTCATTTAAAGGTTCTTTTGATGGGTGTTATTCTGTTTTCAGGCTGTTTGCCGGATTGGTCCGTGATGCTTTTATGGTTTGCCAGCTTACGGTCAATAATGCCACTAACAAGGTAATTCCACCGGCCAGGGCAAAGATCCACCAGCTCAAAGAGGTCTGGTAGGCAAAACTCTCCAACCATTTGTGCATGGCATACCAAGCAAGCGGTACTGCAATGAGGAAGGACAACAGGATAAGCTTCACATAGTCTTTGTTCAACAGGGCCAATACCTCCTGTGATGAGGCCCCGTTCACCTTTCGGATTCCTATTTCCTTAATTCTATTGTTTATACTAGATCTGCTGAGGCCCAACAATCCCAAGAGGGCCACTAAGATGGTTAAAAATGAAAAAGAGCGAAGCAGTTTTTGGATGCTCAATTCGGCCCGATAGACTTTTTCGAACTGTTGGTCCAGAAATTGGTACTCGAAGAGTGAATTGGGTGAAATGGCCTTCCACTTGTTTTCAATGTCACCGATGAGTTGGGAAAGGTTTGCCCTGTCCGATTTCACCAAAAGGAAGTTAGGCGGCCCAATTTCAGAGGCATTGGTAATGATTAAAGGTTTGATGTTACTTCGGAGTGAAGCAAAGTTGAAATCTTTCACCACCCCGATGATTTTATGTTCCCCATTTCTGGTTATTGTCTTTCCAATGGGATTTTCCCATCCCATTTTTTTCACAAAGGACTCGTTCACCAAGTAGCTGTTGTCGTCCGTGGCCATGTTTTTGGCAAAGTTGTTCCCGCTCACCATAGAGATGTCCAAAAGGGCAAGGAAGTCCTCATCCACATCAATAACATTTATCATTTCGGGAGTTGTCCTTCCCTCGGGAAAGTACCCGTTCATGGTAAGGCCATTGTAGGGCACCTCCGAAACCGCGGATACATTTTTTACAAGGGACATTTGGTTGAGCTCTTCTTTTAGAAGGTCTATTTTTTGTTGCAGTTCTTGAGTTTGAAGAGGTAGAACCAGTACATTTTCTTTATTGTAGCCCGTGTCAAAACGATTCATGTAGTTGAGTTGTTTTTCAGAGGTGATGGTTCCCACGATCAAGAAGATAGAGACCACAAACTGAAAAACGACCAGGCCGTTCTTCAATTTTTTCCCCGATTGGCCCACGGTAAGTTCATTTTTGATGATTTTGGAAGGCTGTACGGAGGATATCAGAAATGAAGGGAAAATACCTGCGAGAAAGGTGGTAGCCATTACAATGCCAAGAAGAATCAAAGCAAAGGTCCAACCCGATTCCATAAGGCTGGGTACTGCCTTTCCTGCCAAGGCTTCAAAATATGGATGTAGGAACTGCACCAATGTCAGGGCGACAAGGATGGAAAACAAAATCATAATGGAAATCTCCAACAACAAATGCTTGAGGGTCTGGACACGACTGGCCCCATGAACCTTTACAATACCCATGTTCCTAAGCTGCTTGCTGGCATTCGCAATGAACAGATTGACAAAGTTGATGATGACGATGGCCAAGAGCAAAACTGCAATCACCGAAAAAATGAGCATATTGCGCTTAAGGGAAGCAGATTCAGGGTTGTAACGAAAATGAATGTCGGACAAGGGTTGCAGGTAGAGCAAATCCTTTATGCCAATCTCCTCATAGTCCTTGTTGATGTATTTCCACATGAATGCATCCGCTTTTTTCTCAATGGACAAGGGATCGGCTTTGGAGACCAGCTTTACATAATGCACATACTGGTTGCCCCCATTCCAACCCATGTACACATTTTTTTGTTTGTACCGGGTACTGAACGATACAAGCATGTTGAAGCCCAAATCGGTATTGGTGGGTGGATTTTGGGCCACTCCGGTAATAGTGTAGGGTTCTTCATTAAGCACTAATTGCCTACCAACAGGTTCTTCGTTTCCAAATAGATTTTTTGCCAAAGTCTCTGTGAGTACAATTGAATAAGGTGCCAGCAAAACCTTGTCTGGGTCACCTTCTTTCAATTGAAAAGAAAAGACATCAAAAAAAGAGGCTCCAGCATAGATGTAATCATTTATTTTGTGAGGAGCGTTGTCCAGATAAAAGACATCGTTACTTGGTGTTGTTAAGGATACATACTCATCAACTTCAGGAAAGTCGGACTTTATGGCCTTTCCAACTTCGGAGGTATATACAAAGGTCTCATCCTCAAACTGTCCATTTTCATAGGATTTAATGGCAATACGATAAATCTGGCCCTTGTTCTTATGGAAATCATCGAAACTGTACTCATTGGTCAAATACTGTACTAAGAAAAATATGGCACTCAACCCCAACGAGAATCCCAGGACATTTATCAAGGTAATACCCAAAGATTTTTTTAAACTTTTCAGTGCAAATTTTAGGTCCCACATAACTTTATTTTTTGCGATTATTCATTTCTTAAACTTTCAACCGGATTGATCATGGCCGCTTTAATACTTTGCCAGCTTACGGTAAGGAGCGCAATCATCAAGGCCAATATTCCCGCCAATGCGAATACCCACCAACTCAAAGGGGTTTTATAGGCAAAAACACTAAGCCATTTGTCCATGGCATACCATGCTATGGGAACGGCAACGACAAAGGCAAGACCAATCCATTTCACAAAATCTTTGTTCAACAAGGAAAGAATTTGGGCAATGGTAGCCCCGTTGACCTTTCGGATTCCAATTTCCTTTGTACGTTGTAGACAGGTGTACGATGTTAACCCGAACAACCCCAAGGAGGCAATTAAAATAGCGAGCACGGTAAAAAGCTGAAAGGCCTTGGCAAACTTCTGTTCATCCTTAAATAGTGCCTCATATTTCTGGTCCAAAAAGGTGTAGTTGTAGGTGCTTACCGGAAAGATCTGGTGCCATATCCTATCCATGTCATCCAAAGCCTTTTCGGTATTTCCCATGGTCATGGCCTTCCTGTCCAATTTCACCAAAACATTCTGGACATTTCTTGTATGCCTAATGATTAATGGCTCTACGGGGGACTTTAACCCAAAATGGTTGTAATCTTTAATTACCCCGACCACAGTCCAATCCTTGTCTCCGAAGAACCTAATCGTCTTTCCAATTGCACTCTGAACATCATCAACTTCCATAAAATGGGCCATCTTTTCATTGATTACAACATTCTTGCTCGATTTTTGACTGGTCTGTATGAATGGCCCTCCGGCAACAAATTCCATCCCCATTACATCAAAATATTCGGGCCCAACACTATAATTGTACCAAACATGCTTATCATCGGTTTTCCCATTTGGGAACGTAAGTCCTATATTGGAATTTAAATTGTCAAAAGAATCCCCTGGATAGGTCCCTGCTCCTGTGACCTCGGCGATATAGGGGCTTTTTCTGAGTTCATCCTCAAGGGCATCAAAACTCATATTGAACAATGAGTCGGATGTTTTGTTGAGTACCTGTCCCTTTAAGGCAATCACGGGGTCTAAAGTGGCCCCAATGGGACGGTTTTTGAGAAAATGAATCTGCTTATTGGCCATAAATGTACCGATCAACAAGGCTATGGTGGCCACAAATTGGCACACGACCAAGGCTTTGATGAAGAATGCTCCCCCTGAAGAGGTCTGTACTTTTCCTTTCAGGGCCTTGGTAGGGTTGAACCGGGTGAGTACAAATGCGGGATAAAAGGCAGCTAAAGAAGCGCCGACCACCATAATGGCCAAATAGGGCAAAAGAGACATCAATTGCGCCTTGTCCAACCCTAAATCTTGCTCTACCAGTGCATTAAAACTTGGAAGTAGAAAAT
>JASBTS010000095.1 GCA_030148305.1 Allomuricauda sp. | reverse complement strand
TCCAAGGGCATGGCTGCTTGTTGTCGGGCCTCTTCAACATCTTCAATAATGTATTGATCTATCCCCTTGATCAAGGCTCGGGTAATACGGTCTTGAAGGGGTTCTTGCCGCCAAGACAGATCCACTTTGCTTTCTTTGGTGGTTCCGACCACGGTTTCGGCAAATTCCAATAAGCGTTCGGTGGCATCCTCGCGCCTGTCCAACAGCACATCCTCCACATGCTCCAGCAGATCCTTGGGAATATCGTCATACACCTCTAACATGGTCGGATTGACGATTCCCATGTTCATCCCCGCCTTGATGGCATGGTACAAAAAAGCCGAATGCATGGCTTCACGTACCGTATTGTTGCCTCGGAACGAAAAGGAAACGTTGCTCACCCCACCACTTACACTGCTATGCGGAAGGTTTTTACGGACCCATCGCGTTGCCTCGATAAAATCGATGGCATTACGGCGATGTTCCTCCATTCCGGTAGCTACGGGGAAAATATTCAAATCGAAGATGATATCCTCAGGGGCGAACTTTACTTTGTTCACCAAGATATCGTAAGAACGCTTTGCTATTTCGATCCTTCGTTCATAGTTGTCTGCCTGGCCCACTTCATCAAAAGCCATGACGATGACCGCGGCACCATAGCGCTTGATTAATTTGGCGTGATGGATAAATTGCTCCTCACCTTCCTTCAAACTGATGGAATTCACTACACATTTGCCCTGCACCACTTGAAGACCTGCCTCTATGATTTCCCACTTGGAACTATCGATCATGATGGGTACCCTGGCAATATCGGGCTCGGAAACGATCAGGTTCAAAAATTTGACCATGGCCTCCTTACCATCGATCAGACCATCATCCATGTTCACATCAATGATCTGTGCCCCTCCTTCCACTTGGTCACGGGCAATGGCGAGGGCCTCATCAAACTTTTCTTCTTTAATGAGCTTTAGAAATATCTTGGAACCGGCCACATTGGTACGTTCCCCCACATTGATGAAATTACTTTCCGGGGTGACGATCAAGGGTTCTAGACCTGATAATCGTAAAAAGCGTTCTTGGTTGTTCGTTGTCCGTTGTTCGCTGATAATACTCATAACTTTTTATGATAGTTGATGAATCCGTTCAACAATTTCTTAACTCGCTCTATTTCATTGACTACTACTTTACTCATAATTATTTCCGTCAACAATTAACGAGTAACAAGCAGCGACCTTGGTTCATAATCCTTTACAACATTGGCAATGGCCTTAATGTGTTCCGGTGTTGTTCCACAGCATCCGCCCACAATGTTCACCAAACCTTTTTCCACATATTCCTTGATCTGGGCGGCCATCTGTTCCGGGGTTTCGTCATACTCCCCAAAAGCATTGGGCAAGCCTGCATTGGGATGCGCCGAAGTGGCAAACTCCGATTTGGCTGAAATCACCTCCAAATGGGGCACCAACTGTTTGGCACCGAGGGCACAATTGAATCCTACGGACAAAATGGGAATGTGTGAAACGGAAATCAAAAAAGCTTCGGCGGTCTGCCCTGACAAGGTTCTTCCCGAAGCATCCGTAATGGTGCCGCTCACCATTATGGGCACTTCGATTTGGCGTTCATCCTTGACTTCCTCAATGGCAAATAATGCCGCCTTGGCATTCAAGGTGTCAAAAATGGTCTCGACCAGCAACAAGTCCGCACCACCATCCAGCAAAGCTTCCACTTGTTCTTTGTAGGCTTTTCGGAGTTCATCAAAGGAAACGGCACGGTACCCGGGATCGTTCACATCGGGCGACATGCTTGCCGTTTTATTGGTGGGACCTATGCTCCCTGCTACAAAACGTGGTTTGCTCGGGTCTTTTTTGGTGAATTCGTCAGCCACTTGCTTGGCAATCTTGGCAGATTCAAAATTCAGTTCATACACCAATGCTTCCATGCCATAATCGGCCATGGCAATAGTGGTACCGGAAAAGGTATTGGTTTCGATAATATCCGCCCCTGCTTCCAAATAAGCCCTATGGACATCGGCGATGGCCTGTGGCTGGGTCAAAGACAATAGATCGTTGTTGCCCTTGAGGTCGCTGGGCCAGTCCTTGAAACGTTCTCCCCTAAAATCTTCTTCCTCGAATTTATAGCGCTGCAACATGGTGCCCATGGCTCCATCCAGTATCAAAATCCGTTTTTTCAATATGTCCTCAATTTTTTCCATAGTATAATTTCCTTCACAAAAGGATGTAATGGCATCAAGAAAAACGTAGGAAATACTTTGTATTCTTTCGTTATCCTTCCCTTTTGGTCGGATATTGCTCCGTACCTTCCCGAGCATCGTTCAGGATAAGGGTAGAATGTAGCACCTTCTCGGAAGTCGAGGGTTGCTAAGGCTTCAAAGGGTCCAATCCCTCCACCTTTCTTGATAACACTTTCAACTTATTAATGAACTGAACTGCAAAGAAACGGCTCTCCCCAGTGAAAAGCAAAAAATGGACCTTGATTTTTACATTTCCAACAATAAAAAAACGGGTTGAAAAATCAACCCGTTTTAAAAAATTCTTTGTTAGATTTTAAATCATCATACCACCGGAGACCTCAATGCGTTGACCGTTGACCCATTTGGCATCCTCGGTACATAAAAAGGCCACCACACCGCCAATATCACTGGGAATACCTACGCGACCCAAAGCAGTAAAATTGGCAATGGCCGCTCTTTTGCCTTCATCGGTCTTGTTGGTGCCTCCCCCAAAGTCGGTTTCGATGGCACCCGGAGCGACCACATTCGACCTAATTTTTCTGGCCCCAAGCTCCTGCGCTTGATATCTGGTAAGAGTTTCCATAGCTGCTTTCAAGGCCCCGTAAACCGAATATCCTGGGAAAGAGAATCGGGCCAATCCACTGGAAATATTCACGATACCCCCTCCATCTGCCATTAGGGGCAGCAACTTTTGGGTCAGGAAAAATGCCCCTTTGAAATGGATATCCACCAAGGTATCGAATTGCCGCTCCGTGGTCTCACTGATCATGGCATTGATGCCGATCCCTGCATTATTGATCAAATAATCGATGTGGTCCACTTCAAAATGGGAACCGATCCCTTTTTTGACCTGATCCACAAAGGCATCAAAACTGTCTATTTGTGCCACGTCCAGTTGCAACGCATAGGCTTTTTGACCCAAGCTTTCAATTTCCTGAACTGTTTTGTCCGCCTCTAACTTATTGCTTTGGTAGGTCAAGACCACATCCAATCCTTTTTTGGCCAAGTTGATGGCCATATTTTCTCCTAGGCCCCTACTGCCTCCGGTCACTAATGCTATTTTACTTTTTGCCATTTTTTTGATTTTTAATTATGGTACAAAGTTCCGAAACAAGGAATCCAGATGGATTGCGAACATCAATCCATTTTTTGCAAAAATCAAATGGCGATACTTCCTCTAAATTTTAATGGGGATGTTTTTGCGAATTTTTTAAAGAAATTGGAAAAGTGGGCCACTTCTTCAAAACCTAAGCTGAATGCGATTTCGGAAATGTTCCAATCCGTATTGTTGAGCAGGATTTTGGCCTCTTCAAAAACACGGGCATGGATGATGGCCGTAGTGGTGCTTCCCGTTGTTTCCTTGAGCACTTTGTTCAGATGGTTCGCATGTACCGCCAATCGCTCCGCAAAATCGTTCGCCGTTTTTAGCGCCAATCGCTGGGCAGGAGTATTGATGGGAAACTGACGCTCCAGCAGTTCCACAAAAAGGTCGGTGATACGGGTTGCGGCATTCTTGCCATTTTCCACTGGTTGTACCGGTTGCAATTTTTGACCGATATGCAATAACTCCACCACATAAGCACGAATCAAATCAAATTTAAAGGGATAATCCGAAGATAACTCCCTGTCTATCTTTTGAAAAAGGTGCTCCAACTCCACATAATCCTCATCGGAAATGTTGAATATGGGAAAACCTCCGGGTTGGAAAAGGGGTAATTTCTCCAAGATGACCCCACTCTTATCCTTGGATAAAAAGCTTTCCGTGAATACACAAAAATACCCTGACTGGTTTTCATCCTGCGGGACATAATGGTATGGTATTCTGGGCGATGCAAACAATAGAGCCTTGTCGGCGATGTCGATGATCTTATCGGCATATTCCGCCCTGTTCTTGCCATTGATCAAACTGATCTTGAAATAGGAACGGCGATCGTACCGCATCTCTCCTTCGTTCAGCTTGGCACGGTATTCATCGATCTTGAACACATTGAAATGGCCAATATCCTTTCCAATAGTATCAGGGATGGGCAATTTCATTTTTCCATAAAAATCCCGTAAAGTAAAGAGTTCTTCCATGCTATTGTAAAATTCAAATATAGCCCAAAAACAAAAACACCCTCCAAAATTGCTCTTGGAAGGTGTTCCTTAAGTGATATAATAGATTTTAATTGATGCTCTGCACCACTTCCTTTTTGGCCTCCTTTTTGGAACCATCAAATCCTTCCACACCGCCAACGGTGGTATACTTCATCACATACCGTTTATCCGGATTGATGATTTGATAGGCAAACTGGCACATCACTGCCGCTTCATGGAATCCGGAAAGGATCAATTTCAATTTTCCGGGATAGATGTTGACGTCCCCAATGGCAAATACCCCTGGAATGTTGGTCTGGTAGTCCTTGGCATTGTTCACCTTGATGGCATTCTTTTCAATTTCCAAGCCCCAGTCGCCGATGGGGCCCAATTTGGGGGATAATCCGAACAAAGGAATGAAGTAATCGGTTTCCACGTAACTTTGCTCTTTGGATTCATCATTGTATTTGATCACCACAGCCTGAAGCTCTTCCTTGCCGTGGATTTCCTGTACTTCTGCTTCGGTATAGAGTTGGATTTTGCCCAATTTGGCCAGTTCCCTTGCTTTCTCCACAGAATCCAATGCCCCACGGAACTCATTTCTACGATGCACCAAAGAAACTTCGGAAGCTACATCGGCCAAGAAAATGGCCCAATCCAATGCGGAATCCCCACCACCGGAAATGACCACTTTTTTATCGCGGAAAACCTCAGGATCTTTGATCATGTATTCCACACCTTTGCTTTCGAACAGTTCAATATTAGGAATCAAGGGTTTCCTAGGTTCAAAGGAACCCAATCCCCCAGCAATGACCACCACGGGAGCTTGATGTTGGGTACCCTTGTTGGTCGTTACCACAAAGGAGCCATCCTCTTGCTTCTCCAAGGTTTCGGCACGTTCCCCCAAGGTAAACCCTGGCTCGAAAGGTTTGATCTGCTCCATCAATCGATCTACCAAATCACCAGCCAAAATTTCTGGATAGGCCGGAATATCATAGATCGGTTTTTTAGGGTAGATTTCGGCACATTGCCCACCTGGTTGTGGAAGTGCATCGATCAGATGGCATTTCAACTTTAACAAGCCCGCCTCAAAAACGGTAAACAACCCAGTTGGTCCCGCTCCAATTATAATGATGTCTGTTTTAATCATACTACTGCTTTTAATGAGTTTGGATATTCCCTTCGATTTCGCTCAGGGGTCTCCCAACTCTACCTGACAATTTTTAAACTTTAACTAGCAATTTTTTTCCCTTGTATTGGTATTCCTTTTGAATGTCCAATATTCTTTGGCGATGGTTCACCACCTCACCGATGATGATGATCGCAGGATTGGACAACTGCTGCTCCTTTGCCTTGTTCTCAATGGAAGCAACAGTTCCAATGCCTATTTTTTCATGCTCCGTGGTACCATTTTGAATGATGGCCACTGGAGTTTCTTGTTTTCCTTCTTGTTTGAAGAGTTCCATGATCTCTCCCAACTTTGACATTCCCATAAGGATGATGACCGTTGCGCTCGACTTGGCGGCCAAGGCCACATCGTTGGAAAGTTTATGTTCCTTAGTAGTACCTGTGATTACCCAAAAGCTTTCGGCCGCACCTCTTTTGGTCACTGGAATGTTTTGGGATGCAGGAACCGAAACCGAGGATGAAATCCCCGGAACCACGGCCACTTCAAGGCCTAATTCCGCAGCATATTCCATTTCTTCGGCTCCACGGCCAAATACAAATGGGTCGCCCCCTTTTAATCGGACCACATGAAGTCCTTGATCGGCTCGCTGCACAATCAGTTCGTTGATCTGTTCCTGTTGGTAGGCATAGCAACCTTTGCGCTTGCCCACAAATATCTTTTCGGCTTGGGGAGCATAGTCCAACAATTCTGCAGACACTAAGGCATCATACAACACCACATCTGCGACCTGCAATGCCTTCACACCCTTAAGGGTGATCAAATCCACATCCCCGGGACCGGCCCCTACCACTGTCAATTTTCCGTTACGCATGTTCCAACTCTAATTTTCTGTATGCTTCCAATCGTTCCAATACGGTTTTCGCATCTTCCACATAGCTTTTGGCAAATGCTTCGGAAGGCTCATTTTGGTTGAGTTGTAAAGCGAATTTTTCAAATCCACCTTCAAACTCAATTTTTCCTGTGGCCACATAGAGTTCATCAAAATCCTTGATGATACTCGCATGGGTATTCACCTTTTGTTTTTCCGAAGTCAACAATGCCTTGGCAGAGTTCACCATGGACTGATAGGAATAATAAATACTGGCCGCCCATTTCCCTTCTTGGATAGCCTCTTCGGCACTTTCTATCTTCTCCTGGCTTTCAAAGAATAGGGTAGCCACCAAGTCTACGATGACTCCGGCGCATTCCCCGACCCCGATTTCCTGTACATATTTTTCCTCATTGCCCCAATCGATGAAATCCTCTTGGGTCAGGTTGTCAACGTCTGTCAAGGGTTTTAAGAAATCATAGAAATAGAGCTGTCCTTTTTCTTCATAGTACTCGGTGAAGTTGGCCCCGTTTCCATTGGCCTCAAAATCATCTAAGATCAAACGAAGGGCCTGAGGACCTCTTTTACTTGGAATCTTTGCCACTTTATCTGCAAACTTTCCGTTACCGTTGCCCAAGTTGCCGCCTCCCAACAATACTTGAAGGGCAGGTGCCACCAATTTATCCTTGGTACGGATGGACATTCCTTGGAACCCAATATGGGCCATGTTGTGCTGTCCGCATGCATTCATACATCCACTGATCTTGATCACCACATCAGCATTGTTGATGTATTGCGGGTATTCGGCTTTGATCACACGTTCCAACTCATCGGCGATACCGGTACTACTGGCAATACCCAAATTACAGGTATCGGTCCCAGGACAAGCTGTGATATCCAAAGCCTTGTTGTAGCCTGCTTCGGCAAAGCCCAATTTTTCAAGTTCTTGGTAGAAGAAAGGAACCAACTCCTCCTTCACGAAGGGTATCAAAATATTTTGTCGCAA
This sequence comes from Allomuricauda sp., assembly GCA_030148305.1. GTDB lineage: Bacteria > Bacteroidota > Bacteroidia > Flavobacteriales > Flavobacteriaceae > Flagellimonas. Next base: position 5,402 of record JASBTS010000095.1, on the reverse strand, counting down.
GGAGAGACGAAGCTCCCCTGCTGCGTAGTTCTGCACCAAATGCGCCAGTTCCCTTGCTTTATCGGTATAAAAATCACCCAACAGCACCTTAATGCCGATGGCCACGTAGCCTTCTTGTTTTTGGGGCACCAAGTTGGTGGATTTCCATTGTTCAAAGGCTTTTGTATCCTCAATTTCAACCTTGGGCGTTTCCACTTCGGCCACTTGTACCTGTGGATAGCTTTCAAAATCGATAGGATAGGATTGAATAGGAATGGCGGTCTGTTCTTCTTCCAATAATTGTTTGAACCCCTCCAAACCTATGTCCTTCAACAAAAATTTCATCCGTGCCTTGGCCCTACTCTTGCGTTCCCCATAGCGGTCGAACACACGAACCACGCCTTCCATCATGGGGATGATTTTATCTGTAGGCAAAAAGCTGTACAGTTCATCGGCGTGCCGAGGTTGTGAACCCAAACCACCAGCCAGCATTACTTTGAACCCTCTAACGCCATTTTCAATTTTGGCGATGAAACCCAAATCATGCATATAGGACAATCCGGTATCGGCATCACTGGCGGAAAAAGAAACTTTGAACTTTCGTCCCATTTCCTGACCAATGGGGTTTCGTAAAAAGTATTCGAACAAGGCCTGCGCGTAGGGAGAAACATCAAATGGTTCGTCCACATCAATACCCGCTGTTTCACTGGCCGTAACGTTACGAACTGTATTTCCGCAAGCTTCACGAAGGGTGACTTGGTCTTTTTCCAGCTCTGCCCACAATTCGGGAGTACGTTCCAAATCCACATAATGGATCTGGATATCCTGACGCGTGGTGATGTGGAGACGACCACGGGAATATTCATCGGAAACGTCGGCAATCCGCAACAACTGTTTGGAGGTCACCTTTCCATAGGGCAATTTGATGCGGATCATCTGTACCCCAGGTTGACGTTGGCCATAAACGCCACGCGCCAAACGAAGGCTTCGGAATTTTTCCTCATCGATATTGCCATCCTTGAATTGGCGAATTTTTTTCTCCAATTCGATGATATCCTTTTCTACTACCGGGTTCTCTATTTCTGTTCTAAAACTTTTCATTATCCTATTTTTCCTATCTCTTTTATAGGTTAATAATAAAAATCTTCTCTGTTGCTCACTTGGGCATTACCTGTTATTCTATGAAACCTACGCCTGCTGTATGATTGGTCCTGCTATCGATGATGATAAAGGAACCGTTGGTACGGTGCTCCTTGAACCTGTCATAAAAAATGGGCTTGTTCAATCGTAAACGCACTTTGGCAATATCGTTCATATTAAGGGAGGACACATTTCCCTCGATACCGGAGTAATCGGGACGGATCTTATGCTCAATGGCATCGACCTTGGCCAACGCTTTGTTGACACCGTGCTGCAACACATACTTTCCACCGATGGTCAACTGATTGGAATCCATCCAAGAAACGGTTGCCGTCAATTGCTTGTCGATTATAGGAAGGTCCCCTACTTTTACCAACATATCGCCCCGGCTCACATTTACCTCATCTTCCAAAGTAATGGTTACCGAAGATCGACGTGGTGCGGTTTGGTATTCCGTATCATAAAAATAAATGGCCTTGATCTTGGATCGGGTCATGGACGGTAAAACCACTACTTCATCACCAACACTCAACTCGCCACCGTACACCTTCCCGGCAAATCCACGAAAATCATGGAATTCCTCAGTTTTGGGCCTGATCACATATTGAACAGGAAAACGGGGGGTACCCACATTGTAGATATCCTGCAAATCCAATTCCTCCAAATGCTCCAACAAGGTTTGGCCTTTGTACCAATCCATGTTTTGGGAACGGTTCACCACATTGTCGCCCTTTAAGGCACTCACCGGAATGAAGGTGATTTTTTGATCTTGGTAATCCCTCTTGCCCATCAATTCCTCAAAATCGGCCTTAATATCATTGTAGGCATCTTCGGAAAAATCAACAAGGTCCATTTTATTGATGGCCACGATCACATCCTTGATGCGCAATAGGTTATTGATGAAAAAGTGCCTGTTGGTCTGCTCGATGACGCCTTTTCGGGCATCGATCAAAATAATGGCCGCCTGCGAAGTGGATGCACCGGTAACCATGTTTCGGGTATATTCCACATGCCCTGGGGTATCCGCAATGATGTAGCTTTTGGTTGCCGTGGAGAAATAGATATGGGCCACATCTATGGTGATACCTTGCTCCCTCTCAGCCACCAAACCATCGGTTGCCAGTGAAAAATCGAGGTAATCATACCCCTTTTGTTTACTGGTACGCTCAATGGCTTCCAATTTATCGTCGGTCAAGGACTTGGTGTCATACAACAATCTTCCGATCAAGGTACTTTTACCGTCATCCACACTTCCTGCCGTTGCTATCTTTAATACTTCCATGTCTTGTTGTGCGTTAGTGGCTGTTCGTTGCTGGTCATCTATATTTCCAAAAACCAACAACGATAAACCATCAACTTATTTTAAAAATACCCTTGTTGTTTACGTTTTTCCATGGCCGCCTCGGAGCGTTTGTCGTCGATACGGGCCCCTCTTTCCGATATTTTTGAATCCCTGATCTCCGAAACCACCTTATCAATGGTATCCGCATGGGATTCTACAGCTGCGGTACAGCTCATATCCCCTACGGTACGGAAACGCACGATTCTTTCTTCCACTTTTTCATCCTCTGCCCTAAAAACCACACCATCCTCGGCAGACCAGATCAGTCCGTCACGTAGGAAGGTATTTCTTTTATGGGCGAAGTAAATGGAAGGGATTTCAATATTTTCTTTTTGGATATAGCTCCAAACATCCAACTCTGTCCAGTTGCTGATCGGGAACACCCTTACATTCTGTCCCATTTCAATTTGTCCGTTCAACATATCGAACAATTCCGGACGCTGATTTTTTTCATCCCACTGGCCAAAATCATCCCGAACGGAAAAAATCCGCTCTTTGGCCCTGGCTTTTTCTTCATCACGTCTGGCTCCACCGATACAGGCATCGAACTTGAATTCTTCAATGGCATCCAACAAAGTTGTAGTCTGCAACATGTTTCTACTGGCATACTTTCCCGTTTCCTCCACTACCTTTCCTTGGTCAATGGAATCCTGGACATTGCGAACAATAAGCTCCACACCCAATTCTTCTACCAATTTATCCCTAAACTCGATGGTCTCTGGAAAGTTGTGTCCTGTATCAATATGCATCAATGGAAAGGGAATCTTGGCAGGCCAAAATGCTTTCTGGGCCAACCGCACCAAGGTGATGGAATCCTTTCCTCCGGAAAACAACAGCACCGGTCTTTCGAACTGGGCGGCCACTTCCCTTAAGACATAAATGGCTTCATGTTCCAACGCATTGGCATTGGGCCTATCTGTAACACTAATGGTCAATGTATCTTTAATTTCTTCTGCGAGTGTATTCAAAGCTCTGATTGTTTTTTAAGAGTTGGGGAATTATGTATGCAAACCACATTCACGGTTTGCCAATACTTTTGTGGGATCAAAATACTTATGCTCGTTGGGCAACCCATGGCCTTGCAAATAGGCATCCAATTGGGTATCGCTCCAATGATAGAACGGACTCACCTTCAACACTCCATCTTTGCTCATGCTCAACACGTCCAAGGAATCGCGGTGGGCCGTCTGCCCCTTCCGAAGGTTGGTGAACCAAACATCGGGTTTGTGCTCTTCCATGGCCCTTTTAAAAGGCTCCAACTTTACCTGCTCCGTGAATTCTTGGTGACGGGGATCATCAATTTGTGGAATACCCATGACCGCATCACGATGTGCCGTGGTCTGTCTTGGTACATACAATTTGATGTTCAGTCCCAAACGGGCAATCAGCTCTTCTGCATGTTTATAGGTTTGAGGGGTATTGTATCCCGTATCGCACCAAATGACCGGAATATCCTTGTTGACCTCGGTCACCGCATGAAGAATGGCTACTTCATAAGGTCTAAAATTGGTGGTTACCACGGATTTCTTTCCATGCCCAATGGCCCAAGAAATGATTTCTTCCGGTGGAATGCCTTTGAATTGGCGATTCAGATTTTGTATTTCATCCTGTGTCAATGCCATAGCCGTTCTATTTATTTACCCCATTTGATGGAGTTCCATACTCTCTCGTGAAAAAAATACAATACCATTTTGGTAACCAGTTCCACCATTCCGATGGAGAAAGCCAAGGTCAACGTTCCTGTCACGATCCAGGAAATAATGATGGTATCAATGGTCCCAACAATTCTCCAACTGATGGATTTTGCTATACTCCTTTTGGGACTTTCGGACCTCAAATCCTTGGTATAGGAGGTTTCTTCTTTGCTATTCTTTATTACCAGTTGGTCTGTGATCATTTCAAAATTATATTTCCTATCGATTTACTAGGGAATTCAAAAATAAAATTAAATTTTGAAAGGACATATAAAAGTCATCTTAAAATTACTTTTATCCTATAGTTTTAGTAGATTATCGAAATTCAGAAAGGGATTTTACAAGATTCTCATCAAAATCCACATAAGAGAAGATCGATTTTCAAAGCAGATCGGCCAAGGTATTGCCTCGGTATACATCCAAAGCGCTATCCCGAACCTGAATCATCAATTTATGTACAGAACAAGTGGCTTCATCCGGGCAATCCTCGCATTTCTCATAAAAATTAAGGCTTACACAGGGTACCATGGCAATGGGCCCCTCCAACACCCGCATGACGGTGGTCATTGGGATTTCATGGGGCTCCTTGATCAAATAATAACCACCGCCCTTTCCTTTTTTGGAACCCAAAAAACCATTTCTTCTGAGGGTAAGAAGAATGCTTTCCAAAAACTTTTGCGAAATATTCTCTTGCTTGGCTATTTCCGCTATCTGAACAGGCTCCTTTCCCTTGACCCTAGCGAGATAGGTAAGTGCCTTTAAACCATATTTTGTCTTCTTGGAGAGCATCCCACGAATATAGGGAAAATTAACAATCCACTATTTAAAATGTTCACCCCCTAAAAGCCTATCCCAGGGCTTGATCGATATCGGCAATGATATCATCAATATGTTCCAGACCCACTGAAATTCGAACCATTCCATCGGTAATCCCAACCGCTTCGCGCTCCGCTTTGGACAGTTTGCTGTGCGTTGTGGAAGCCGGATGGGTAACGATGCTGCGTGAATCGCCCAAGTTTGCTGAAAGGGACAACAGCTCTATACTATCGAAAAATTTTCTGCCGGCATCCAATCCCCCTTTTACTTCAAACGCCACCACACAACCACCAGCCTTCATCTGCTTTTTGGCCACTTCATACTGTGGATGCGATTTCAGAAAGGGATACTTCACCCAGGCTATTTTCGGATGATTTTCCAAAAATTTTGCCAGTTGAAGGGCGTTGGAACAATGCCTGTCCACACGAATG
>JASBTS010000090.1 GCA_030148305.1 Allomuricauda sp. | reverse complement strand
AATTCTAATTCCAAAATCCTTCGTTATTTAGTAAATTTACCGAATTACTAAAATCTTAAAACTCAATTGTAGAATGGCATTTGATATAGACATGATTAAGGGCGTCTACGCTTCCATGGGGGAACGTGTGGATAAGGCCCGTGAACTGGTAGGCAAACCGTTGACCCTTTCTGAAAAAATATTGTACTCACACTTATGGGACGGAACACCCACCAAAAATTTTACCAGAGGAAAAGATTATGTTGATTTTGCACCGGACAGGGTGGCCTGTCAGGATGCAACCGCTCAAATGGCATTGCTACAGTTCATGCATGCTGGAAAGCCCAAGGCTGCTGTACCAACAACTGTGCACTGTGATCACTTGATCCAGGCAAAAGTTGGGGCTGAGGCAGATTTAAAAAGGGCCAACCAGACCAGCAATGAAGTTTTTGATTTCTTGGAGTCCGTTTCCAACAAATACGGTATTGGTTTCTGGAAACCAGGTGCAGGTATCATCCACCAAGTAGTTTTGGAAAATTATGCTTTTCCAGGTGGAATGATGATCGGAACCGATTCACACACGGTAAATGCCGGTGGATTGGGAATGGTTGCCATCGGTGTTGGTGGTGCTGATGCCGTGGATGTAATGGCAGGAATGGCTTGGGAATTGAAATTCCCAAAATTGATCGGGGTGAAACTGAAAGGAAAACTTTCCGGATGGACCGCTCCAAAAGATGTGATCTTGAAAGTGGCCGATATTCTGACCGTAAAAGGGGGAACAGGTGCCATTATCGAATATTTTGGCGAAGGTGCCACTTCCATGTCCTGTACCGGTAAAGGTACCATTTGTAACATGGGTGCTGAGGTAGGTGCAACTACTTCAACCTTCGGTTATGATGAATCCATGGACAGATATTTAAGGGCTACCAACCGTGCCGATGTTGCCGATGCGGCCCTTGCCGTGAAGCAGCACTTGACCGCGGATCCTGAGGTGTATGCCAATCCAGAGCAGTATTTCGACCAAGTGATCGAAATCGATTTGGATGTATTGGAACCACATTTGAACGGACCTTTCACCCCGGATTTGGCTACCCCAATTTCTAAAATGGGAGAGACTGCCAAAGCCAACGATTGGCCTTTGAATGTAGAGGTGGGCTTGATAGGTTCTTGTACCAACTCTTCCTATGAAGATATTTCAAGGGCGGCTTCCTTGGCAAAACAAGTGGCCGACAAGAATTTGAAGACTAAATCACAATTCACCATAACCCCGGGTTCCGAGCTGGTTCGTTATACCATCGAAAGGGATGGATTCATCGATACCTTCAACAATATTGGGGCTACCGTGTTCGCCAATGCCTGTGGACCCTGTATCGGTATGTGGGATCGTTACGGAGACAAAGCTGCTGATGCACCTCGTAACACCATCGTTCACTCTTTCAACAGGAACTTTGCAAAAAGAGCCGATGGTAACCCAAATACTCTGGCGTTTGTAGGTTCACCAGAATTGGTTACCGCCATCGCCATTGCGGGACGATTGGATTTTAACCCCATCACCGATAAGTTGTTGAACGAGGATGGTGAAGAGGTAATGTTGGATGAGCCAAGAGGTTACGAGCTTCCTCCAGAAGGATTTGCCGTGGAAGATGCCGGTTACATTGCTCCCAAGGAAGACGGTAGCGGTGTTGAGGTAAAAGTTGCCCCAGATTCTGAGCGTTTGCAACTTTTGGCTCCATTTGAACCCATCAAACCTGAAAGCTTGAAAGGCATGAAACTGTTGATCAAAGCTTTTGGTAAGTGTACTACCGACCACATCTCAATGGCCGGACCATGGTTGCGTTACAGGGGGCATTTGGATAACATCGCCAACAACACCTTGATCGGTGCGGTGAACGCCTTCAACAAAAAAACAAACTTTGTCAAAAACCAATTGACAGGGGAGTACGGAGGGGTTCCGGATACCCAGCGTGAATATAAAAAGGCAGGAATCAAGACCATAGTGGTGGGAGACCATAATTACGGGGAAGGTTCCTCTAGGGAACACGCGGCCATGCAACCAAGACATTTGGGTGTGGCAGCAGTATTGGTAAAGTCGTTTGCAAGGATCCATGAGACCAACTTGAAAAAACAAGGGATGTTGGCCCTGACCTTTGCCAATGAGAACGATTACGATTTGATTCAGGAGGACGATACCTTCAACTTCCTAGACATCGACCAGTTTGCTCCAGATAAGCCTTTGACCATTGAAGTGGTACATGCCGATGGCTCCAAGGATACCATCAAGGCCAACCATTCATACAATGATGCACAGATTGCATGGTTCAAGGAAGGTTCGGCATTGAACCTGATCAAAAAGGAGAATGCATAATTTGTATCTAAGATAATTGCTTCAAACTCCTGATACTTTTTTAGGTATCAGGAGTTTTTAATTTTTGCGAAACATCCTTTCCATGAAAATCAGTAAAAAGACCGTTTTCAATATTGTGTTGATGCTTATGGTGTTATCCTTTTTTGTAACACCGATTGGCCATTACGGGAAATTATTCTTGAACAGGATATTTTCCTTTTCACCGCCGGTCATAGAACAAAAGGAAAGACAACGGATCACTGATTACGATTGGAAACTGAAGGATGAAGAATGGAATTTCTTCAATTTTGAAAAATCCAAGGGAAGGGTTGTCTTCATTAACCTATGGGCCTCTTGGAAGCTGCCCTCCGAAGCGGAACTTGCAAGTATTCAACAATTGTACGACAAGTATAAGGGTAAGATGGATTTCTATATCATTACCAATGAAAACCGTCCTCCTGTGGAAGCATTTATGGAGAAGCACCAGTTTACGTTTCCGGTCACGTATTTGATCATTGGCGAAAAGATGCCCATTGATCCAAGCAAGGTGCCTTCGTCCTATTTGATCGACAAAGAAGGGGACATCGTTGTGCACAAAGAGGGTATAGCCGATTGGAGTACGCGCAAGTTTTATGAGTTGTTGGACGAATTGATCACTGAATAAATTAAGATGAAAATTACCAAGGAACAGATCGGTAACGGAATATGGATATTGGTCCTTATACTCATTTTGTTCACGCCTGTCGGGTTTTATGCTCGGGTGTGGGTCAGCAAGGTCATTGCCGCTACCATCAGTGCCGATACGGTGGAGGAAAACGAGCAGATTACCCTAGAGGATTATCACTGGAATTTAGTGGATTTGGAAGGGAAGCGAATCGATTTTCAATCGGCCAAAGGAAAGGTGGCCGTCGTCAACATTTGGGCGACGTGGTGCCCTCCATGCGTGGCCGAACTTCCCAAGTTTGTGGAACTTTATGGGGATTATAAGGATAAAGTGGTATTTGCTTTTATCGCCAATGATGAAAAGGATAAAGTGGAAACCTTTCTAAAGAAAAAAGGGTACCGATTACCAGTTTACCTTCAAGCTTCCAACACCCCTGATGAACTGGAAAGTAGTACCATTCCGGCCACTTACATCATCAGTAAAACAGGAAAGATCGTGGTGGATGAAAAGGGAGCCGCCAATTGGAATTCCGAAAGTACCCGGGCCCTTTTGGATGAACTTATTTTAGAGTAACCTTACTTTTTAAAATATTTAAAAGGAACCAAGAGCATCCCAAAGCATTCCCCGTCTTCCTTGCCCAAATGTTTGTGGTGCATTTTATGGGCCCTTCGCACCCCACGAGCATACCAATTATTGGCATTTCTTAATAGTTTGAAACGCTGGTGGATGAAGATGTCATGTACCAAAAAATAGGCGATACCGTAAGCCAAAATCCCAAATCCCAAAGGCCAACCATACCAAAAGGAAGTGTAGTTGCCCAAAAAGAACAGGGTCATGCTCACCACAGCGTAAAACAGGAAAAAGGCATCGTTGCGCTCAAACCAAGAGTCGTGGTCTTTTTTGTGATGGTCTTTGTGCAAACTCCATAAAAAACCGTGCATCACGTATTTATGCGTAAACCAAGCCATAAACTCCATAAAACCAAATGTGGCCAAAAAAATGAGTATCCAAAGAGCTACCTTCATTGTACCAACTGTAATTTATAATTGAGGTAAGATTGGGCCAAAAGTCCGAATTTTTGATAATTGGGAACACGTATCCTAGCATTTTTAATTTCTAGGGGAGGAGTGCCCTGTAATTTATGGAGCAGTTTCTTGTAATAACGATAGGCTGTGTAAACTCCAAATTTGGCCTGCTCCGGTAATTTTATGATGCCTGAATACCCAACGGCAAAATCGGCCTTTATCTCGTTAACGATTCTTCTCTTGGACTCCTCATCCAGTTCCAAAAGATTGGTGTTTGGGAAATACGTGCGGTTCAGCTCTTCATAATCCGCCTTTAGATCCCTTAAAAAGTTCACTTTTTGAAAGGCCGATCCCAATGCCATGGCAGACTCCTTCAATTCTTCGTATTTTTCTTTATCGCCATTCACAAAAACACAGAGGCACATTAACCCTACCACATCTGCGGAACCATAGATGTACTCCCTATATTCATCAAAAGTTTCGTATTTCTTCTTGCGGAGGTCCATCCGCATACTTTTCATAAAGGATTCCACCAAATGGTAAGGAATGTCGTATTTATGGTAGGTATGTTGGAACGAATTCAATATGGGGTTCAGACTGATTTTATTCACAATGGCCTCTTCCATATCCTTTTCAAATTTTTGGAACAGTTGCTCCTTGTCATAATCATGGAAGGTATCCACAATTTCATCCGCAAACCTAACAAAACCGTAAATGTTGTAAATATCGGTACGGATCGACGGGGCCAACATTTTAGTGGCCAGGGCAAAAGAGGTGCTGTAAGACTGGGTCACGATCTTACTGCAATGGTACGATACTTCATCAAAAATACTTTTCATCTTTTTACTTCTTTGGTGATTAAATCAGCCACCAGTTTACCAGAGATCAGGGATGGTGGCACTCCTGGTCCCGGAACGGTGAGCTGACCGGTAAAGAACAGGTTCTTTACCTTGCTACTTTTTAGGTTAGGTCGTAAAAAGGCGGTCTGCCGTAAGGTGTTGGCAAGGCCATAAGCGTTGCCTTTATAGGAATTGTACTGCTCCACAAAATCGTTTACACAGAAACTCTCCTTAAAAACAATGGCATTTTTAATCTGTTGATGGGTCAGTCTTTCAAACCGATCCATCACTATGTCGAAATATTGGTTTCTCAATTCAGGTGTATCCTCCAATCCCGGTGCAATGGGGACCAAGAAAAATCCAGTTTCACAATCCTGGGGAGCCATGGAGCTATCGGTCACCGAAGGAAAATTGGCATAGAACAACGGATTGCTGGGCCATTGGGGTTCATCGTAAATTTCTTGGGCATGTTTTTCAAAATCGGTATCAAAGAACAGATTGTGGTGGTCAATGTTTTTCAACTTTTTGTTGAACCCAATATAGAACAGCAAGGAAGAGGGTGCATAGGTCTTGCTTTCCCAGTATTCCTCTGAATATTGTCGGTACTTTTGAT